>NZ_JBYRJB020000004.1:145208-450853 GCF_058349865.2 Microbacterium altimontanum | reverse complement strand
GCGTCACGAGCACCCTCGACGTGCTCACCAGCCGGGTCGCCGCCGCCGAGAAGACTGGCACTGACCTCGGCAAGGCCCTCGACGCAGCCATCGCCCGGATCACCGGCGTCGAGACCAAGAACACCAGCCAGGACACTGCGATCAGTGCGCTCGGCACGCGGATGACCGCGGCCGAGAAGTCGAGCACCGACGCCTCCAAGCTCGCCACCGACACCTCCAACTCGCTCGCGGGCGCCCTGACGCGGCTCACCGCGGTGGAGGGCAAGAACACGAGCCAGGACTCGGCGATCGACGCGGCGGTCAAGCGCCTGACCGCGGTGGAGGGCACGAACAAGACGCAGGATTCCTCGATCAGCTCCCTCACTACCCGCATGACGGATGCGGAGGCGAAGGACGAGACCCAGGACGCCTCGATCTCTACCCTCAACTCGCAGATGGCGGCTGTGAGGAAGGACACCGGCTGGGTTGAGATCAAGTCTGGATACGCGTCTGGTTTTGAGGGCGACGGAGTGGGGCCGCTCTCTTACCGGATCCGCGACAACGTCGTCTACCTGCGCGGCGGCATCGTGGGAACCATCCCCACGGGGAGCTACACGACGGTGATCTCGAGCCTGCCGACGGCCATCCGGCCCACACAGAGCGGAGCGCCGATCCGGCTCGGTGCGGCCTTCTCGGGAGCGACTCCGGGATTCGTTGAGATCCACGCCAACGGTCTCGTGAAGGCGGCGCAGTCCAGCGGAGCGAACAAGGTCTGGGTCTCGTTCGTAACCTCGTACCCCCTCGGCTGACCCACCGAGCAGAGGGGCCCGTGCGGCGCGCCGCACGGGCCCCTCTTACTGCCTGATCAAGAGCATTCGTCGCAGAGCGCGCCGTTCACCGAGTACTCGCCGCAGCTAGGGCACGTGTACTTCACGGCGCACGGGTCGCACATGCCGTCGAAGCTGTGGACTTCGAGCTTGCGGCCGCACTCAGAGCAGTGGAGCCGCTCGGCGCAAGCCTCGCACAGCCGGTCCAGGAGGTTCTCGGCTGGCTCCCCGCACTCGGTGCACGGCTCGAACCCCTGCGCCTCACGGTACGCGTCGTCAGCGGTCCAGGTGGCGACGAGCCGGACCATCTCCCCATGGGACAGCACGTCGTTGCGCACGCGGGCCGACGAGCTCGCCGGCTGCGTGTTGCCGCGCGCCCAGAGAGCGGTCGGCACCTGCACACGGTCCCACTTGTCGCCGGGGACCGTCCCCTGATCCGCCAGCTTCTCGTCCACGTAGGCGGTCGCCTGCGCGGTCGTCTCATCGCTGAGCTCGCGGCTGGTGAACACGAACCGGGAGCCCCACTGGATCCGCTGCCGGTTCCCGTTCTCGTCGGCCGCCGCATCGAACAGCGGGGTGCCCGAATCGGTCATCCCGTCGAAGTGCTCGTTCTCGTACCGGGCGAGGTGCACCTTGACCATCTCCTCCGGGGGCCCGTCGACCCACGAGACCCGGGCGCAAGAGCCGTCGGCGCGGACGGAGAACTTCGTGCCTGGGTAGGCAGCTGCCAGGTCCTTTCGGATCGCCACGTTCGTGTCCTTCAGCGACACGTACTTCGTGGGCTGCGTGCGAGACCCATCCGCCAGGGCGGGGATTGCGATCTCAGGTTCGGAACGAGCCTGAGATCCAAAGCGGCCGTCGGTGGCGCGGGCGTTCTCGCGTGCGGACTCGGCCGCCGTGCTGATGATCGTCATATCGACGATATACGCGGCACGGACTCCGCGACCGTGTGGTCGACTCAGAGTCGGATGTCGGGTCCGCTGTTCCACTTCGGGGCGAAGGAGCCAGCAGTCGAGCGTGCGGTGGTCTTGCCGCGCATGAGTTCCGCCGGCGGTGCCCCACCTCGCAACCGCGCCCGGCTCACAACTCCAGCGAGCCTCTCCAGCGCCTGCAGGCCGTTGGGCACGCTGCCCCAGGCTCGCGCGTCAGCGCGAGCTGCCGTGATCGCGTTGCCAAGGGTGGCGATCTCGTTCCGGTCCAGCGGCCGGCCGCCCGTCACGTCGCTCGGGCGGAGGATGCTGGCCAGGGTGACCAGATCGATGAGGTGTCGCTGCCTCTTGTCGTCGAGCATGACCTTGTATGCAGAGGACTTGCCGACCATGGCACCAAGGAGCGTCGGCCGCGGCATCTTTCCGATCCGGTCGCCGATGCGGACCCTGACGACCTCCGACCGGTCGAGAACCTTCTGCGCGCCGGGCGTCTCGATCGTCCTCCCACCGCCGGCGCCGCGCCTGCTGGCTGCTCGTGCGCCGAGGTGGCGTGGAATCAGCACGTCGATCACCGCTTTGCCTCGGACCCAGCGATGTTGGATACCACCAGACGATGTCTCGGCCACGAATCCGGCATCGCGCAGGGCCGACGTCACCGTGTACAGAATCTGTGGCTTGGCACGGACGTCGAGCACCGTGTCGATGTCGTCGGTCGGTCGGGCGATGAATGACCCACGGTCTGCACACCACAGGTGCACCATTTGACCGCCTACGAGAGTCCACCCCTCCGGCACCGCCTGGTACAGGTCCATCGCCGCACGCCAGCTCTCGGCCTGCGGGTCGGTCATTGCGGGCATTGTCACGACCCGGTCGCTCATTGCGCTGCCGTCTTGATCAAGTTGCGCGCCTGCTGCGCCTCTCGAGCCCCACCCTCAGCCAGATCGGCTGCAATCACGAGCCACGGCAGGGGTGACGGGATCTGGTCGAGACGCGATTCGACGACGTCGACGCTGTGGAGGATCACGTTCTCTGGACCACGAGCCCGGACTAGGAGGTGATCGGCAACTACGTCGTCGAGGTCCCTCTTGCGCACGTACCCCTCGGCGTGACCGAGTGAGCTCATGCCGGATCGCGGGTCGCTCACGCCGGAGGCCACGAACCGCGGGTCGTCGAGGAGCCCCTGAGGGTCGGGCGCCGCCCAACGCGACCGTGCTGCGCGCCGCGCCATCAGCGACGCGAGGAGCAGCACCGGATCATCTGCCGCGACGAGCCGCTGCAGCCGGACACGCGCTCGAGAACGCTCTGGCGAAGACAGACTGTCAGCGACGCCTCCGCTCGCGAGGTCGGCGTGCGCCCAGGAGACGCGCGGGCTGAGCGGCTGGCCGGCGCGTCTGGGCAGCGCGGGTATGCTCGCTGGGTCGATCAGCCAGCGGCCCGCGACCTTCTCGCCATCCAGGCGACCGAGGTCGATCAGCTCACGGACGCGCTGCTCGGAGACGCCGAGCTGACTCGCCACGCTGGCAAGACCGACCCACTCCATGCCTGTATCCCTTCGCTGACGCAAGTATACCGTCAACCAGCTATGCGCAGCGATCAGAGCCGGATGTCGGGTCCGCTGTTGCGCTTTGGGGCGAAGGAGCCCGCGGTGGAGCGCGCAGTCGTCTTACCGCGCGCGCTGGCCATCGCACGAGCGAACCGCGCTTCCTCGCGCGTCTGACGCGCCCACAACTTGCTCTGTGCCTCAGACAGCTGTGCGCTCGTCACTCGGGTGCCGTCCGACCGGGTGAACGGCCGGGTGTGCGACGGGTGGTTCTCCATGCCGCGCGGACCGAACGCGGTGGTCACGTAGTTCGCGCCCCCGCCGGCGTAGTTGTCCTCACGGTTGTATTCGTTGTTGCCGGTGAACCAGCCACCAGTCCCCCGTGTCCACCTCACCTTGTCGATCTCGGCCAGGACGGTCTGGGCGAGCCAGCCCTCCCGCGCGCGTTCGACGGCGTGATTGTTCTCCCCGATGTCCCAGGTCATCCGCCCGGTCTTCGCGTCGAACCTCACGAACAGCTCACCGTCATCGAACTCGGTCTGCGTCGAGCCCTGGCGCCCGGAGTTCTGCTTCTGCGGCGGCCGCGGCTCGTCGCGGAAGTACTCCGCATTCAGGATCCGCGCGGCGCGGTCGGTGACGTCCGTCGAGTCGTAAAGGTCTCGGCCCCCACCCCACCCGTTGTACCGGCGGCGCCCGCCGGCCTTCAGCAGCGCCTCCCGCAGGTGGTCGCTGTCTCGCTTCTGCTTCGCGGTGGCCTCGGACCACACCCTCTTGGCGAGAATGAGCCCCTCGTCAGCGATCTGGTTGTTCCGAGCGATGATCGCCCGCCGGATCGGGACGACCGCGGCGCGAGGCAGTGTGATCTCGCCGCGTTCCCATTCGTAGCAGCTCATCGTACGTCTCCCATCGGTTGCCTGACGTTGATGTACGCGGCTCAGCCCTTCGGCTTCGCGGGGGTCCATGCCTTGCTGGACGCGCGGACCGGGCGGCCCGTGCAGCCCAGGGTGAACGAGCATTTTGCCGGAGCGGTGCCTGTCCCCATGAACGCGTGCAGCCCGCAGCCGGGGCAAGCGAGGACCGTGCGGATGTTCGCGTCGCGGCCGCCACGGGACAGGTACGGGAGGACCGCCTTGTGCTCCTCGAGGAGCTGCTGCTGCGCGGCCGTGAGCTGGATGTGGTCGTAGCCGCCATCTGCCAGCATCTGATTCCAGGTGTGCGCCTTGGCGCGGGTCAGGATCACGAGCGCGATCTGCGCGGCTTGAGCGACAGGCGGCGCGAACGGCGAGTGCTCGAAGGGTTCGGCGACGGTTCGGCTCATGCCCTCTCTATGCGCGAGAGGCTACTCGGCGTCGCCGGTCGGCTGATAGGTGTCAGTGCGGACCAGGACGGGTGCTGCGCGGTCGTCGATCCTGCCGTCGAGCTGGATGCCGTTCACCCACGCGCCCGGGTTCGATATGTTGCCGAGTGCATACATGCACACCTGTACGGTGTCGTTCGTCGCCAGACCACTGCCCCGGAACGGCGTGATGGTGCCGTCGCAGCCGAACGGTCCGTCGTCGTATGGCCGGAGTGACATGCGGTCGCCCGCGTTGTTCAGCGCGTTCAGTCCCGAGGTGATCCGCCACGTGTCGGACCCGGGGAGAGCGTTCGCGATCTCGCGGATGCGGACCGTCACCCGCTGGACCACGATGTCCGGGCTGTCGGCAAGCCCCTCGCGCTCCAGCACCCAGGCGCGTTCCTTCTGCCCCACGGGCTTTGAGACGTCATCGAGCGCGAACAGCACGGTGGGCCGTGCCTCCGAGTCGGAGCTCGGCTGCCCGAGGTAGGAGACAACAGTGTCGCCCTCCTCGGGCAGGTCGTAGGAGGTCGTCAGCCACTTCGCCGGCACCTCGACGCCGGCGCCGTGCGGGATGCCGCTGGGCGGGATGAGAGGTTCGAACCGGCCGCCGGACGCGGCCTGCCCCACAGCGTCCCATTGCCCCTTGCTGTCGCCAGGAGCGCTCGAGGGACCATCCGAGCTCGAGGGCGCCTGTGCGCTGACCGTCGCGCTCGGCGCCGGTCCTGTGGCGTGCTCAGCGGGCGCGCACGCGGAGAGCAGGATGGCGGCGGCTGTGAGCGCCGTGACACCAGTCAGGGCGCGGAGCGGTCTACTGATCATCGGTCATCGCCTCTTTCAGGCTCATCGGCTCGTCGGTCGGGCCGAGGTCGAGGTGGAGGTGGTTGCACCCATCCGCGAACTCGTTCAGGTTGGGGGTGACTCGTCCGCGGCCGTAGCAGCCGAGCTGACCGGCGCCGGCGCCGGTCGGGGCGACCTTCCCGTACTCACGGATCATGGTGATCGAATGCGGGTCGGCGCCGGTCGTCGCAGTCCCTCCAAGGTAGCCGAAGTCCACGGCCTTCCCCTGCCAGTGGTAGGACTTCGTGCCGGCGCCTGGGGTCGCGCCGGTGCAGCGCCGGTTCAAGCTGTTCACAGACAACTTGTGGAACAGGCTGTCTGCCAGGAGGATCGTCTGCATCACCCGCACATCGAGCGTGCAGTCCGCGGAGATCGTCTCGCCCGCGGCGTACGCCTTGATCTGGTCGAGGGTCTCCGCCTGGTTGCCCCACCAGACGATCTCGCCGAGCGCGGTGACGTCGAGGATCTTCTTCGCGAGCTCCTGCTCGTCTCCTGACGCAAGCGTCCCCTCGCCGGTCGGGGCGCACGGGTTGCCCGAGGGGCTGTCGCCTGCGACAGCACCCGGCCAGCCGATCCCCTCGGGCACCGGGATCGGGGTCGCAGCGTCCCCGAGCTTGTCCCAGACGGCCTCGGCGAGGGCCACCTTCGCGGCGTACCGGTCGGGGAACGCGGAGATCTGCACCTTCTGCGCGACGGTCCCCGGTTCCATGGCCTGCCAGCCGGTGATGCCGTTCATCCGCTCGAAGAACCGGGCGGCGGCAAACGACGGCGTCATCAGCCGGCGGATCACACCCTCGGGGTCGTTGTCCCAGTGGGAGCCGGGGATCTCGCCCCACGTGTAGGTCGCCTGCTGCTGCATGATGCCCACGCTCGCGTGGTCGGTGCCCACCGCGTCGTGGTCGAGGGTCAGGCTGTACGCGAGCTTGTCGTAGCCCTGCTGGCGGGCGACCGTCGGGCTGCCGTCCTCGGGCCCGATGACCCCGTCGTTCGCGTAGTTGCGGAATCCGCTCTCGACTGCGGCGGTGATCAGCCCGACGATCGCGGCCTCCTTCGCGTTCTCGGGGAACATGGTCTTCGCGACGCCCATGACCGCCTTCATGTTCGCGGTCTGCTTCTCGTTGTACGTGACGCCGAGGAACGTGAACTCCTCGCCGACGAGCACACCCCCGGTCCCCGAGCTCGGGGTGCACTGGCCCACCGTACCGAAGTGGTACGACAGCGCCGTCTCGTAGACACGCTCGGCGTCGGCCCTCGACAGTCCGTAACCCTGGAGGCCTGCCATGTATGCGGCGCGCTCGGCCTTGGCCGCGGCCACCGCGTCATCCCCCTCCCCGGGGACGAGGCCTTCGCCGTCGTACCCGCCGCCGGCGCCGATGCCGCGGGCCCCGGCGTGCTGGAGCGCTGCACGCAGCTTCTTGACGTCGAAGTCATCGGTGCCCCGCACGGTGATCACCGCGAGCACAATCTCCCAGGTGAGGTTGTGGGCTGAGGCGAGCGCCTGGGCGCGGGCGAGGTCCTCGGCGTCAAGGCCCGCAGCCTCCACCGCGTCCCGCGCCTGCGTGGAGTCCGCGCTTGCCAGCGACGCGGCGGTGAGAGTGATCGCGAGGGCAACCGACCCGGGGACCGCGAGGACCACGAGCAGGGCGAGGATCCCGATGGCCGCCCCGATGCGGCGGCCGATTCTCGTCCGCGCCGCGCCGAGGACTGCGCCCTTGATCGCGCCGGGCACGCCGCCGCCGGTCGCCGCCCCCTTCGCTGCGGAGGCCGCGATCGTCTTGACGGTGTCCTTGGCGCCGGTGGCCGCCGGTCCCCCGATGATGTCGCGGGCTGCTCCCAGCTTCCCTGTCGCGGCGCTGAGCTTACCCCCGGCGCGGGCCGGGGCTCGCCCCTCCGACAGTGAGCGCGCCGGACGGCCCGCGCCGGGCGCGGGTTCACCGTTCGGCGTCTGGACCATCGGTGCCTCTATGCGGCGGCGATGTGCGCCAGGTCGTCGGCGTACTCGTCGACGACCTCGCCGAGGATGTCGCGCACGGCGTCGCGATCCGCCTCAGGACCTGCGGCTGCGGCGTCGTCGAGCGCGGCGCTTGCGGCCCCGGGGACGGCGTCGAGCATGACCGCGCCGAGGCTTGCGACGACGGCGGCCTGGTCGGGGTGCTCGTCGAGGTAGGACAGGAGGCTCGCGGCGGTGAGCCCGAACTGGGCGGGCAGGACTGTGGGCAGCTGCTGTCGGGCGTGGTGGACGGCGGTCTCGGGCGGGTTCGGGAACAGGTGGCTGATGTCGATGGCGTCGAGCACCTCGTCGGGCTCGCCGGCCTGCCATGCCTCGACGCGGGCGAGGTCCACAGGGTTCTCGATGTCCAGGCCGTGCAGGGCGAGGATGTCCACCCAGCCCTCCCGCGAGTCGTAGAGGCCGGAGGCCTGCAGTTCGAGGGCGACGCGCACGAGCCACTCGGCGTCGGTCTCCGGGCGGGGCTCTGCGCCCTCCTCCTCGAGGATCTGGAACCGCAGCCCGATCTGCTCGGGCAGCCACAGCAGCGGCAGCCACATCATCGACGCGTCGACGCCGGCGAACGTGCCGCCGCGGCGGTACAGCGGGATCGGGACGGTGACCACCGGGTCGGAGATGATCTCCTCCGGGTCAAGGCCGAGCCTGCCCGCGAACTCGATGAACCGCTCGGCGCTGGCCAGCGCGTCGGCGGAGAGGATCAGCTCCTCCCCCTCGTCCAGCAGGAAGGGGCGGCGGGTGACGGCCATGGGGATCTCCTCGCGAGGTGCGACTGGCGCCCGGTCGTTCCGGGCTCGTCACATACCCTGCGAAAGGTCACCGCAGGCGGCATCTGCGAAGGGGCGACGTCCGCAGAGATGCGAGTTGGCTACAGCTCGAACAGGAACGTGTCGCCGTCAACGTGCCTCATGCCGGTGATCTCTTCGCCGGTGCACCCTGCGCCGCTCATCGGGAACACGAGCTGGTCGATGCGCTCCCGGTCGGCGTCCTCGGGCTGGAGGTTCGCGTACGGCCGAGGCGAGTCGCCCGCGTCAGCGGGCCCGATCACCGTGTCGAAGTCGAGGCAGGCTCCCTCGTCGGTGTAGTTCATCTCGAACACGAGCGCCTGGGCGCCCGGGTACAGCCGGAGGCCCGCGGCCCGGACGGCGGCGCCGGCGAGGTCGTCGTCGAACCGGCGCTCGTCGAGCGCGGCGAGGTGCGCCTCCTCGGCCTGGGTGAGCTCGTCGCGGTCGTCCGTCGGGGCGGGAATGACGGCCTCAGGTTCGGAGTGAGCCTGCGGGGCGAAGCGCCCGTCTGAAGCTCGAGCGGATTCACGGGCGGCCTCCGCGGCGGGGTTGATGTTCGTCATCGATCGCTCCTGTCCGCGATCCCCTGCGCCGCCCGGCCGTCCATCTCGGGGAGCTCGTTGTACAGTCCGTCGCGCTCGGTGACCTCCAGCTGCTCGGCGACGTGCAGGGCGGGGGTCTTGCTTCCGGGTGCGGCGGTCAGGTCGAGGTTGTACTCGTACCAGCCGTCGTGGTCCTCCTCCGGCAGCTCCAGGTACGCGGAGACGTCGGACCCCATCTCGCAGATCGCGTCGGCGGCGTCATCCAGTGCCTGCATCTGATCCGCGGTGAGGTCGGCTGCTCGCTCATCCTCCTCGATGTCGAACGTGTCGTCGGGGCCGAGCAGCTCGGAGAGCCGGATGTCATCATCAGAGTCATACCAGGAGCGGGTGAACACCGCGGTGGTCGCCCACGGGAAGTGCTCGCGGAGCTTTCCGACCGCCTCGTCCCGGCACGCCTCGAAGTACGCGGTCTGTGCGCCGCTGAACAGGGCGGCCGCCTGCTGGCGCCGCTCGACCAGCGTCTCCACGCTCGCGCTCGCGAACGAGATCGCGACCTCCGGTTCAGAGTGGGCCTGGGCTGCGAATCGTCCGTCGGATGCGCGGGCGGCCTCGCGGGCGGCCTCGGCGCTGGCGCTGATCTCCATGGTCAGGATGTACGCGGCGGTCAGTTGGCGGCGGCCCGGCGCGCGATGAGCGCGAGCTCGACGCAAGCCCCGAGGGCTTGCCCCTCACCGGCGGATGATGAACGGCGGCAGGCCGTCGTCGCTGTCGTCGAGGGCATCCGGGTTCTCGATGCGGCTGACGTGGTCTGCGAGTTTCTCCCAGGCAGCAGCATCCCGACCCCAGGAGTCGATGGCCACCGGCTGTCCGCCCGCATCCAGCGCGTCACGCAGCTCCAGCCGGCCGGAGCCGTCGTAGGAGATCTCGATGGCGGCAACACCCTCCGGCATGCCGTTGCGGATCGCGTCGACGTGCTCCTCGTCGGCGCTGCGTTCAGCGGCCGGCTCGGTGAGCTGGAACGTGCACAGGCCACGACGGCGGTCGTACTCGGCGTCAACCGTCTCGGAGATCCAGCGGGCGTCGTCGGCGATCTGGCGGAGCACCATCTCGGCCTCGTACGTGTCGTCGATGTCCGCCTCGATCTCATCTCCGTCGGCGTCGTGCAGCGCGCTGATCGACACCCAGCAGAAGTCTCCGTCGCCATCCTCGAGGACCGTGACTGAGGCAGCATCCGGGAACTGCTCGCGGAGCAGTGCCGACGCCAGGTCGATCGCTGGGCGCTGGAGCGCGACCTGCGCCTCATGGAGCGCGGCAACCTGCGCCTCGAACGAGGCCTTGCGGGCGGCGACCGCGTGGCTCAGATCAGACCCGTCGCTCGCGGCGGGGATGGCGACCTCCGGTTCAGAATGAGTCTGAGGTCCGAAAGTGCCGTCGGCGGCTCGACTGGATTCGCGGGCGGCCTCGGCGGTGGTGCTGATCGTCATGTCGAGGATGTACGCGGCGTGTGTCGCCGTGCGACGCACGGGCTCGCGAGCGCCTTTGGCGCTCGCTCACCCAGACCTGGCAGCCTGCCAGGGCACCCGAAACGGAAAACTCCCAGGTCAGAGCGGAGAAGTGACCGAAACGCGGGGTCGACCTGCCAGCCGTGCCAGGCTCGTGCCAGGCCGGGGAAAGCTCAAAAGCCCAGGTCAGAGGAAAGAAACGGCTCGCGTGCCGGAAAACCGCGTGCGGTAGTAGGTATCCATATAGAGAGAGGGAGAGACAGGGCCCCTCTTCTACTACTTACTTACTTCTTCTCTTCTGGAAGACTATAACTAACTAGGCATCCTGGCACGGCCCGGCTCTTCCCCAGTCGAGAGTAGGTCAAAGTGCCTCTCGAATATCCCGGCATCGGCCTGGTACCCCCTGGCAGGAAGCCAGGCTAGCCTGGCACGGCGACCGTTCTTCGAAGCTGCGTACTGATATGGCGCTCGGCGCTCGGAACATTCTCACGAGAGGCAGGAAGCGCCCTTCTCGGCCCGCGACGGCCCGGCTGATCGGCGAGACCCGCGCCGCGTCCACCCTGGGTACGTTCCTGCGCTCGTTCGCCCACGGGCATGTCCTTCAGCTCGTCCGCCGATTCGCGGGCGGGCAAGACGGATCTGCAACGCCAGCATGCGAGCAGCGTCGGCCGCATGGGATGTCATCACGATGGGGTCGAGGCACTGTCAATACTTTCGCTCTAGAGGCGGCGCAGCGCCATTCTGTTGAGCACGGGCAGTCGGCGGGTCAGCCCGGTGCGCAGCTGAGGGCAATCACAGACCGACATCCGGTCAGCTGTGCTGCTTGCCGGCGAACTGGCCTCCGGCGCGAGACCCACGAGCAACCCGCCCTTGAGCGCCAGTGTCGTGTTGCTGCTGCTGCGTGTGCCGGCGCGCTTGCCGCTGCGCCTCATCGACCCCTTCCTGGTCCCAATCGCGATGTTCGAAGACCCGATCGCGCAACGCGAGTCGGAACTCCGAGGCCTGCCATCCGGGTGTCGCGAACAGGTCCGCGTACGTCTGCGCGAGGCTCGAGTAGCCGTCCCAGTCCATCTGTGCCCGGCGATCCATCCGCAGGACGAGCAGGTCGCTTCCGGCAGGCAGCTCGCTGAGCCGTTCGACGTCACCCGAGACGTACGCGATCCGCTGGCCGATGTGTGCGACCGTGTTCTGTCCGCCGAGATGGTGGACGGCTGCATCCGCTCCGCCCCACGCGAATGCCTCTGCGGCCTCCATCACATCGTTGGCCGCCTGAAGGCTCGTGCGAACGATCTGGTCGCGCGGCAGATTGCGCCATGCGCAGAGGATGGTGAGCACCTTTTCGGGGCTGACCGTTGAGAAGCCGCCTGTGGTCCGCGGTGCGATCGCACCGATGTCGATGAGTTTCCGGCAGGCGAGCTGGGCGGTGGACACTGGCACCCCGGCGCTGTACGCGAGGTCTGCATAGTTACTCCAGCGCCGTTCGCCCCGCAGGGCAGCGTCAGCGATCGCTCGCCACACTAGTTCGTTGCCCTTCACAATCCACCTCCGACAGGAAAACCTGATACCGCGCCACCAGGAAAACATGTTACCACGTCGACAGGAAAACCTGCTGTCCCTGTTATGCGCGGCAGGGCCATACCAGCGACCACGGGCTCGCACCTCCCACCACAACGTGGTCGCCGAAGAGCAACGACCGTAGGGCGTCGAGCGGCTCGATCGGTAGCGGCTCCGCCGGTCGACGGAGTCTTCGCAGGGTAGCCGTAGGATGCGATCGACGACGGGACAGGAATGACGGAACAGCCGCCGCGAGGCAAGACCACCGCGAAGTCGAACGACCAGTCGTTCGCTCTGAAGGCAAACTCCGCCCCGGAGGCGACGCTGTCCGATGAGGGACAGGCGAGCATCGTCCGGATCATGCAGCGGTACGCCGCGGACTTCGACCGCCTAGCCGCCTACGACCGCGGTGAACTTGCCGCGCCACCTGAGCAGCTGGCCACAGCGAGAATCGGCGCAGACGACGTCGAGCAGATCGTCGCCGAGCTCAGGGAGCGCTACCCCGCCGACGAGCGACTGGGTATCCAGAAGGATGACTCGATCCACAGTGTCCTCGGACAGATCGACCAGACGTTCGGCGGCCAGGACCTCTACCCGTCCGCGCAGGAGAAGGCCGCGAATCTGCTCTACCTGATCGCCAAGGACCACCCGTTCTCCGACGGCAACAAGCGCACGGCCGCCGCCCTGTTCGCGTACTTCCTCGACCGCAACGGCATAGACCTGGATAAGGCGGTCCCCGGCAACATGCTCACCGCGCTCACCCTGATCGCCGCGTCAAGTGACCCTGCCAGGAAGGACGAGACGGTCACCCTGATCCGAAGCCTCCTGGCGTCCGAGTGAGACGGGCGCGCATAGGGGTGCGAAAACCTCACCTGCACACCTGGTGAGGAAGACGTCACCTCCGGAGCAGACACATGACGCTGGCAGCGGCCAGGACCACCCTCGAAGACCGCTATTTCCAGCGGATGGCGGCTGCGCTCGGCGACAAGGCGCAGCTCGCAACCTGGCTCACGCCGGGCACCGTCGCCGACGTCGGCGCGGGAGGCGGAGAGCTCTCCTCGCTGTTCGCCGCGACGGACGGCGTGACCGACGTGTACGCCATCGACGACGCACCCGACGCGCTCGCGCGCCTGGACCAACTGCCCGGCGTCACGGCGATCGCCGGCTCCTTGGAGCAGCTGCCCGCGCTCGCGCCGCTGGACAACGTCGTGTTCTGCAGCGTGCTGCACGAGGTCTACTCCTACGCAGGCGGCTACCCGGCCGTCGAGCACGCGTTCAACCTCGCCGCAGCCGCGCTCCGGCCCGGCGGCCGCCTCATCATCCGCGACGGCGTCATTCCCGATCGCCCCGACGACCCCGCGACCCTGTCCGCGCCTGACGCCCAACTTGTCGCCGACTACGTCACCCTCTCCCCTCATCCCGAGCTCGCCCTCGCCCGCGGCGCCGACGGTCTGTGGCGCGGCACTCGGCACGCTGTCGCCGAAGCGGCGCTCACCCTCACATGGGGCAGGCGCTCGCTCCCCCGCGAGTCGCAGGAGCGGTACCAGCTCGGCACGCTCGACGGCTACGCGCAGCGAGTCGTCGCAGCTCGCCCGCTGCGCCTGATCGCCGCACGCTCCTACGTGCAGCCCGAGTACGTCGAGCACCTGTCTGCGTACACGCTCACCGACCCGTTCGGCGCCTGGTTCCCGAGCACCAACGCCGTCTGGGTGTACGAGAAGACTCAGTGAGAAGCCGGTGTCGCGGTCGCAGTTCCGCGTCCTCCGCGCCGGGGCACTGGGTTACCGATGATCACGGCTGCTCGCAGTTCTTGAGCCCGCACCGCGCATAGACCTGTCATGCAGACAGTTGAACTCCCCGACTCAGCAGTAGAGATCCTTGAGGACATCAAGGCGAACCTCGCGAGCCACCCGCGCGTGCTCACCGTTGAGCAGGCCGCCGAAGCACTGGGCGTGACGACCCGGATCATCGCGGACGCGACTCGCCGCGGTGAGATCGCCGCCTTGAAGCTCGGGCGCTCCTGGCAGTACCCGCAGTCGGCGCTCGTCGCGTGGTCGGCGAACCGACTCCGTCCTCGTCAGGACGCCCCCGGCGAGCAACCGCAGCCGCCGGTCGAGCAGCCGGCCCCCACGAACTTCGCGTCCGGCAGGTCCTCCAAGGCCCGCTCGCGTACGGCGGCAGCCGCCTGATAACACCCCTCTTCACCCCGAAACGCCCGCGGTCTCCGCGGGCGTTTCTTGTTGGTTGCAACCAACAAACCGGGCTAATCTGGCCTGAACAAGGCCGTTCCGGCGCTCGGACCCCGAAACCGGATCTGTTGTTGGTTGACCACAGTTATACCGCGTGACCAGGCGTTCTCTGTATGAACTTGCTGGAATCGACGGGAATCCGGCGAATGCTGCCGGAGGCGAAAAGGGCTGGTTGGGTGGGTTCGACTCCCACCACCGGCACGAGTGACGGCTAGACGCGCGACGGTGTCCGTGGACGTTCACCAAGGGCCGCACCGCCGACGGGATCCTGCGCCCCCGCGAATCGTCGCGTCAGGCGTCCAGCGCCCGCTCGGCCGAGCGCAGCAGGAGATCGGCCTGCGCGAGGTGCTCCTCCAGAGCCCGCTCGGGCGGCTCGTCCGGGAGGCTCCCCCGCCGCATCGCCTCACCTCGCTCGAGCGCCGTCGCAATGTCGGCGAGCAGCTTCCACCGCAGTCCGATCGCCGCGTCGAGTCCGCGCCGCGCATCCGCGGCCGAGATCCGGTGTCCTTCTTCGGCGGCCCCCTTCAGGTAGGCGTCGAGGGCCTCGTCGACCAGCGGGATGACGACGGCGGCCGATGCGTCCCCGCGACGCACCGACGAGAACAGCAGCGACGCCAGATCGGCGCCCACCGGGCCGGGGCCCACCGACTCCCAGTCGATCAGGACCGTCTCGCCGTCGTCGACGAAGACGTTCGCCCCCACCGCGTCGTGGTGACAGAGCGTCTGCGGCAGCGCCTCGAGAACGGCGCGGAGCCGCCGTTGGTCGTCGATGAGCTTCTCCGTCGCCGCGACCCGGTCGCCGAGCCGTGCGGCGACGGCCGGATGCCGCCGGCGCAGGGTCGCGCGGGCGCCGGCGACGGCCTCCGGCTGGCTGTGCCGGTCGATCCAGCCGCGGAACAGCCACGGATCGCGCAGATCGCGACCGAGCCAGCGGGCCGACATCCCGCCGAGCACCCGCGCCGCCTGCAGGATCGACGCCGCGTCGAGCGGCCGCCCGCCGTGGTGACGCACCTCCTCGAGCCACAGCACGGTGCGTCCGTCCTCCTCGGCGACGCTGCCGTACAGCCGGGGAGCGCGCAGCGCCGGGCCCAGGGCATCGAGCGCGCCCGACCGATATGCGGCGAACTCCCGCGTGGCATTGTCGGTGAGATACGGCACGGCAAGGTGCGGACCCTCCGTGGCCTTCTCGATCATCGACCACTCCACGACGCCGCCGTCGGCCACGAGGGCGTATCCGCGCAGCCGGCCGACGGCGCGGTGCGCGAGGAACGCGTCGTACTCCAGCGGCTCCCGGCGTACGCCCCGGAGGCCGACGACGTTCTGCCCCACCGCCGCGGCGACGGCCTGGCGCAGCCCACGCGCTTCGCTCATCCGACCGACACTACCCGTGCGGGAGACGACGAAACGGGATGCCTCGGCCGAGGCATCCCGTTCTCCGGATCTCGTCGACTACTTCTGGTGGTCGCGGTAGATCGGCGCCGCGCCGTGCACGGCGTCGCCCACCTTGTGGATGCGGATGTCGTTGGTGGACCCGATGATGCCGGGAGGAGAACCGGAGATCACGACGACCTTCTCGCCGACCTTCGCGAGTTCGCGGCCGAGGAGGAACTCGTCGACCTGGATGAACATCAGGTCGGTGTGCGGCACGTGCTCGACGAGCGCGGAGTGGATGCCCCACGTCAGCGCCATGCGACGGCGGATCGCCGGCTCCGGGGTGAACGCGATCATCGGCATCTTCGGCCGCAGGCGCGACATCCGGCGCGCGGTGTCGCCCGACTCGGTGAAGATGCAGACGTACTTCGCGTCGATGAACTCGGCGACCTCGAGGGCCGCCGCGGTGATCGCGCCGCCCTGCGTGCGGGGCTTCGTGCCCAGGGGAAGGATGCGCTCGAGCCCGTGCTCCTCGGTCGACTCGATGATGCGCGCCATCGTCTGCACGACGACGACCGGGTAGTCCCCCACGCTCGTCTCGCCGGAGAGCATCACCGCGTCGGCGCCGTCGAGTACGGCGTTCGCGACGTCGCTCGTCTCGGCGCGGGTCGGCACGGGGTTGTTGATCATCGACTCGAGCATCTGCGTCGCCACGATGACGGGCTTCGCCATCCGGCGTGCCAGCTCGACCGCCCGCTTCTGGACGATCGGCACCGCCTCCAGCGGCAGCTCGACGCCGAGGTCGCCGCGGGCGACCATGATGCCGTCGAACGCGTCGATGATCTCCTCGAGGTGGTCGACGGCCTGCGGCTTCTCGATCTTCGCGATCACCGGGATGCGGCGGCCTTCCTCGGCCATGATCACGTGCACGCGCTCGACGTCGCTCGCATCGCGCACGAACGAGAGCGCGATGATGTCGGCGCCGGTGCGCAGGCCCCAGCGGAGGTCGGCCTCGTCCTTCTCGCTCAGCGCCGGCACGTTGACGGCGACGCCGGGCAGGTTGATGCCCTTGTTGTTGGAGACCGGCCCGCCCACGATGACCTTGGTGGTGACGACGGTGCCGTCCGTGGAGACCACCTGCACCCGGACCTTGCCGTCGTCGATGAGGAGGAAGTCGCCGGGCTTGACATCCTGCGGAAGCCCCTTGAACGTCGTGCCGACGATCTCCTTCGTGCCGAGGATCTCCTCGGTCGTGATCTTGAAGATGTCACCCTCGGCGAGGTCGTGGGGCCCGTCGGCGAACTTGCCGAGGCGGATCTTCGGACCCTGCAGGTCGACCAGGATGGCGACCGGGCGCTTCGCATCCTCCGCCGCCTTGCGCACGTTGGCGAAGTTGTTCTCGTGCACGGAGTAATCGCCGTGACTGAGGTTGAAGCGGGCGACGTCCACACCGGCGTCGATGATCGCGCGGACCATCTCGTACGACGATGTGGCGGGGCCCAGGGTGGCGACGATCTTCGCGCGTCTCATACCGAGCTCTACTCCGGGGGTTTCGGGAAAGGATGCTGTTAGTAAAGGGATTTGTCACAAAGGACGAGTCGTCGCCAGCCTACGCGGGCGCGAGGCCGATTGCGACATCCGTGGGCGCGACCGGAGCCGGGAGCTGAGTCGCGCCGGTGAGGTAGCGGTCGACGGCGGCCGCGGCGGCACGCCCTTCGGCGATCGCCCACACGATCAGCGACTGCCCGCGCCCGGCGTCGCCGGCGACGAACACGCCAGGCAGCGCCGTCTGGTAGTCGGCGTCGCGCTCGAGGGTTCCGCGACCGGTGAACACCGCGTCGACCTGCTCCTGCAGCTCGTCGCGCTCGGGGCCGGTGAAGCCCATGGCGATGAGCACGAGATCGGCCGGGATCTCCCGTTCGGTGCCCGCCTTCGGCACGCGAGCGCCGTCGACGAACTCGGTGTCCGCCACGCGCAGCGCGCGCACGGCGCCGTCGTCGTCGGTGAGGAACTCGACGGTCGACGCCAGGTAGGCGCGTTCGCCGCCCTCCTCGTGCGAGGACTGCACCTCGAACACGGTGGGGAACATCGGCCACGGCTGGTGCACCGGGCGCACGTGCGACGGCTGGCGGCCGATCGCGAGGTTCGTGACCGAGCGCGCGCCCTGCCGGTGCGCGGTGCCGATGCAGTCCGAGCCGGTGTCGCCGCCGCCGATGACGATGACGTGCTTTCCCGCCGCGGTGATCTGGTCGGCCACCTCGTCGCCCGCCGCCGCCCGGTTGCCCTGCACGAGAAACTCCATCGCGTAGTGCACGCCGTCGGCGTCGCGGCCGGGGATCGGAAGGTCGCGCGGCACCGTGGCACCCGTGGCCACCACGACGGCGTCGTAGCGTGCGCGCAGCTGCTCCCAGGTGATGTCGCGACCGATCGCCACACCAGGGCGGAACTTCGTGCCCTCGGCCTCCATCTGGCGCAGGCGGGCGTCGAGCACGTCCTTCTCGAGCTTGAAGTCGGGGATGCCGTAGCGCAGCAGACCGCCGATGCGGTCGTCGCGCTCGAACACCGCGACGGTGTGCCCCGCGCGCGTGAGCTGCTGGGCGGCAGCGAGGCCCGCCGGCCCCGAGCCGACGACGGCGACGGTCTTCCCGGTGAGGCGCCCGGGTGGTTCCGGCTCGATCCAGCCGTGGATGAACGCCTCGTCGGCGATCGTCTGCTCGATGCGCTTGATCGTGACGGCCGGCTGGTTGATCCCGAGCACGCAGGCGCTCTCGCACGGTGCCGGGCAGAGCCGTCCGGTCAGCTCCGGGAAGTTGTTCGTGGCGTGCAGGCGCTCGCTCGCGGCGTGCATCTCGTCGCGGTAGGTGAGGTCGTTCCACTCCGGGATGAGGTTGCCCAGCGGGCATCCGGTGTGGCAGAACGGGATGCCGCAGTCCATGCAGCGGCTCGCCTGGCGGCGCACCACGGGACCGTCGGTGGCCTCGTACACCTCCTTCCAGTCCATGATGCGCACCGCGACGGGCCGGCGCGGCGGCAGCTCGCGCTCGGTCACCTTCAGGAAGCCCTTCGGGTCAGCCATGGGTCACCTCCAGAATGCGGGTCCAGACGACGTCGCCGTCGGGGTCGAGTCCCTCGTCGACGGCGGCGCGGCGCGTCTGCAGCACGGCGGCGTAGTCGCGCGGCAGCACCTTGACGAACTCGCCCACCGCGGTGTCCCAGTCGTCGAGCAGGGCGGCCGCGAGGGTCGAACCGGTCTCGGCGAGATGCCGCTCGAGCAGATCGCGTACGATCTCCGCATCCCCCGCGCCGAGCTCGGAGAGCTGCAGCTCGCCGGTCGCGAGCGCTTCGCTGTTCACATCGGCGGCGTCGAGCCGGTGCACGTAGGCGGTGCCGCCCGACATCCCCGCTCCGAGATTGCGGCCGGTGTCGCCGAGGATCACGGCGAGGCCGCCGGTCATGTACTCGAGGGCGTGGTCGCCGACGCCCTCGACGACGGCGGTCGCGCCGGAGTTGCGGACGAAGAAGCGCTCGCCCACGACGCCGCGCAGGAACATGCTGCCGCTCGTCGCGCCGTAGCCGATGACGTTTCCGGCGATGACGTTCTGCGCCGCGTCGAAGCGGGCGCCGCGCGGCGGGCGCACGACGATCTGGCCGCCCGACAGGCCCTTGCCGACGTAGTCGTTGGCGTCGCCCTCCAGCCGCAGCGTGATCCCGGCGGGAAGGAACGCGCCGAAGGACTGACCGGCCGACCCCGTGAGGTCGAGCTCGATCGAGTCGGTCGGCAGACCGTTCTCGCGGTGCGCCTTCGTGAGATGGTGGCCGAGCATCGTGCCGATCGCCCGGTCGGTGTTGTGCACGGCCGCGGCGATGCGGATGTGTCCGCCGTGGGCGAGCACGTCCCGGGCCCGCGCGATGATCGGCACGTCGAAGTGCTCCTCGATGCCGTGGTCCTGGTCGCGCAAGTGGCGGCGCGGCTCGTCCGCGGCGAACGCCGGTCCGTGCAGGACGGGCGTCAGGTCGAGCCCCTCGGTCTTGAAGTGGCGCACCGCCTCGTCGACATCGAGCAGCTCGGCGTGGCCGACGGCCTCTTCGATCGATCGGAACCCGAGCGCCGCGAGGTGCTCGCGCACCTCCTCGGCGATGAACTCCATGAAGTTGATCACGAACTCGGGCTTGCCGGTGAAGCGCTCCCGCAGGACCGGGTTCTGGGTGGCGACGCCGACGGGGCACGTGTCGAGGTGGCAGACGCGCATCATGACGCATCCGGAGACCACGAGCGGGGCGGTCGCGAACCCGAACTCCTCCGCGCCCAGGAGCGCGGCGACGATGACGTCACGGCCGGTCTTCAGCTGCCCGTCGGCCTGCACGACCACCCGATCGCGCATGCCGTTGAGCATGAGGGTCTGCTGGGTCTCAGCGAGTCCGAGCTCCCACGGCGTGCCCGCGTGCTTGAGCGAGTTCAGCGGGCTCGCCCCGGTGCCGCCGTCGTGCCCCGAGATGAGGATGACGTCGGCCAGCGCCTTGGCCGTGCCGGCCGCGACCGCTCCGATGCCCGACTGGCTCACGAGCTTGACGTGCACCCGCGCGGCGGGATTCGCGCGCTTGAGGTCGAAGATGAGCTGCTTGAGATCCTCGATGGAGTAGATGTCGTGATGCGGCGGTGGCGAGATGAGGCCGACTCCCGCCGTGGCGTGCCGGGTGCGCGCCACCCAGGGGTACACCTTCGCGGGTGGCAGCTGGCCGCCCTCCCCCGGCTTGGCGCCCTGGGCGAGCTTGATCTGGATGTCGTCGGCCTCGGTGAGGTAGAGGCTCGTCACGCCGAAGCGCCCGGAGGCCACCTGCTTGATCGCGCTGCGGCGCTGTGGGTCGAGGAGCCGGTCGACGTCCTCGCCGCCCTCACCGGTGTTCGACTTGCCGCCGATCGCGTTCATCGCGATCGCCAGGGTCTCGTGCGCCTCGCGGGAGATCGAGCCGTAGCTCATCGCGCCCGTCGAGAAGCGCTTGACGATGGCCGAGACCGGCTCGACCTCGTCGAGGGGAACCGGGGGGCGCTCCCCCGTGCGGAGCCGGAACATTCCGCGCAGGGTCTTCAGCTCCTGCGACTGGTCGTCGACGAGCCGGGTGTACTCGCGGAACACGTCGTAGCGACGGGTGCGGGTGGAGTGCTGCAGCCGGAACACGGTCTCCGGGTTGAACAGGTGCGGCGGGCCGTTGCGGCGCCACTGGTACTCGCCGCCGGTCCACAGCCGCTCGTGAGCGCGGACGGCCTCATCCTCCGGGTACGCGAAATCGTGGCGCACCTGGTTCTCGGCCTCGATCTGCTCGAGCCCGATGCCGCCGATCTTCGACTCGGTGCCCGTGAAGTGCTCGGCGATGAGCTCCTCGCTCAGGCCGATCGCCTCGAACACCTGCGCGCCGCTGTACGACGACACCGTCGAGATGCCCATCTTCGACATGATCTTCAGCACGCCCTTGCCGAGGGCGTAGATCACGTTCGCGACGGCCTTCTCCGGGGTGATGCCGGTGATCGCGCCGGAACGGACGAGGTACTCGACGGTCTCCATAGCGAGATACGGGTTCACCGCGGAGGCGCCGTACCCGAGCAGGGTCGCGACGTGGTGCACCTCGCGCACGTCGCCCGCCTCCACGACGAGCCCGACCTTCATCCGGTTCTCGCGCCGGATGAGGTGGTGGTGGATCGCGGCCACCATGAGCAGCGACGGGATCGGGACGAGGTCCTTGTTCGAATCGCGGTCGGACAGGATGAGGAACTCGGCGCCGGCGTCGATCGCGGCGTCGACCTCGGCGCACATCTCGGCCAGGCGCCGGCGCATCGTGCCGGGGCCGGCGTCGAAGTGGTACAGGCCGCGGATCGTGACCGCACGCCGGCCGGGCATCGTCCGCTCGATGTTCTGGATCTTCGCGAGCTCGTCGTTGTCGAGCACGGGGAAGTCGATCGTGATCTGCCGCGCGTGGTCGGGCCCCCAACCGAGCAGGTTCCGCTCGGGTCCGATGCCGGCCTGCAGGCTCGTCACGACGGCTTCGCGGATGGAATCGAGGGGCGGGTTCGTCACCTGCGCGAACGCCTGCGTGAAGTAGTCGAACAGGAGCCGCGGGCGGTCGCTGAGCACCGCGATCGGCGTGTCAGTGCCCATCGCGCCGATGGGCTCGGCGCCGGTCTGGCCCATCGGGGTCAGCAGGATGCGCACCTCCTCCTCCGTGTACCCGAACGTGCGCTGACGGCGGGTGATCGAGGCGATCGGATGCACGATGTGCTCGCGCTCGGGAAGCTCGCCGAGGGCGAGCTTCTGCCGCAGCCACAGCTCCCACGGGTGCAGGCCCGCGAGCTCCGCCTTGATCTCCTCGTCTTCGACGATGCGCCCCTGCGCGGTGTCGACGAGGAACATCCGGCCGGGCTGGAGCCGGCCGCGCCGCTGGATGCGCTCGGGCTCGATGTCGAGCACTCCGGTCTCGCTGCCGATGACGACCAGCCCGTCCGTCGTCTGCGTCCATCGTCCCGGGCGCAGGCCGTTGCGGTCGAGGGTCGCGCCGACGAGGGTGCCGTCGGTGAAGATCATCGCCGCCGGCCCGTCCCACGGCTCCATCTGCAGGGCGTGGTACTCGTAGAACGCGCGCAGGTCGGGCGCGAGGTCGGTGCGCTTCTCGTAGGCCTCGGGCACCATCATGAGCATCGCGTGCGGCAGGCTGCGACCGGTGAGGGTCAGCAGCTCGAGCACCTCGTCGAACGAGGCGGAGTCGCTCGCTCCCTCGGTGCAGATGGGAAGCAGGGGACGGATGTCGCCGAGCAGCTCGGACTCCAGCTGCGACTGGCGGGCGCGCATCCAGTTGCGGTTGCCGCCGACGGTGTTGATCTCGCCGTTGTGGGCGAGCATCCGCAGGGGCTGCGCAAGCTGCCACGACGGGAACGTGTTGGTCGAGTAGCGGGAGTGCACGACCGCGAGCTCCGACGCGAAGCGCTCGTCCTGCAGATCCGGGTAGAACGGCTCGAGCTGAAGGGTCGTGACCATGCCCTTGTAGCCGAGCGTGCGCGCCGACAGGGAAACAAAATACGCGCCGAGCTCATGCTGGGCGCGTTTGCGGACGCGGAAGACGCGTCGGTCGAGGTCGAGGCCGCTCAGCGCCGGCGCTCCCCCGATCGCCGGGCGCGACAGGAAGAGCTGCTCGAACGCGGGGCGCGCGTCGAGGGCGAGCTTGCCCAGGTGGGCCTCGTCGGTCGGCACGTCGCGCCAGCCGAGCACCTCGAGGTTCTCGCTGCGGGCGATCTGCTCGATGCCCCGCTTCTGCTCGGCGCGGGCCGACGCGTCCCGGGGCAGGAAGACCATTCCCGCGGCGTACTCCCCCACGGGCGGCAGCGCGAAGTCAGTGACCGCGCGCAGGAACGCATCCGGCATCTGGGTGAGGATGCCTGCGCCGTCGCCCGTGCCGGCGTCGGACCCGATGGCGCCGCGGTGCTCGAGGTTGCGCAGCGCCGTCAACGCGAGCGTGACGATGTCGTGCCCGGCTTCGCCGCGCAACGTGGCGACCATGGCGAGGCCGCACGCGTCCTTCTCGAACGCCGGGTTGTACATGCCCTGTCGGGGCGGGAGAGCACCCCCTGGGGTGTGCTCGCGGGGGGTCGCGGACATGGGCCGTCCTCACTTGGGAATCAGATGGGACGACGTCGGCCCAAGGGGAAGAGGAGATCGCGCGCGGACGCGGGCTACTTCACCGCGGCGGCCGGTGCGGCAATCGCGTTCGTGGCGCGGGCCGCGGATTCTCCGTCGTCGTCAGGAGCGCTGACGTCGACGAATTCAGGGGTGTCTGACGATTGTACAGCCCCCCGACCCTTCCACTCGCGTCCGGGTCGGTACGGCGACGGCTCGAGGCCCGGATGGCGGTGCTTCTGCACCACCATGATGATGAGGCCGATGATGACGCCGAAGATCGCCGCCCAGACGTTGGTGCGCAGGCCGAGGAACACGTCGCTGGGATCGATGCGGATGGACTCCCAGACGATGCGCCCGGCGCTGTACCAGACGAGGTAGAGGCCGAACAGACGGCCCCACTGCAGCCGGAACCGATGGCCGGCCCACAGCAGCACCGCAGCGCCGAGGAGGTTCCAGATCATCTCGTACAGGAACGTCGGGTGGAAGAGCGTCCCGGCCGGCAGTCCGGCAGGGAAGGCGGGGTTCGACGACTCGATCTCGAGTCCCCACGGGACGTCCGTCGGAAGGCCGAACAGCTCATGGTTGAAGTAGTTGCCGAGGCGCCCCATCGCCTGCGCGATGATGAGGCCAGGCGCCAGGGCGTCCGCGAAGCTCCAGAACCGGATGCCGGTCCACTTGCAGCCGAGCAGCGCGCCGATCGCGCCCCCGATGAGGGCGCCGTAGATCGCGATGCCGCCTTCCCAGATGTACAGGGCCGAGACCGGGTTCTTACCCGGGCCGAAGTAGAACGACCAGTGCGTGAGCACGTGGTACGCCCGGGCGCAGATGATCGCCAGCGGCACTGCGATAAGACAGATATCGATGACGACCCACGGCTCTGCTCCCCGCTTGGTGAGCCGGTGATTCGTCAGCAGCGTCGCGACGATGATGCCCGCGATGATGCACAGCGCGTAGAAGTGGATCCGCAGCGGCCCGATGTCGAAGTAGCTGATCGAGGGACTCGGGATGCTGGCGAGAACGCCATTGAGCGCGCTGGCGGGGGCAAACGTCATGGGTACGAGTCTAGGCGCTCGCGTGCGGCGCCCCGTGCGCGGTGCCGGCCGCGAGGGTCCGCGCGGTCTCGGCGAGCTGGGTCACCCCGCCGTCGCGCAGCGCGCGCACGAGAGCAGTGCCGACGATCGCGCCGTCGGCATACTCCAGGGTCGCGGCGACCTGCTCGGCGTTCGAGATGCCGATGCCCACGCAGCAGCGCTGCGCACCGTGTGCGCGCAGTCGTCCGACGAGCGTCCGGGCGGCGGCGTCCAGTTCGGCGCGCTCCCCCGTGATGCCCATCGTCGACACCGTGTAGACGAAGCCGGTGCTGTGCCGGACGATGAGCTCGAGCCGCTCGTCGGTGGATGTCGGCGCCGCGAGGAACACGCGGTCGAGCCCGGTGCGCTCGCTCGCGGCGATCCACTCCCCGGCCGCGTCGGGCGTGATGTCGGGGGTGATGAGCCCCGCACCGCCTGCGGCGGCGAAGTCGTCCGCGAACCGGTCGACGCCGTACTGCAGCACCAGGTTCCAGTAAGTCATCACGAGCACGGGCACGCCCGTGCGGTTGCTGATCTCGCGCACGGCGGGGAACAGATCGCGGATCTTGAAGCCGCCGGCGAGCGACGCCTGCGCGGCCTCCTGGATCACGGTGCCGTCCATCACCGGGTCGGAGTACGGGGGCCCGAGCTCGAGGATGTCGGCGCCGCCCTCGGCGAGGGCGACGGCGGCCTCGATGCCGGTGCGCAGATCGGGGTAGCCGAGCGGCAGGTAGCCGATGAGCACCCCTCGTCCGTCGGCGTGGGCGGCATCGATCGCGGCTGCCACACGCGAGGTCATCCGACGGCTCCCTCGTCGTAGAGCCCGAAGTAGCGGGCGGCGGTGTCCATGTCCTTGTCTCCGCGGCCGCTCAGCGACACGGCGATCACCGCGTCGGGGCCCAGCTCGCGTCCGATGCGCAGGGCGCCGGCGAGGGCGTGGGCCGACTCGATCGCGGGGATGATGCCCTCCGTCGCGCTGAGCAGGCGCAGCGCCTGCATCGCCTCGTCGTCGGTGGCGGGGATGTACTCGGCTCGGCCGATGGACGCGAGCCAGGCGTGCTCCGGGCCGACGCCCGGATAGTCGAGGCCCGCGGAGATCGAGTGGGACTCGATCGTCTGGCCGTCCTCGTCCTGCAGGACGTAGGTCTTCGCGCCGTGGAGCACCCCGGGCCGCCCGCGCTCGATCGAGGCGGCGTGACGCGGGGTGTCGACGCCGTCGCCGGCGGCCTCCACGCCGTAGAGACGCACCCCCTCGTCATCGAGGAACGCGTCGAACATGCCGATGGCGTTGGATCCTCCGCCGACGCACGCGACGACGGCGTCGGGCAGGCGTCCGGCCTCGTCGAGCAGCTGGGCCCGCGCCTCCTCGCCGATGATCTTCTGGAAGTCGCGGACCATCGCCGGGAACGGATGCGGACCCGCCGCGGTGCCGAAGATGTAGTTCGTCGTCTCGACGCTCGCGACCCAGTCGCGGTACGCGTCGTTGATCGCGTCCTTGAGGGTGCGCGAGCCGGTCCTCACCGGGACGACCTCGGCGCCGAGCAGACGCATCCGGGCGACATTCAGCGCCTGCCGCTGCGTGTCGACCTCGCCCATGTAGATCGTGCAGTCGAAGCCGAACAGGGCGGCCGCCGTCGCGGTGGCCACGCCGTGCTGGCCGGCGCCGGTCTCGGCGATGACCCGCGTCTTGCCGAGACGCTTCGTGAGCAGGGCCTGCCCGAGCACGTTGTTGATCTTGTGCGAGCCGGTGTGGTTGAGGTCCTCGCGCTTGAGGAACACCCGCGCGCCGCCCGCGTGCTCGGCGAACCGGGGCACCTCGGTCAGCGCCGACGGACGCCCGGCGTACGAGTGCAGCAGGCCGGTGAGCTCGGCTTGGAACTCCGGGTCGTCGATCGCCGACTCGTACACGGCCGTCAGCTCGTCGATGGCCGCGATGAGCGACTCGGGCATGTAGCGGCCGCCGAACTCGCCGAAGAACGGCCCGCGGGCCTCCCGCAGATTCGTCATGCGTCCACCTCCGGCGTCGGTCCCAGGAACGAGTGCAGCGTCGCCACCGGGTCGCTGGTGACGAGCGCTTCCCCGATGAGGACGACGTCGGCGCCGGCGGCGCGATAGTGCGCCACGTCGGCGGGAGTGTGCACGGCCGATTCCGCGATCTTGACGGCACCCGCGGGAATGCGCTCCACGAGCCGCCCGAACAGGTCGCGGTCGAGGTCGAACGTCGTCAGGTCGCGCGCGTTGACGCCGATGAGCTGTGCGCCGATATCGGCGGCGCGGTCGACCTCCTCCGCGGAATGCGTCTCGACGAGGGCCGTCATGCCGAGTTCGCGCACGAGGGCATGCAGTCGCTGCAGCTCGGGCTGCGCGAGGGCTGCCACGATCAGCAGCACGAGATCCGCTCCGGCCGCCCGTGCCTCGAGCACCTGGTACTCGGTCGCGATGAAGTCCTTGCGCAGCACGGGCAGCGAGACCGAGGCCTTGACGGCTTCGAGGTCGCCGAGCGATCCTTTGAACCTCCGCTGTTCGGTCAGCACCGAGATGGCGGACGCACCGCCCTCCTCGTAGCGCCGCGCCTGCAGCGCCGGGTCTGGGATCGCGGCGAGGTCACCGCGCGAGGGGCTGGCGCGCTTGACCTCGGCGATGATCTTCACGCGGTCCGCGGGCGCGAGGGCGGCGCGGGCGTCGAGCGCTGCCGGTCGTGCGGCGGCCGCCTCCTCGACGTCCGCGATCGAGCGCAGCGCCTGACGGCTCCGGGCGTCCTCGACCGCGCCGGCCGTGAGGTCGGCGAGCATGCTCAATGCTCTTTGGCCGTGTACTTCGGGCCGTTGATGCCGTAGCCCGCCTTCGCCAGCACCCATCCGACGATGAGCCCCACGACCGCGAGCGCGACGCACGCCCACACGAGCCACGGCACGTCGAGGAAGAAGGCCACGGTGCCGATCGCGATCGCGACCAGCATGATGATCACCGCGGTCCAGGCAGCCGGCGAGTGTCCGTGACCGGGGTCGGCGATGGGGTTGCTCATGGGGCTCCTTCGTATGCTGACGCGACGAAACGCGTCCGGATGAGAGTCTAGCGGGGGTCCGCTTCGCCGGTGGGATCCTCGCCCCGTGACAGGTCGTCCCACGAGTCGACGGCGTCGAGAGGGCCGGTCGCCGGCCGGGCTGCGACATCCGTCCGGTACTTGCGCCCCGATGTCGACCAGCGCCGTGCGGTGACGAGGACGAAGACGCCGGCGGCCAGCAGCACGATCCACACGGCGAGCGTGACCAGGGGCCAGGCGCTGGGGGTGATCGTGGCGACGAGCCCGGCGACTGATTCGTCGCCGGTGATGCCCGTCGCGTCGGTCACCGTGCGGGCGACGGCGCTCACGGGATGCGTGAACGCGACCTGCGCGGTGAGCAGTCCCTGCGCGACCGCGATGACGACGGCGAGGGCGCCGAACACGTACCGGAGCACAGGTCCGACGATCGAGAGCGCCGCACCGAGCGCGAGCACGGCGAGGCTGAGCGGGGCCAGCACGGGGATGGCGGCCGCGCCGGAGACGGTGAGGTCGTGGGCGGCGGCGCCGGTCAGAGCGACCGTCAACCACGTCTGCGTCGACGACATGACGCCGAGCGCGCCGCAGAGCACGACGACCACGACGCTCAGGAGCCGGGCGCGAGCCGTCACGGGCTGCCTCCGATCACCGGTTCGAGGTCGACGGCGTCGAAGCACGTGCGATCGCCGGTGTGACAGGCCGCACCGATCTGCTGCACCGTGACGAGGAGGGTGTCGCCGTCGCAGTCGAGCCGCACTCCGCGCACGAGCTGGATGTGTCCCGACGTGTCGCCCTTGCGCCAGTACTCCTGCCGGGAGCGCGACCAGAACGTGACACGCCCCTCGGTCAGCGTGAGGCGCAGGGCCTCGGCATCCATCCACCCGAGCATGAGCACCTCGCCGGTGTCCCACTGCTGGATGACCGCAGGCACCAGGCCGTCGGCGTTGAAGGCCACGCGGGCGATGCGCTCCTCGATGGGTGACGTCATGCGGCCGCCTCCTTCCGCACGGGGATGCCGTCCGCCGCGAGGGCATCCTTCACGGCGCCGATCGTGAGCTGGCCGGAGTGGAAGACGGATGCCGCGAGCACGGCGTCGGCCCCGGCGCGCACGGCGGGCGCGAAGTCGTCGACGGCCCCGGCGCCGCCGGACGCGATCACGGGCGCCGACGACAGCTCCCGCATGAGCCCGATGAGCTCGAGGTCGAAGCCCGCCTTCGTCCCGTCGGCGTCGATCGAGTTCACCAGCAGCTCTCCGGCGCCGCGTTCGATGGCCTCGCGTGCCCAGGCGAGCGCGTCGAGCTCGGTCTCGACGCGGCCGCCGTGTGTCGTCACGACGAAGCCGGAGGCGGTGGCGCCCGCCCGCTTGACGTCGAGCGAGAGCACGAGCACCTGCGCGCCGAACCGGTCGGCGATCTCGTCGATCAGCGCGGGGCGGGCGATCGCAGCGGAGTTCACGCCGACCTTGTCGGCACCCACCGACTGCAGTCGTGCGACGTCGTCGACCGACCGCACCCCTCCGCCGACGGTGAGCGGGATGAACACCTGCTCGGCCGTGCGGCGGACGACGTCGTACGTCGTGGCGCGGTCGTCGACGGTGGCGGTCACGTCGAGGAAGGTCAGTTCGTCGGCGCCCTGCGCGAAGTACTCCCGCGCGAGGGCGACCGGGTCGCCCATGTCGCGCAGATTCGCGAAGTTCACCCCCTTGACGACGCGGCCGGCCGCGACATCCAGGCACGGGATCACACGGGTCGCGAGCGTCATCAGAGCCTCGCCGCGTGGATGGGCGTGACGAGGATCGCCCGTGCGCCCAGCGCGTACAGCGCGTCCATGACCTGGTTCACGGTCTTGCGCGGGCTCTGCACGCGCACCGCCACCCACTCGGGGTCGCGCAGCGGCGAGATCGTCGGGGACTCGATGCCCGGGGCGATCGCCACCGCCTGGTCGACGAGGTGGACGGGCAGGTCGTAGTCGATGAGGACGTAGCGGCGGGCGACCATCACGCCGCGCAGCCGGCGCAGCAGCGTCTCGGTGCCGTCCACGTCCTGCGGGCCGGCGATGAGCACGGCCTCGGAGCGCAGGATCGGCGGGCCGAAGACCTCGAGGCCCGCCTGACGCAGCGTCGTGCCGGTCTCGACGACGTCGGCGATTGCGTCGGCGACGCCGAGTTCGACCGCCGACTCCACCGCACCGTCGAGCGGGACGAGATCGACGGCGACCCCGTGCCCATCGAGGAACGAGTCGACGAGCCCGGGGTACGACGTCGCGATGCGCACGCCGTCGAGGCTCGCGACATCACAGAAGCGGCCGGGCTCGCCGGCGAAGCGGAACGTCGAGTTCGCGAAGCCGAGGGCCTCGATCTCCCGTGCCCCGGGGAGGCGCGCGTCGAGCAGGAGGTCGCGGCCGGTGATGCCGACGTGCAGGGCTCCGGAGGCAACGTAGGTGGCGATGTCCTTCGGACGCAGGTAGAAGAACTCCACGTCGTTGTCGGGATCGATGACGTGGAGGTCCTTCGAGTCGCGCCGGCCGGTGTATCCGGCTTCGGCGAGCATCTCGGCGGCCGTCTCGGCGAGGGAGCCCTTGTTGGGCACGGCGATGCGCAGCATGCGGAGTCTTTCTGTGGGAGCGAGCGGAACGGGCGGCGACATCACAGATGTCGGTACACGTCCTGAAGCGTCAGCCCCTTCGCGATCATCATGACCTGCAGGTGGTAGAGCAGCTGCGAGATCTCCTCGGCCGCCTCGTCGTCCGACTGGTACTCGGCGGCCATCCAGACTTCGGCGGCCTCTTCGACGATCTTCTTGCCGATCGCGTGCACCCCCGCGTCGAGCTCCGCCACGGTACCGGAGCCGGCGGGACGGTCGGCCGCTTTCGCGGCGAGCTCGTCGAACAGCGCGTCGAACGTCTTCACCATGCCAGGGTACCGGTCCCCCGGCCCGGCTCGGACCGGATGTCGACGCCGCGCTGCACCCCCACCCGGACCGCTCGCCTGTCGCAAATCGACCGTCGATGGGCGCAGGAAGGTCGATTCGCGACAGGCGAAGGGTCCCTCAGTGGCGGTGCGCGGCGGCGGTGGAGCGCAGCGCGGCGATGGCGGCGACGGGATCGTCGGCGCCGAAGACCGCCGAGCCGGCCACGAACGTATCGGCTCCGGCTTCCGCCGCCTGCGCGATCGTGGACTCGGAGATCCCCCCGTCGACCTGCAGCCACACCGACGAGCCGCGACGGCGCGCCTCGTCGGTGAGGGCACGCAGCTTCGGCATCGTCTCGGGCATGAACGACTGGCCGCCGAAACCCGGCTCGACCGTCATGACGAGGATCTGGTCGACGTCGTCCATGAGCTCCCGCAGCGTCTCGATGCCGGTCGCGGGCTTGACGGCGACGCCGGCGCGGGCGCCGATCTCCCGCAGCCGGCGGGCGAGCCCCCTCGGGTCGGCGGCGGCCTCGAGGTGGAACGTGACGGATGCGGCGCCGAGCTCGGCGTAACCGGGAGCCCACCGGTCGGGGTCGTCGATCATGAGGTGCACGTCGAGCGGGACGGGACTGGTCGCCTGGATGCGCTCGACCATCTGCGGACCGAACGTCAGGTTGGGGACGAAGTGGTTGTCCATGACGTCGACGTGGACGAAGTCCGCCGCGGCGATGCGGCCGAGCTCGGCCTGCATGTTGACGAAGTCGGCGGCGAGGATGCTCGGGTTGATGCGCGGGGCGGTGTGGGGCACGCCCCCATTATGTCGGGCGGCCCGGCGGTCAGCGCCGGCGCAGCAGGCTGATGAACATCGCGTCGGTGCCGTGACGGTGCGGCCAGAGCTGAGCACGCCCCGAGCCGTCGGCGGGAGCGGGAAGATCCATCGGCGCGCGGGCGATCGTCTGCAGCACGGCGCGGGCGTCGAGCTCCTCGATCGCGTCGCCGTGCCGGCGATGGACCTCCGCCAGCACCCCGGTGGTCTCGGCCAGGTGCGGCGAGCACGTCACGTACGCCACGATGCCGCCGGGGGCGAGGCCGGTGATCGCCGCCGACACGAGCTCGGTCTGCAGGGCCGTGAGCTCGGGCACATCGGCGGGCGTCTTGCGCCATCGCGCCTCCGGCCGGCGCCGCAGCGCGCCGAGCCCCGTGCAGGGCGCGTCCACCAGGATGCGGTCGTACGCGCCGGCCTCCTCGCCGCCGCGGACCCGGCCGTCCTCCTCGGACACGGACACGGGAAGCGGCACCGCCTCCAGCGCGCGCCGCACGAGCCCCGCGCGCGCCGGCACGAGTTCGTTCGCTTCGAGGCGCGCACCGTGCGCGAGCGCCTCCGCCGCGAGGATCGCCGTCTTTCCGCCCGGGCCCGCGCACAGGTCGAGCCAGCGCTCGCCGGGCCGGACCGGCAGCGCGCGGGTCAGGGCGAGCGCGGCCAGCTGCGATCCTTCGTCCTGCACGCGCAGGCCGCCGTTCGAGCCGCGCACGAGCGGCTCGGGGTCGCCTGCCCCGGCCTGGAAGCCGAACGGCGAGTACGGCGTGCGCGCCGCGTCATCGGGCAGTTCCGCGACGCCTGGCAGGGCGGCCATCGTCACGCGCGGCGCGGCGTTGTCGGCCTGCAGCAGCGCATCGAGCTCGTCGCCGCGCCCCTCGGCGGCCAATGCCCGGCGCATCGCCCGGATCACCCAGACCGGATGCGCCGTGCGCAGCGCGAGCCGCTCGTCGTCGGAGCGCGCCGACCGCTCGACGAGGGCGAGCCACTCCCCCGGCGTGTCGCGGGACACGCGTCGCAGCACGGCGTTCGCGAACCCGGCAGCTGGTCGCCCGGCGCCGTCGCGGACGAGCTGCACCGTCTCGTTCACCGCCGCGTGCGAGGCGATGCGCGTCGACATGAGCTGGTGCACGCCGAGACGCAGGGCGTCGAGCACCGCCGGGTCGATCTGGGCGGCGGGACGGTCGGCGGCTGCCGCGATCACCGCATCGTAGGTCGCCTGGCGTCGTAGCGTGCCGTACGCCAGCTCGGTGGCGAGGGCGGCGTCGGCGCCGCTGAGCCCCGCGCGGTCGATGAGCCGCGGAAGCAGGAGGTTCGCGTACGCATCGTCGGCGTGCACAGCCCGGAGGGTGTCGTAGGCGACTCCCCGTGCCGTCGCTGCCGTCACGAGCCGGCCACCGGTTCGCCGGCCCGCAGGCCGCGCCACCAGTCGCCGGCGTCCATCGCAGACTTGCCGGCCGGCTGCACGCGCTCGACGATGACGGGATCGTCGGCGGTGCCGATGAGGATGTCGCGGCCGTCCTGCGCGATGCGTCCGGGGGCCAGCCCGCCCGCCCGGTCGCCCGGGCGCAGCGCGAGGACCTTCACTCGCATGCCGGCGACCGTCGTGAACGCGCCGGGTTCGGGCGTCGTGCCCTGCCAGCGCGCGAGGACGCGCGCCGCCGGCTCATCCCACTGCAGTCGCGCGTCATCGATCGTGAGCTTCGGCGCGAGGGTGGCCGCGCCGCTCTGGGGCGTCGCGGTGGCGGTGCCCGTCGCGATCTCGCCTACGACCTGCGTCAGGAGGTGCGCGCCACGGTGCGCGAGCGCGTCGAGCACGTCCGCCGCCGTCGCCAGCGGCGGCACGTCGTAGCGCAGCTCACCGAGCACGTCACCGGCGTCGAGGGCCGCAACGAGGCGGAACACGCTCGCGCCGGTGGTCCGCTCCCCGGCGATGAGGGAATGCTGCACGGGCGCCGCCCCGCGCCAGCGCGGCAGCAGCGAGAAGTGCAGGTTGATCCAGCCGTGCTCAGGCGCCGACAGCAGCGGCTCACGCACCAGTCCGCCGTAGGCGACGACGACGCCGAGCTCGGGGCGCAGGTCCTGCAGTGTGGCGGTGACGTCGCCGGCGAGGCGCGCGGCCTTCACGACGGCGAGGCCGAGCTCGGCGGCGGCGGTCGCCACGGGGGACGGCGTGAGCGTGCGCTTCCTGCCCTGCGGCGCATCGGGCCGTGTCACGACGGCGATGATCTCGTGATCGGATGCGGCGAGCCGCTGCAGAGCGGGCACGGCGACCTCGGGGGTGCCGGCGAACACGAGGCGCATGGTTCTCCTCAGAATGTCAGCGCGGGGCATCACAGCTCGGGATCGAGCACATCGGCGCGCACTTTGAGTGTATTGCGCGGTCCTGCCGGCTTGCCCTTCGCCGGCCGGCGGGTGCGCAGCGCAGCCGTGACGACGGCGCCGCGCAGCGCCTCCGCGACTGCCCGGCCGTGGGCGTAGCCGAACCGGACGAGCGCGCGCGCCGCCGCATCGGCGCCGTCGACCGGCACCGGCCCGAGCACCGCGTCGGGTCCGAGCGCGGGGACAGCATCGCGCACGGCGGCGAGGGCGGCCTCGACCTCCGTCCTCGTCCCCTCCACGGCCGCGACGCGCACCGCCGGCGGCATGAGCAGCGGCGCCCGTTCGGCCAGCTCGGCGCGGGCGTAGGCCGGCTGCGTCCACGTGGCGAGTGCACGGGCGACGGGCCCGGCGACGCCCACGAGGTGCACCGGGGACCCAGGTGCCGCCAGAGCGGCGGCGTTCGACCACCAGCGCAGGCACGACTCTCCGATCCGAAGGTCGTCGGCCTGCAGCATCCGGTCGCCGTCGAGCAGCAGCACCGCACGGTACCCCCCGGCTGCGATCGGCTCGGCGCCGCGCGTCGCGATGACGAGCGCGGGCTGGGCGCCCACGCGCGCGACCGGGTGCTCTCCGTCGGCGACGATGACGCGCGTGCCGGGGAACGCCCGGCCGAGCTCGTCGGCGGTGCGCTCGCTCCCCGCCGAGGCCATGCGCACGCGGGTGGAGCCGCAGTTCCCGCACGTCCATCCGTGCGCCGAGCGGCCGCACCACGTGCACTCCGGCACCGCACCGTGGCGCCGGGCGTGCAGCGGTCCGCCGCACGTGGTGCAGCGGGCCGGCCGGCGACACTCCGCGCACACCAGGGTCGGCGCGAAGCCCGGACGCGAGACCTGCACAAGCACGGGGCCCTCCCGCAGTGCTTCCCGCGCCGCGGCGAAGGCCGCCGACGGCACGCGTGATCCGCGGGACTCGCCCTCCTTCGTCGCCGAGAGCACGACGCGCGGCGACGATCGGCGGGCAGGGGCCAGATCGCGGACCCATCGGGCGTCGACGAGCCGCTGCACGTCGGTGGAGCGGGTGTGCCCGGCGAACACCAGCGCGCACGGTTCGAGCTCCTGTCGCACGAGCGCGGCGTCCCGCGGATGCACGCCGGGGCTCAGCGGCTCGCTGAGCAGGGAGTCGCCGTCGTCCCAGATCGCGAGCAGGCCGAGCTCGTGCACGGGTGCGTACACGGCCGAGCGGTTCCCGATCACGATGCAGGGGACCTCCGCCAGCGTGCGCAGGTAGGCGGCGTAGCGGCGCGGGCCCGACTGTGCGGCGTCGACGCGCACGATGGCATCGGTGGGGACGAAGGATGCGAGTGCCGCCTCGAGCTGGTCGAGATCGCGGTGGTCGGGGGCGACGAGGATGGCGCTGCGTCCGGCATGCAGGGAGTGCGTGGCGGCGGCGGCCAGCAGCACGGCCCAGGAGCCGACGTCGGCGCCGTCGGGAAGCGGCGCGGGATGCGGAGGGGCGTCCACGGCCGCGCGGCCGCGCGCGGTCAGGAGATCGGCGAGTCCGGGGAACGCGTCGAGCACCGTGCGCGCACGCTGCTCCTGCGCGTCGTCGACCTGAGGCGCGGCAGGGGCGTCACCGGTCGCCCACGACTTCTCGGCGCGCACCATGCGCCTGGGGATGGCAAGGCGGAGCACGTCGTTCGCCCCGCCGGCGGCGCGGTCGGCCACCCGCCGGGCGAGGGCGTAGAGGCGAGCGGGCAGCACCTCCACGGGCGAGACGACGGCGTCGATCTCGGACAGCGGACGGTCGGCGGGGTCGTCGTCGGCGAGCTCGACGATATACCCGTCGACGACGCGTCCGGCGGAGCGCAGCGGCACCTTCACGCGCACTCCCGCCGCGGCATCCGCACGCAGCTCGTCGGGCACGGCGTAATCGAACAGCCGATCGAGCTGCGGCAGGGGCGAGTCCACGAGCACGCGTGCGACGCGGCGCGCGGCCATGTCAGATCCCGGCGGCGCGGCGCAGCTCGTCGACGCGGTCGGTCCGCTCCCAGGTGAAGTCGGGCAGCTCACGGCCGAAGTGGCCGTAGGCCGCCGTCTGCGCATAGATCGGGCGCAGCAGGTCGAGCTGCTCGATGATGGCGCGCGGACGCAGGTCGAAGACGTCGCGGATCGCGCGCGTGATCGTCTCGTCGGGCAGGGTGCCGGTGCCGAACGTCTCGACGTACAGGCCGACGGGGCTCGCCTTGCCGATCGCGTACGCGACCTGCAGCTCGAGCCGCGACGCGAAGCCCGCGGCCACGGCGTTCTTCGCGACCCACCGCATCGCGTAGGCGCCGGAGCGGTCGACCTTCGAGGGGTCCTTTCCGCTGAACGCGCCGCCGCCGTGGCGTGCCGCTCCCCCGTACGTGTCGATGATGATCTTGCGGCCGGTGAGGCCGGCGTCGCCCTTCGGGCCGCCCGTGACGAAGGGGCCGGCGGGGTTGATGAAGTATTCGGCGCGCGACGCGTCGAGACCCGTGGTCTCGAGGATCGGGTCGATCACCTCGGCCCGGACGGCGGCACGCAGCGCCGCCATCGAGATCTCCGGATGATGCTGGGTCGACAGCACGACGGTCTCGATCGTGCGCGGCACGTCGCCGTCGAACCCGACGGTGACCTGGGTCTTGCCGTCGGGCCGCAGGAACGGCAGCGCCTCGGTGCGACGCGCCTGCGTGAGGCGCTCGGCCAGCCGGTGCGCCGTCCATGCCGTGATCGGCATGAGCTGCGGCGTCTCGGTCGTCGCGTAGCCGAACATGATGCCCTGGTCGCCGGCGCCGAGTTCGTCGTTGGGGTCGGTGGAGCCGTCGTCACGGTGCTCGAGGGCGCGGTCGACGCCGGCCGCGATGTCGCCGGACTGCTCCCCGATGGACACGCTCACCCCGCACGAATCCCCGTCGAACCCGGTCTCGCTCGACGTGTAGCCGATGCGGTTCACGACGTCGCGCACGGTGCCGGGCACATCCGCCCACGCCTCCGTGCGGACCTCGCCGGCGACGTGCACGAGCCCCGTCGTCACCAACGTCTCGACCGCCACGCGGCTGCCCGGGTCCTTCGCGATGAGCACGTCGAGGATGCTGTCGGAGATCTGGTCGCAGATCTTGTCGGGGTGCCCCTCGGTGACGGACTCGGACGTGAACAGGCGCAGCGGCGTCATTGTGCTCCCAGGGTCGAGGGGTGGACGGGCACCAGTATGCCCCCAGCCGCCGACACGGCGGACGCTGGGGGCACTGGATGACTCAGGGTTACTCGGCCTGGCGGAGGCGGAGCTTGTCTTCGTTGATCTCGTGGAGCGCGATCGTCAGCGGCTTGTCCTCGACCGTGGAGTCGACGAGCGGCCCGACGTTGTCGAAGAGGTTGCCCTCGTGCAGGTCGGAGTAGTAGTCGTTGATCTGCCGCGCCCGCTTGGATGCGTAGATGACGAGCTGGTACTTGGAGTCGACCTTGTCGAGCAGATTGTCGATGGGCGGGTCGATGATGCCCTGGTTGCTACCGGCCATGGGAAACCTCCTGGTTAAGTCCTGTGCTCGTCATTCTACCCGGCGCGCGTGCGGCTTCACTGTGCGAGCGATGCGACCTCGGCCGCGGCGCGCGCCACGTCGTCGTTGACGACGCGGTAGTCGAACTCCGCCTGCGCCGCGAGCTCCGTCCTCGCGGTGCGCAGGCGCCGGGCACGCTCTTCGTCGTCTTCCGTGCCCCGCCCGACGAGGCGGTTCACCAGCTCGTCCCAGCTGGGCGGGAGCAGGAACACCAGCGTGGCCGACGGATCCGCGGCGTGGACCTGCCGGGCGCCCTGCAGGTCGATCTCGAGGAGGACCGTGCGTCCGGCGGCCATCGCGTCCTCGATCGGGCGCCGCGGAGTGCCGTAGCGGTGCTTGTTGTGCACGGTGGCGTGCTCGAGGAGTTCGCCGTCGGCGACCATGCGGTCGAACTCGGCGTCGTCGACGAAGAAGTAGTGCTCGCCGTCCACCTCCCCGGGCCGGGGAGACCGTGTCGTGGCAGAGACGGACAGGAGGATCTCCGGGTGCGCGGCCCTGATCTGGGCCGCGACGGTGCCCTTGCCGACGGCGGTCGGACCGGCGAGCACGAGCAGCCGGCTGCGCTGCGACCGCGGTTCGGGCTGGGGGAAGCGGCCGTCCAGCCAGCTGCCGAGCGCACGCAGCTGCCGCACACCCAGTCCGCCCAGCCGCTTGACCGGCGAGATCTCCAGCTCGGCGAGGATGCGGTCGCGCTTTCCCTCGCCGATCGCGGGGAGGGCCGTGAGGAACTCGGTGACGCGCAGCGTGCCGGCCGCCGAGGAGGTGTCGGCGCGGGCCCGGCGCACGACTTCCTGAGGCGAGGCGACGCGGGTGGCGATGTCGCGCTTGAGGCTCGCCCGGGCGCGCCGGGCCGCGATCGCCTTCTGCGACGCGGCGACCCGGTCGACCTCGGGGGGATGCTGTGCGTCGACCACGGTTCATGCCTCCAGTTCGCTGTGGTGGTTCGAGATCGCCTCGACCAGGCCGTCCGGTCCTGCGGAGAGGATGCTGCGGCTCGCGCTCGCGAGCACGTGCGGCGTGAGCGCACCGAACAGCGCGGAACAGTCTGCCAGCTGCGCCCCCTGATGTCCGAAACCCGGAGCGAGAAGGGGCATCCCCTCGAGCAGGTCGTCGGTGAGGCCGAACGCCGTCCGGTCGACCGTCGCGCCCACGACGAGCCCGATGCTGCGCCATCCGTCGCCCGAGTCCTCGAAGGAGCGCACCGACCCCGCGACCTCGGCCGCGACCGGCCGGACGTCGGCGTCGACCGCCTGCTGCAGCAGCGCCGCCTCCGGGTTGCTCGTGGCGGCGAGCACGAACACGCCCTTGTCGTTCGCCAGGGCGAGCTCGGCCGTCTCGCGCAGCGTGCCGACGCCGAGGTACGGGCTCACGGTGACGGCGTCGGCCTCGAGGGGAGCCCCGGGAGCCAGCCATGCCTCGGCGTAGGCGCGCATCGTCGAGCCGATGTCGCCGCGCTTGGCGTCGGCGAGCACGAGCAGCCCCGCGTCGCGGGCGGCACGGATGACGTCCTCGAGCGCCGCGAGCCCGGCCGCGCCGAAGCGCTCGAAGAACGCGACCTGCGGCTTCACGACCGCGACGCGGCCCGCGGCCGCCTCGACCACGCGCAGCCCGAACGTGCGCGCGGCGTCGGCCGACGCATCCAGCCCCCACGCCCGCAGCAGCTCGCCGTGCGGGTCGATGCCGACGCACAGACCACCGTGCGCCGCGAGCCCGGCGCGCAGTCGCGCGCCGAACGAGCTCACGCCGGCACCGCCCGGTCGGCGGCGTACTCCTGCAGGCTGCGGACGCCGAACCCGTCGCCGGTGGCGTCGAGCGCGGTCACGGCGGCGCCGAGCGTGGCGATCGTCGTGAACAGCGCCTTGTCCGCGGCGACGGCCGTGGCGCGGATCTCGTAGCCGTCGGCGCGCGCCGACATGCCGCTCGGGGTGTTCACGACGATGTCGATCGCGCCCTGGTCGATGAGGTCGACGACGGTCGGCTGCCCGTCGGCCGCGCCGTCGCTGTACTTGCGCACCACCGTCACCTCGATGCCGTTGCGGCTCAGGATCTCGGCGGTGCCCTCGGTGGCCAGGAGCGTATAGCCCATCTGTTGGAGGCGGTGGGCGGGCAGGATCACGGCGCGCTTGTCGTCGTCGGCCACCGAGATGAAGACGGTGCCCTGGCGCGGGATGCCGCCGTACGCCGCCGCCTGGCTCTTGGCGAACGCGGTCGGGAAGTCGCGGTCGAAGCCCATGACCTCCCCGGTCGAGCGCATCTCAGGGCCGAGCACCGAGTCTACGGTCTTGCCCTCGGCGGTGCGGAAGCGCTTGAACGGGAGCACCGCCTCCTTGACCGCGACCGGCGCGTCCATCGGCACCGTGGAGCCGTCGCCGGCGGCCGGAAGCATGCCCTCGGCGCGCAGCTCGGCGATCGTGGCGCCGGCCATGATGCGGGCGGCGGCCTTCGCGAGCGGCGTTCCCAGGGCCTTCGAGACGAACGGCACCGTGCGGCTGGCACGCGGGTTGGCCTCGATGACGTACAGCACCCCGGCCGAGACGGCGAACTGCACGTTGAGCAGTCCCCGCACGCCGACGCCCGCGGCGATGCCGCGCGTCGCGTCGCGCACGCGGTCGATCTCGGTGCGACCGAGGCTCATCGGCGGCAGGGCGCAGCTCGAGTCGCCGGAGTGGATGCCGGCCTCCTCGAGGTGCTCCATGATCCCGCCGATGTAGAGCTCCTCACCGTCGTAGAGGGCGTCGACGTCGATCTCCACGGCGTCGTCGAGGAAGCGGTCGACGAGCAGCGGCTTTCCCTCCCCGATGATCGCCTGATCGCCGATCCGCACGAAGTAGTCGCGGAGGCTGGGCGTGTCGTAGACGATCTCCATGCCCCGGCCGCCGAGCACGAAGCTCGGCCGCACCAGCACCGGGTAGCCGATCTCCTCGGCGACCGCGACGGCGCCCGCCTCGTCGACGGAGGTGCCGTGACGCGGCGCGACGAGCCCCGCCGCGTCGAGGATTCCGCTGAACAGGCCGCGCTCCTCGGCGAGGTCGATCGCCTCGGGGCTCGTGCCGAGGATCGTGTACCCGGCGTCCTCGATGCCCTTCGCGAGGCCCAGGGGCGTCTGGCCGCCGAGCTGGCAGATCACGCCGAGGATCTCCCCCGACGCCGACTCGGCGTGCAGCACCTCGAGTACGTCTTCGAGGGTGAGCGGCTCGAAGTAGAGGCGGTCGCTGGTGTCGTAGTCGGTCGAGACCGTCTCGGGGTTGCAGTTGACCATGATCGTCTCGAAGCCGGCGTCGGCCAGCGCGAACGACGCGTGCACGCAGGAGTAGTCGAACTCCACGCCCTGCCCGATCCGGTTCGGCCCCGAGCCGATGATGACGACCTTCGTCCGGTCGGAGGCCTCCACCTCGGTCTCGGCGTCATAGCTCGAGTAGTGATACGGCGTGAGGGCCGGGAACTCCCCCGCGCACGTGTCGACGGTCTTGTAGACGGGCCGCACGTCGAGCCCGTGGCGGACGCCGCGCACCTCTGCCTCGTCGAGACCCCGCAGCTGGGCGATCTGTGCGTCGCTGAAGCCGTGCTCCTTCGCGAGGCGCAGAGTAGCGGCATCCAGTTCGCCGGCGGCGCGCACCGCGTCGGCGACCTCGTTGATGAGCGCGATCTGGTCGAGGAACCAGGGGTCCATCGCCGTCGCGTCGAAGAGCTGCTCGACGGTCGCGCCGAAGCGCAGCGCCTGCTGGATGAGGATGATCCGGCCGTCGGTCGGGGTCTTCGCCTGTTCGATGAGCTCGTCGACGGAACGCGTCTGGTCGCCCCAGTGGAAGCTCGAGCCGCGCTTCTCCAGCGACCGCAGCGCCTTCTGCAGCGCGGTCGTGTAGTTGCGCCCGATCGCCATCGCCTCGCCCACCGACTTCATCGTGGTCGTCAGGGTCGTGTCGGCCGCGGGGAACTTCTCGAAGTTGAACCGCGGCACCTTCACGACGACGTAGTCGAGCGTGGGCTCGAAGCTCGCCGGGGTCACCCGCGTGATGTCGTTCGGGATCTCGTCGAGCCGGTAGCCGATCGCGAGCTTCGCGGCGATCTTCGCGATCGGGAAGCCGGTGGCCTTCGACGCGAGCGCCGACGAGCGCGACACGCGCGGGTTCATCTCGATCACGATGATGCGGCCGGTGGCGGGGTCGACGGCGAACTGGATGTTGCAGCCCCCCGTGTCCACGCCCACGCGGCGGATGATCTCGATACCGATGTCGCGCAGCTTCTGGTACTCGCGGTCGGTCAGCGTCAGCGCCGGGGCGACGGTGATGGAGTCACCGGTGTGCACGCCGACCGGGTCGACGTTCTCGATGGAGCAGACCACGACGGTGTTGTCGGCGCCGTCGCGCATGAGCTCGAGCTCGTACTCCTTCCAGCCGAGGATCGACTCCTCCAGGAGCACTTCGTTCGTCGGCGAGTCGTGCAGCCCGGCGCCGCCGATGCGGCGGAGGTCCTCCTCGTCGTAGGCGAAGCCCGAGCCGAGTCCGCCCATCGTGAAGCTCGGCCGCACGACGAGCGGGTAGCCGAGCTTCTCGGCTCCGGCGAGCAGCTCGTCCATCGTGTGGCAGATCACGCTGGCCGCGACATCCGCCCCCGCCTCGAGCACGAGCTCCTTGAAGATCTGCCGGTTCTCGCCCTTCTCGATCGCGTCGGGCTTGGCGCCGATGAGCTCGACGTCGTACTTGGCGAGGATGCCCTGCTCGTGCAGCGCCATCGCGGCGTTCAGCGCCGTCTGGCCGCCGAGGGTGGGCAGGATCGCGTCGGGCTTCTCCTTCGCGATGATCGTCTCGATGACCTCGGGGGTGATCGGCTCGATGTACGTCGCGTCGGCGAAGTCGGGGTCGGTCATGATCGTGGCCGGATTGGAGTTGACCAGGATGACCCGCACGCCCTCGGCGCGCAGCACGCGGCACGCCTGGGTGCCGGAGTAGTCGAACTCGCAGGCCTGGCCGATGACGATCGGGCCGGACCCGATGACGAGGACGGAGCGGATGTCGTCGCGCTTGGGCATCAGTTGTTGTCCTTGTTCTCGAGGTGCGCGATGACCATCTCGCGGAAGCGGTCGAAGAGGTAGTTGGCGTCATGCGGACCGCCCGCGGCTTCGGGGTGGTACTGCACCGAGAAGGCGGGGATGTCGAGGGCGCGCAGTCCCTCGACGACGCTGTCGTTCAGGCCGACGTGGCTGACCTCGACACGGCCGTAGCCGGCGGGGCTCTCGACCGGTCCGTCGAGCGGCGCGTCGACGGCGAAGCCGTGGTTGTGCGCGGTGATCTCGACGCGGCCCGTGTGCTTGTCGAGCACGGGCTGATTGATGCCGCGGTGGCCGAACGGCAGCTTGTAGGTGCCGAATCCGAGAGCGCGGCCGAGCAGCTGGTTGCCGAAGCAGATGCCGAAGAACGGCGTGCGGTCGTCGAGCACGCGGCGCAGCAGCGTCACCTGCTCGTCGGCGGTGGCGGGGTCGCCGGGGCCGTTGGAGTAGAACACCGCGTCGACGCCGGCATCCCGGATCTGCTCGTACGTCGCGTCGTGCGGCAGCACGTGCACGTCGAAGCCGCGGGCGGCGAGGTTCTCGATACTCGCCTGCTTGATCCCGAGGTCGATCAGCGCGACGGCGCCGATACGCTCTCCCCGCGCCGGGACGACGGACGCCTCGGCCACCGACACGGCGGCCGACAGGTTCCGGCCGGCCATCGCGGGCGCTTCGCGCACGATGCGCACCTGCTCGTCGGGGTCGAGCGCGGCGGCGTCGCCGGAGAAGATCCCGCCGCGCATGCTTCCGGCGGAGCGGATGTGGCGGGTCACCGCGCGGGTGTCGACGCCGCTGATGCCGACGATGCCGTCCTCGACGAGCGCGTCGTCGAGCGACGTGTTCGCCCGCCAGTTCGACACGACGCGGGACGGGTCGCGCACGATGTAGCCGGCGACCCAGATGCGCCGCGATTCGGGGTCTTCGTCGTTCATGCCGGTGTTGCCGATGTGCGGCGCGGTCTGCAGCACGATCTGGCCGGCGTACGAGGGGTCGGTGAGGGTCTCCTGGTACCCGGTCATCCCGGTCGAGAAGACGACTTCGCCGAGGGAGGTGCCGCGCGCGCCGTAGGCGCGGCCGCGGTGGCGCGTGCCGTCCTCGAGGACGAGCACGGCGGGGTCGGTGTTCACAGTCATGCGGCGGATCCTGTCCGGTGGTTCGTGATGAGGGTGCGGATGTCGTCGGCCAGGGTCTTGGCGGAGACGTCCTGCGGTCTGAGATAGGTGTCGACGGTCGTGCCGGGGTCGGTGCGCCAGGTGAGCCTGACGAGTCCGTCCCTCTCCACGACGCGGTCGATCGCGACGGTGGCCTGGCCGACGTCGTCGATGCGCTCGGCGGGCACGACGAGGCGGTCCTGGCCGGGAAGGTCGAGCGCCACGCCGGCGTCGGCCACCGTGATCACGGCGCGCGAACGGAAGCGCAGTCCCGGTGCGGCGATGCGCTGCAGCGGCTCCCCGGCGCGGGTGGTGGCGACGTACAGTCCCTCGTGCACGGCGATCACGTCGGCGCCGTCGGGCAGCGCGCGCGTGCCGGTGAGCGGCTGGGCGTCGCGCCTGGTTCGTCGGATCCAACCCCACGCCATGAGCGCGATCAGCACCACCGCGAGGGCGACGACGATGAGCACGGAGGTCTGCTGGTTCATGCGCGGCCCTCCGCCCCGTCGTCGATCGTGACACGGCCGCCGTGCACCGTCCACCGGACGCTGCCGGGCAGTTCCCGCCCGAGGTACGGCGAGTTGTCGCTCCGGCCGTGCAGGTCGACAGAGGTGAAGGCGCCGCCCGCCTCCGGGTCGTAGAACGTGAGCTCGGCGGGCTCTCCGGCCTCGATGGGCCTGCCGTGCCCGGCGAGGCGGCCGATGCGGGCCGGGGTTCGCGACATGACGCGGGCGACGTCCGCCCAGTCGAGAAGCCCGGTGGAGACCATGGCGGCGTGCACGACGCGCAGCGCCGATTCGAGCCCGACCATCCCGTTGGCGGCGGCCTGCCATTCGCAGGACTTCGCCTCGGCCGGGTGCGGTGCGTGGTCGGTCGCGACGATGTCGATCGTCCCGTCGGCGAGTCCTTCGCGCACCGCCTGCACGTCCTCGCGACGGCGCAGCGGCGGGTTCACCTTGTACCGCGCGTCGTAGCCGCGCACGAGCTCCTCGTCGAGGAGGAGGTGGTGCGGCGTGACCTCGGCCGTGACGGCGATGCCGCGCTTCTTCGCCCAGCGGATGATGTCGACCGAGCCCGCCGTGGACAGGTGGCAGACGTGCAGCCGCGAGCCGACGTGCTCGGCGAGGAGCACGTCGCGGGCGATGATCGACTCCTCGGCCACGGCGGGCCAGCCGGCGAGGCCGAGCTCGGCGGATACCGTGCCTTCGTTCATCTGCGCGCCCTCGGTGAGCCGGGGGTCCTGCGCATGCTGCGCGATCACACCGTCGAACGCCTTCACGTACTCGAGCGCCCGGCGCATGATGAGCGGGTCCCAGACGCAGAACCCGTCGTCGCTGAACACCCGCACCCGGGCACGGGACGAGGCCATGGCGCCGAGTTCGGCGAGCCGCTCGCCCTTCTGCCCGACGGTCACGGCGCCGATGGGCTGCACCGTCACGAGGCCGGCGGCCTCGCCGAGGGCCAGCTCCTGCTCCACGACGCCCGCGGTGTCGGCGACGGGCGAGGTGTTCGGCATCGCGAACACGGCGGTGTAACCGCCCGCGGCCGCGGCCTTCGAGCCGGTGAGGACCGTCTCGGACGCTTCGTAGCCGGGTTCGCGCAGATGCGTGTGGAGGTCGACGAGCCCGGGCAGGGCGATGAGACCGTCGGCGTCGACGACGCGGGCGCCGGCGTGCGAGAGCCCCGTGCCGGTCTCGGTGATGCGCCCGTCGGCAATCAGGATGTCGGCCGGGTCGCCGCCGTCGATGCGCGCGCCGCGGAACAGGAGGACCTCGGTCATCGTGCGTCCTCCTTCTGCGTCTGTCCGCCGGTGGACGCATCGACGCTCCGCTCCCCCGCCAGCAGCAGGTAGAGCGCAGCCATGCGCACCGACACTCCATTGGTCACCTGGTCGCGCACGGTTGACCGGGGCGAGTCCGCTGCCTGCGCGCAGATCTCCAAGCCACGGTTCATGGGACCGGGATGCATGACCATCGTACTCTCCGGCAGCGCGGCGAACCGTTCCGGGTCGAGACCCCAGCTGCGGGAATACTCCCGTTCGTTCGGGAAATACGCGGCGTGCATGCGCTCCGCCTGGATGCGCAGCATCATGAGCGCGTCGGGGCCGGCGGCGACCGCCTCGTCGAGGTCGTACCCGACCTGCACCGGCCAGGCCGAGACATCCTGCGGCACCAGCGTCGGCGGTGCGACGAGCGTCACCTGGGCGCCGAGGGTGTGCAGCAGCCAGACGTTGGAGCGTGCGACGCGCGAGTGCAGGATGTCGCCGACGATCGTCACACGCATCCCGTCGAGGTCGCGGCCCCGGCTGTCGGCGCCGTAGCGCCGCTTGCGCATCGTGAACGCGTCGAGGAGCGCCTGAGTGGGGTGCTCGTGGGTGCCGTCGCCCGCGTTCACGACGCCGGCGCTGATCCAGCCGCTCGTGGCGAGCGTGCGCGGTGCGCCGGAGGCGCCGTGCCGGATCACGACGGCGTCGGCGGCCATCGCCTGCAGGGTCTGCGCCGTGTCCTGCAGCGACTCGCCCTTCGAGACCGACGAGCCCTTCGCCGAGAAGTTGATGACGTCGGCGGACAGGCGCTTCGCGGCCGCCTCGAACGAGATGCGCGTGCGTGTGGAGTCCTCGAAGAAGAGGTTCACGACGGTCTTGCCGCGCAGCGTCGGCAGCTTCTTGACCTCGCGCTGCTGCGTGTCGGCCATGTCTTCGGCGACATCGAGGATCTGCAGGGCGTCATCGCGGCCGAGGGTCTTGGTGTCGAGGAGGTGCCTCATGACTCGATCGTCACCTCTTCGGCGCCGTCGATCTCGGCGAGGCGCACGTTCACCCGCTCCTCCCGCGAGCTCGGCAGGTTCTTGCCGACGAAGTCGGGCCGGATCGGCAGCTCGCGGTGGCCGCGGTCGACGAGGATCGCCAGCCGGACGGCCGCGGGCCGGCCGATGTCCTGGAGCGCGTCGAGGGCGGCGCGGATGCTCCGACCGGAGAAGAGCACGTCGTCGACGAGCACGACCGTCTTCCCGTCGATGCCGCCCGACGGGATCTGCGTCGGCTGCGGCGCGCGGGTGGGATGCCGGTGCAGGTCGTCCCGGTACATCGTCACGTCGAGCGCCCCGACCGGGACGTCGGCTCCGGCGACCTTGGCGACGAGCGTCGCCAGACGCTGCGCCAGGGTGACGCCGCGGGTCGGGATGCCGAGGATGACGAGGTCGTGCGCGCCCTTGTTCGACTCCAGGATCTCGTGCGAGATCCGCGTCAATGCGCGCGATATATCGGCGTCGTACAGCACGGTGCGCGTGCTCATCGCCGCTCCCTTCTCCGCCTCACGGGACGGGGTTAAAGGTTGCTTGCCCGATCAGTCTACCGGGCGGCGGCGCCTCAGCCGGCCGGACGCAGCGCCTCCTCGGAGACCGGGCACTGCTCGGAGCGGATCGGGTGACCCTGCGTCGTGAGACAGCGGCCGGTGGCGAGGTCCCACTTCCAGTCGTGCATGCTGCAGGTGAGCACGCCGTCCTCGATCTTGCCGGTCTTCGAGAGGTCGGCGCGCAGGTGGGGACAGCGGCGCTGCACCATCCATTCGCCCAGCTGCACGTCTTCGCTCGTGTCGCTCTGCTCCGAGTACCAGTTCTCCACGTACTCGATGCGGTCGTTCGACAGGCACTTGAAGAACGTGTAGATGAACTCGTTGAACTTGCCCTTGCGTCCCGCGGTGAACTGCATCGACAGGAAGATCGAGTTCGACCAGTCGATCTCGTGGTCGCGGATGTTCGTCGAGACCAGGTCGGCGGGGATGGTGTACCAGAACTCGCAGTCCTCGCCGGCGTACTCGCGCACCTTCGCCTTCGGGAAGTCGACGACGAGATCGAGTTCGCCGATCGTCATGCGGACCGGCCCCCCGACGCCCAGCCGGATCGTGCGCGACTTGCGCAGGAGCGGCTCCCACCATGCCTTCAGCTCGGCGAGCATCTCGGCGGGCTGGAGCACGGCGGCGCGGGATGCCTCTTCGTCGCGCAGCTCCTGCTGGCGGCTTGCGCGCTGCTCCTCGAGGTAGCTCAACTTGTCGTGGAACATCCGGTCGATCTCGGCATCGGTGTACAGCGTCTGGGTGATCGAGATCTCACCGTCGTTCAGGTCGACCTGCGTTCCCGGGACGAAGAGGTAGCCCTTCTGCTCCGGTCGCTCGAGGGCCATGTGCTCGAGGAACTGCGCCTGGTCGGTGAAGATCGCGTCGTCCTGCTGCCCCCAGCCGTTGAACCGGAACAGCTCGTCGCGCAGGAACATGGGCGGCCCCGCCATGGGGAACACGTGCTCGGCGTCGACCTTCTCGATGTAGTACATCGCCCGCTTGTTCTGCGCGTCGCGCTTGAGGCGGGCGAAGTTCTGCTTCGCCTCCTGCGGCAGGTCGTAGACCATCGGCCACCAGATGGCGCCGGAGGTCTGCGTGAAGTACGCCTGCGGCTTCGAGAAGCCGAGCAGCTTCTCGAGGTCGAGCGGGTGCGAGTCGTTCTGGTTCAGGACGCTGGCGGTGCCGTCGTCGACCGAGAGCGACGAGTCGCCGATCGGACCGTCGCTCGGCGCGCGCAGCGGGGTGATCATGAGCTTCAGCGCACCGAACTCCAGCGGTACACCCGCCTGCGTGTAGACGATGTTGGTGTAGCCCAGGCGTCGGATGTCGTCTTCGAGGTCGTCGGTCGGATAGTCGGGCAGCAGCACCGGGATGTCCTTGCGGATGTACCGCTGTAAGAGCAGCGGATCGAAGTGATCGCGGTGGCGGTGCGAGATGTACAGGAAGTCGGCGTTGCCGAAGCGCTCCCAGTCGAGCCCGCGGTTGTCGGGGAACGGGAACCACGAGCCGTAGAAGCTCGGCCCGATGACGGGGTCGCAGATGATGCTGCCGCCGGCGGTCTCGATGAACATTCCCGCGTGGCCGAGGCCGGTGATCCGCATGAAACTCCTCCAGGATGACTCGACCCACGAGTCTACGCGGCACCGAGTCGGGGCATCCTGGGGAACGCCGTGACGATCCCGGTCAGTCGAAGAGCTCGCGGATGTCGTCGGCCGTGAGCGTCTGCGCGAACAGATCGTCGTCGTCCATCACGGACCGGAACAGCCGGGCCTTGCGCTGCTGCAGGGCGAGCACCTTCTCCTCGATCGTGCCGGTCGCGATCATCCGGTACACGAAGACGCTGCGGGTCTGGCCGATCCGGTGCGTGCGGTCGATGGCCTGCGACTCCGCGGCCGGGTTCCACCAGGGATCGAGGAGGAACACGTAGTCGGCCTCCGTGAGCGTGAGACCGAACCCGCCGGCCTTCAGGCTCACCAGGAACACGGGGGCGTCGCCGGAGCGGAACGCGTCGATGACGTCGGCTCGGCGCCGCGTGGACCCGTCGAGGTACTCGTGGGCGATGCCCGCCGCGGCGAGCCGGTCGGCGGCGAGCTGCAGGAACGACGTGAACTGGCTGAAGACGAGGCAGCGGTGGCCCTCGCTCGCAAGCTCCGCGACATGCTCGACGAGTGCGTCGAGCTTCGCCGACGGAACGCGGGCGTCGGTCTCGTCGATGAGCACCGGGGCGAGGCTGAGCAGGCGGAGCATCGTCAGCGAGCGGAACACGATGAAGCGATTGCGGTCGAGGTCCTCCAGCAGACCGAGCACCTTCTGCCGCTCGCGCTGCAGCACGGTGTCGTAGATCGCGCGGTGCGCCGGGGTCAGCTCGATCGGGAGGATCTGCTCCTGCTTGGGCGGCAGCTCGGTCGCGACGCGCTCCTTCGTGCGCCGGAGCATGAGGGGCCGCACGCGGCGGCGCAATCGGCCCAGCCGCGCGGCGCGGAAGGGCGCGCCCTCCTGGTTCTCGGGGACCTTGCCCTTCTCGATCGGGCCGATGTACTCCTCCCGGAAGCGGCGCGCCGACGGGAACAGCCCCGGCGACGCGAGGGAGAGCAGGGCCCAGAGCTCGGTGAGCGTGTTCTCCAGCGGCGTGCCGGTGATCGCGTACACCGCGTCGGCCCTGAGACTCTTCGCGGCCTGGTGGAGCTTCGTCGCAGGATTCTTCACGAACTGCGCCTCGTCGAGGACGACGGCCGCCCAGTCGACGTCGGCGAACTCGGCTTCGTCGAGGCGCAGCAGGGTGTACGACGTGACGATCACGTCTGCCGCGACCGGGAGCGCGCCGCGGCGCGCCCGGGTCGCGTCGACGATCTGCACGTCGAGGTCGGGCGTGAACCGCTCGGCTTCGCTGTGCCACGTGGGAAGAACGGAGGTCGGGGCGACCACGAGGACCGGCCGCTGCTCGCCCGCCTCACGCAGGTGGGCGAGCAGCGCAAGGGCCTGCAGCGTCTTTCCGAGCCCCATGTCGTCGGCGAGGATGCCGCCCAGGCGGTGCCGCCACAGGAACGCGAGCCAGTCGAACCCGCTCTGCTGGTAGGGGCGCAGCGTCGCGTGCAGGCCCGCGGGCGCCGGAGTCGGCTCGATGCGGTCGACGTCGCGGAGGCCGTCGGCGAGGGCCCGCCAGGACCCCGCGGGTTCTGACACGTCGGCGAGATCCTCGAAGTCCTCCCAGAGCGTCGTCTGGTAGCGGCTGATGCGCGGCCCGGTCTCCCATTCGGCGAGATCGGCCGATTCGTCGATCAGTTCGCGCAGCCGGTCGAGGGCCGGGTGCGCGAGCGAGAAGTACGACCCGTCGACGAGGAGCAGCTTCGCGCGGCGCTTCGCGAGGGCGGTGAACAGCGGTTCGAACGGGATGCGTCGGCCGTCGATCGTCACGACGACGCCGAGATCGAACCAGTCGGGGTCGGTGCTCTCCACCGTCGAGACGGTGATCTCCGGGTCGCCGGTGAGCTCCCGGTAGGCGCGCGGGCGGCCCTTGGTCACCACCCGGATGCCCTCGAGTCCCTTCAGCGCCGGGACGGTGCGCGCGACGAACTCGGCGGCCTCGATGCCGCGCAGCGACGAGTGCGGCTCGAGCGGGACGGCGGCGGTATCGTGCCACACGTGCGCCAGCCGGGCGCGGACCGCGCTCTCCGCCTCCGCGTCGCGGTCGGGCGACCCGTCGGCGTCGAAGGGATGCCGCTGTCCGTCGGGGTACGACCACTCGACGTGGTAGTCGACGACCTCCCGGGGACGGAACTGGACGGTGAACTCGAGCACGGGCGGTGCGGGATCGGGGATGCGGATGCCGTCGTCCGCGACGATCTCGCAGCGGCGGGAGAGCCGGGGAAGCCCGACGCGGAGGAACTCCTCGGCCTCGCCCGGCGGCACGACGAGGCCTTCGGGGGTCGCCAGGACTGCGACGAGCGGCTCGCTCAGCGGCGCTTCGGCGAGGGTGAGCGCGATCGTGCCGCGTGCGACGTCCCAGGTATACAGGCCGGTGCGTCCGACCGTGCGCACGTGCGCCGGCTCCCGCTCGCGTCCGTCGACGACGACGCGCGGTGTCAGCGCCAGTCCGCCGGCGGGTTCACGCGAGAGCACCAGTGTGGCCGCCGCATCCGTCGCCAGCTGCACGCGCTGCCCCTTGCCTGCGGCGACGATCTCGACGCCGAGCCCTGCTGCCGTGCGCAGGTGCGGCCAGAGCAGCGTCGAGGCGACGACGTCGAGCGTGAGCCACTCGGACGCATCGGGGAACGCACCGAGCGACCGCACGTCGTGCGCGATGCTGTGCAGCTCGAGCAGCCACCGCACGTGGGTCTGGTCGAAGCGATGGCCGTATCGGCGGAGGCCGTCCCACGACACGTCGCCCTTGATCCAGCTTCCGGTGGCCCGGCTGCGCGCGAGCGGGCGCAGCCCGACGAGCAGCTCGCCGCCGGCCGTGGCGGTGCCCCGCGGGGTGGCGGTCTCCACCCGGCGCGGGGCCCATTGCGCGAGCCCGCCGGAGTGCCGGTGCCGCAGTTCGACGCCGAGCGCGAGCGGTGCGCCGGCGTCGGACGTGCGGGCCGCCGAAGCCGACAGCAGGTCGCGCCAGGAGGCGTTCACGGCCGAGACGTCAGGACGAGCGGGCGATGCGGGCGAGCACTCCGTGCACGAACGCGCCGGATTCGTCGGTGGAGAACTCCTTCGCGAGCTCCACCGCCTCGTCGATCGCGACGGCGGCGGGGACCTCATCGTTGAAGAGGATCTCCCACGAGGCGATGCGCAGCAGCGCGCGGTCGACGGCGGGCATGCGGGCGAGCGACCAGTCCTTCGCGAATGTGGTGATCTGCTCGTCGATCTCCTCGCGGTTGTCGATGATGCCGTCGACGATCTCCCGGGCGTACAGCCACGACGCCTCGCGGGCGGGCTCGTTCGCCGCGCGCTTGGCCTCGGCGGCGAGGATCGTCGCGATCTCGTCGCCGCGGACGTCGGACTGGAACAGGATGTCGAGCGCGCGTTTGCGCGCCTTCGTGCGTGCGCTCATGGCTGCCGGCGGAACCTGCTCAGTTGACGCGGCCGAGGTAGTCGCCGGTGCGGGTGTCGACCTTGACCTTGGTGCCGGTCTCGAGGAAGAGCGGCACCTGGATCTCGTAGCCCGTCTCGACGGTCGCGGCCTTCGTGCCGGCCGAGGAGCGGTCGCCCTGCAGGCCCGGCTCGGTGTAGGTGATCTCGAGGACGACCGACGCGGGGAGCTCGACGTACAGAGGGTTGCCGTCGTGCAGCGCGATCGTGACGAGCTGGTTCTCGAGCATGAAGTTCTTGGCGTCGCCGACGACGACGCCGGGGACGGTGAGCTGGTCGTAGTCGGCGGCGTCCATGAAGACGAATCCGTCGCCGTCGCTGTAGAGGTACGTGAAGTCGCGGCGGTCGACGTTCTCGATCTCGACCTTCGAGCCGGCGTTGAAGGTCTTGTCGATCGTCTTGCCGGAGACGACGTTCTTCATCTTCGTGCGCACGAACGCCCCGCCCTTGCCGGGCTTGACGTGCTGGAACTCCACGACGCTCCAGAGCTGGCCGTCGATCTTCAGGACGACGCCGTTGCGGATGTCTGCGGTGGATGCCATGTGTCAGTGTTCCGTTTCGTTCAGGGTTCTCGCGAGCACGGGTGCGCACGCACGTCCGGCGTGCGGCCGACAGTCGATTCTACGGGACGAGCGCGTCGTCGCGGGCTGGCGGCGGCGCGAGGGGCCGCGGTGCGGCCGGTCAGCCCTCCGCCTGCCCCGCGATGACATCGCACAGGAGGCCGACGGCGCGGCCGTATCCGGCGACCCCCTCCCCCACGACGTGCACGATGGCGACGTCGTTGACATAGGAGAACCGTCGGAACTCCTCGCGGGCGTTCACATCCGAGATGTGCACCTCGGCGACCGGGAGCGCGACGCCCGACAGCGCATCGCGCAGGACGACGGACGTGTGCGTCAGCCCTCCGGGGTTGATCACGATGCCGGCGCAGTCCGCACGCGCGTCGTGGATCGCGTCGAGCAGCACTCCCTCGTGGTTGCTCTGCACGGCGCGGACCTCGAATCCACGCCGTGCCGCGGCATCCATCGTGATCCGCACGACGTCGGCGAGCGTGTCGGTGCCGTAGATCTCGGGTTCGCGGGTGCCGAGCAGGTTGAGGTTCGGCCCGTTGACCAGCAGCAGGCGACGTGGCACGGTCACTGTCCCACCTCCTGGTATGCGGCGAACAGCAGCGACTCGTCGGGCGCCTGCATGACGGTCGGCTTGCCGATGTCGTCGAGCACGATGAAGCGCAGCATGCTGCCGCGGGCCTTCTTGTCGCGGCGCATCGTCGCGAGCAGCTGCTGCCAGGCGCCGGCGCGATACGTCGTCGGCAGACCGAGAGCGGTGAGGATGCGGCGATGCCGGTCGACCGCGTCGTCGGAGAGGCGGCCCGCCAGCCGGGACAGCTCCGCGGCGTACATCATCCCGACGCTGATCGCCGCGCCGTGGCGCCACTGGTAGCGCTCGGCGTACTCGATCGCGTGGCCGAGCGTGTGGCCGTAGTTGAGGACCTCCCGCAGGCCCGCCTCGCGCAGATCCTCCCCCACGACGCGCGCCTTCATGCCGATCGCGAGCTCCATGCAGCGGCGGAAGGCGTCGCTCGTCGGGTCGACGACCGCGACCGGGTCGGCCTCGATGAGGTCGAGGATCTCGGGGTGGGCGATGAACCCCGCCTTGACCACCTCGGCGAATCCCGCGGTGCGCTCGTTCGCCGACAGGGAGTCGAGCAGGTCGAGGTCGCAGATCACGGCTCTCGGGGGCCAGAACGCGCCGACGAGGTTCTTCCCCTCGTTCGTGTTGATCCCGGTCTTGCCGCCGATCGCCGCGTCGACCATCGCGAGCACAGTCGTCGGCAGCTGCACGACTGCGACGCCCCGCAGCCATGTCGCGGCGACGAAGCCGGCGAGGTCGGTCACCGCTCCGCCGCCGAACCCGACGATGACGTCGGTGCGGGTGAAGTCGGCCTGTCCGAGCACCTGCCAGCAGAACGACGCGACCTCGATGCGCTTGCCGGGCTCCGCGTCGGGGATCTCCGCGAGCAGCACCTGCAGGCCGGTCTCGCCGAGGTCCTCGCGCAGCTGCGCCGCGGCCGTCGCGAGGGACGGCTGGTGCACGATGAGCACCTTCTGCGCGCCGTCGGGAATCGCGTCGGGAAGGGTCTGGCGCAGGATGCCGCGCCCCACTGTGATGTCGTACGGGTGCTCGCCCGCCACCGTGATCACCGTGCGGTCCGTCATGATGTTCCTTCCCGGCGCGCGTCGCGCTGCGCCCATGCGTTGCCCACCCAGTCTGCGACCGCGGCGACGATGTCGCGAATGTGGCCGGCGGAGGTGTCGAACGTCACGTCGGCGAGCTGCGCGTAGAGGTCGGCGCGCTCCGCCGCCACCTGCGACCACCGCTCCATCGCGTCGTCCCCCTGCAGCAGGGGCCGGGCCGAGTTGCGGATTCGACCGGCGACGGTGCGCGGATCGACGGTCAGCAGCACGACCGGATGAGCGGCCAGATCGGCGCGCGTGTCGGGATGCAGGACCGCGCCGCCGCCCAGCGCGACGACGCCGTCGGTCTCCAGGGCCTCGCGCACCGCGTCGCGCTCGAGGGCGCGGAAGCGCTCCTCCCCGTCGTTGGCGAAGATGTCGGCGATCGGGCCGTGCGCGCGGGCGATCGCGATGTCGGTGTCGAAGAAGCCGACGCCGAGCGCCTTCGCCGTCTTGCGGCCGATGCTCGTCTTGCCGGCGCCCATCGGGCCGATGAGCACGACGCTGCGACCGGTCATGCGAGCGCGGTGTCGCTCGCCGCGGCGGTGCGCAGCGTCGGCGGGATCGCGGCGAGGTACGCGTCGAGGTTCCGCGCCGTCTCATCGACGCTGTCGCCGCCGAACTTCTCCAGCACGGCCTCCGCGAGCACGATCGCGACCATCGCCTCGGCCACGACGCCGGCGGCGGGCACGGCGCAGACGTCCGAGCGCTGATGGTGGGCCGAGGCGGTGTCGCCGGTCGAGACGTCGACGGTGCGCAGCGAGTGCGGCACCGTCGCGATGGGCTTCATTCCGGCGCGCACGCGCAGGAGCGTGCCGGTCGACATCCCGCCCTCCGTGCCGCCGGCGCGGTCGCTCGCGCGGGTGATGCCGGCCTCCGCCACGAACAGCTCGTCGTGCGCGGCCGATCCGCGCCGCCGCGTCGTCTCGAACCCGTCGCCCACCTCGACGCCCTTGATCGCCTGGATGCTCATGAGCGCCTGCGCGAGCCGTCCGTCGAGGCGCCGGTCCCACTGCACGTGCGAGCCGAGCCCGGGCGGCAGTCCGTACGCCAGCACCTCGACGATGCCGCCGAGCGTGTCGCCGGCCTTGCGGGCGTCGTCGACCTCGGCCACCATCCGCTCGCTGGTGGCGGCGTCGAAGCAGCGCAGCGGATCGGCGTCGAGTGCCGCGACATCGTCCGGCGCCGGCAGCGGGGCGTCGTCGGGCGTGCGCACCGGGCCGATCGACAGCGTGTGGCTGACCAGCCGGATGCCGAGCTCGCCGAGGAACGCCCGCGCGATCGCGCCGAGGGCGACGCGCGCGGCGGTCTCGCGGGCGCTCGCCCGCTCGAGGATCGGACGTGCCTCGTCGAAGCCGTACTTCTGCATGCCGACGAGATCGGCGTGGCCGGGCCGGGGTCGGGTCAGCGGCGCGCCCCGCCCGCGGGAGCGCTCGGTGAGCTCCACGGGCTCGGCGCTCATCACCTCGGTCCACTTGGGCCACTCGGTGTTGCCGATGCGCAGCGCGATCGGGCTTCCCATGCTCAGCCCGAAGCGCACGCCCGCCGAGATCGTGAGCTCGTCCTCTTCGAACTTCATGCGGGACCCGCGCCCGTAGCCGAGCTTGCGCCGGGCGAGGTCGGCCTGGATCGCCTCGCGTGAGACCGGGACGCCGGCCGGCAGTCCCTCCATCAGGGCGACGAGTTCGGGGCCGTGCGATTCGCCGGCGGTGAGCACGCGGAGCATCCTCCCAGTCTCCCATGCCCCGTGCGGCCGTCAGTCGTCGATGACGGATGCCCGCATCGCCGCCAGCACTGCCTCCTCGTCGGGAACCTCGAGGTCGGGTCGGCCTCCGCAGAACACGCGCACCTGCCGCAGCGCCTGGTGCACGAGCATCCCGATCCCGGGGACCGCCCGGCTCCCCTGCCGCTCCCACGCTCGGGCGAGCGCGGTCGGCCAGTGACCGTAGACGACGTCGTACAGGACGCCGCCGCGGGCGGCGAGCGTGTCGGCGGTCCCCTCGGCGACCTCCGCGCCGCCCGGCAGCGTCGCGAACGTGAGAGGCACCGGGTCGAGCGTGTCGGAGAGGGCGCCGGTCGTGACCGTCACGCCGAGCGACTCGCCCAGCGGGACGAGGGATGCCGCCGCCTGCGGACGCCGCGCGGTGACGTGCACGCGTCGTACGCCGAGCGCGGCGAGGCCGACGAGGGCCGATGTCGCGGTGGCCCCGGCTCCCACGATGCGGGCCGCCTCGATCCCGTCGAAGCCGTGCTCGCGAAGGTCGGCGGCGATGCCCCCGACGTCGGTGTTGAAGCCCTGCGGCCCGGTGTCGGAGAGCAGCAGCGTGTTCACCGCGCCCGTGAGGCGGGCGGCGTCGTCGAGGCTCTGGGCCGCGTCGCGTGCCACCCCCTTCAGCGGCATCGTCAGCGACAGGCCGCGCCAGCGTCCGTCGAGGCCGGCGAGGGCATCGGCGAACCCGGCGGCGTCCACCCGCCGGCGCCCGTACTCCCAGTCGAGGCCCAGCACCCGATAGGCCGCGGCGTGCAGACGCGGCGACAGACTGTGGTCGATCGGGTCGCCCCAGACGGCGAGACGGTCGCCTGTCAGCATCCCGAGTCCGGGTGCGTCGTGCACCACTGCTGCCACTGCGCGACGGCCTTCTGATGCTCGGCGTATGTCGTCGTGAACACCGTCTTGCCCGTGTCGAGGTTCACCGTGACGAAGTAGAGCCACGGGCCCGGAGTGGGATGCATCGCGGCGTCGATCGCCTGGTCGCCGGGGTTGGAGATCGGGCCGACCGGCAGACCGGTGTGCACGTACGTATTCCACGGGTTGTCGTCCTCGAGCGCCGCCTTGCTGGAGCTCGCCGTGCCGTCGTGCATCTCGCCGTAGCCGTACTGGGCGGTCGAGTCCATCTGCAGCTTGCCGAACGTCTCCTTGTTCGAGGGGTCGAGCCGGTTCTCGATGACGCGCGAGACCTTGTAGAAGTCCTTCTCCTCGCGTGCCTCGCGCTGGATGATCGACGCGATCGTGAGGATGCGCTCCCGGTCGGCCGCCGGCACGTTCGCCTCGTCGAGCGAGGCCACCGTGCGGTCGACCATGGTCTTGATCACGTCGCTCGCGGTCACGCCCGGCTGGAACTCGTACATCGCCGGGAAGAGCCATCCCTCGAGGGTCTTGGCCTTGACCCCGTACTTCGACGGCTCCTTGGCCGCGGCCTGGAAGTCGGCGAGCGGGATCTTCAGGGCATCGGAGAGACGCTTGAGGATGACGTCCTCGGTGAGCCCCTCCGGCAGCAGCGCCGAGTTCTCCAGCTTCGAGGCGGGGTCCTCGAGCGCCTTGAGCGCCGCCGCGGCGGTCATCTTCTTCTGCAGCTTGTAGACCCCCGGGTAGAAGGTCGGGCTCTGCCCGGAGCTGATGAGCATGTCGTAGAACACCGAGGAGGTCTTGGTGACGCCGGCCGCCGCGAGGGATTTCGACACCGAGGCGCCGTTGTCGCCCGAGACGATCGTCACGAGCGCCTCGCCCGTCGCGAGGCCCGGCTCGTAGTCCTTCGGCTCCTCCCAGCCCATGAAGGAGCGGATCTTGTCCTCGTACGTGTTCCACACGTACAGCCCGCCGGCGCCGATCCCGCCGAGCACGACGAGCACCACGGCGAACGCGATCCAGCGCGCGCGCCGCTTCTGCCGCTTCGACTTCTTCGGCGGCGGTGCGCCGAGCGCGTCGGTCGTCGCCGATCCCGTGAAGAGGTCCTCGAACGAGGGCCGGGCGGGCGCGGCCGGAGTGGCCTGCGGCTGCGGCGCGTCCTGCGCAGCCGCACGAGCGGCCGCCTCTCGCGCCGCGCGGCGCGACGGCGGGGGGACGTCGGTGGACACGTCGTTCGAACCACTGTCATCGGGCATTGTCAGGCGGGCTCCTGCGCTGGGGGGAGAAGGTCTCCGGCCGGGCGACCCGTACGCTTCTCGATGTCGATGGCGTGCTGGAGGAAGACCACAGCGGCGACCTGGTCCACAATGCTACGAGATGAACGCTGTGATCTGCCCGATCCGCGCAGAGCGGCGTGTGCGCTGACGGTGCTGAGCCGCTCGTCGACGAGGCGGACGGGCAGGGCGGATGCCACTGCCAGCGCCGCGGCGAACTCCCGGGCGTCCGTGGTCGACGGGGTGTCCTGCCCGCTCATGTTCAAGGGCAGTCCGACGATGAGTTCGAACGCGTGGTACTCGTGCGCGAGCTCGACGATGCGCGGGATGGGGTCGCCCTCGCGCGGCACCGTCTCGACGGGGACGGCGAGCATCCCGTCGGGATCGCACCGTGCGACGCCGACACGGGCCTTGCCCACGTCGACGCCGAGGCGCGCCCCCCGGCGGAAATCGCTCACGCGGCCTCCAGGCCCGCCCGCACCGCGGTCAGCGCCGCCGGCAGGGCCGCGGGGTCGGCGCCGCCGCCCTGTGCGACGTCGTCGCGTCCGCCGCCGCCGCCGCCGAGGGCCGCGGCGGCCGCCTTCGCGAGCGCGCCGGCCTTGACGCCGGCCGCCCGGGCCGCGTCGTTCGTGGCGACGATGACGACCGGACGGCCGCCTGCCACGCCGCCGAGTGCGACCACGGCGGCGTCGGCGCCGAGGCGCTCGCGCACCTGCAGGGCGAGCGAACGCACATCGTCGGCCGAGCCGACCGCGCCGACCGAGGCGGCGACGAGGCGCTGCCCTCCGACGCGTTCGGCGGCATCCGCGAGCGCCGGAACGCGCCCGGCGAGGGCCTGCGCCTCGAACGCCGCGATCTTCTTCTCCGCCGCCTTCAGCTGGGCGGTGAGGTCGGCGATGCGGGCGGGAAGCTGATCGCGCGGTGTCTTCAGCGTGCTGGTGAGCTGCGAGACGATGGTGCGCTCGGCGGCGAGGTCCCGGAACGCGTCGAGGCCGACGAGGGCTTCGACCCGGCGGTTCGAGGCGCCGACCGACGATTCGCCGACGAGGTTGATGAGGCCGACCTCGGCGCTCGAGGAGACGTGCGTTCCCGCGCACAGCTCTCGGGACCACGGGCCGCCGATGTCGACCATGCGCACGGTGTTCCCGTACTTCTCACCGAACAGCGCCATGGCGCCCAGCTCCTTCGCCTCGGCGAGCGGAAGGACGCGCGTGGTGACCTGCAGGTTGTCGCGGACGGCGTTGTTGGCGATCTCCTCGATCTCGCTCTTCGTCGCGGGCGACAGCGCCTGGCCCCAGGCGAAGTCGAAGCGCAGGTAGCCGGCGCGGTTGAGCGAGCCGGCCTGCGTGGCCGACTTGCCCAGCGTGTCGCGCAGCGCGGCGTGCACCAGGTGGGTCGCCGAATGCGCCTGTGCGGCGGCACGGCGGTTGGACGCATCCACCACACTCGTCGCCGGCTGGCCGACGCCGACCTCGCCCTGGGTGACCTCGACGGTGTGGCTGACGAGCCCGGGAACCGGCTTCTGCACGTCGAGGACCTCGAGCTCGTAGCCGGGGCCGACGATGGCGCCCTTGTCGGCGACCTGACCGCCCGATTCCGCGTACAGCGCCGTCTCGGCGAGGATGATCTCGGCGATCTGGCCCTGGCTCGCGTGCTGAGCCGGAACCCCGTCGACGAGGATGCCGAGCACCGTCGAGGGTGTCTCGAGATGGGTGTAGCCGGTGAAGACCGTCTCCCCCAGCGCCCGGAACTCGCGGTACACGCTCTGGTCTGCGAGGGCGCGCTTGCGCGAGCGGGCGTCGGCCTTGGCGCGCGCCTTCTGCTCCTGCATGAGGGTGTCGAACGCCGAGCGGTCGACATCGAGCCCCGCCTCCTGCGCGACCTCGAGCGTGAGGTCGATCGGGAAGCCGTAGGTGTCGTGCAGCAGGAACGCCTCCGATCCGCTGATGGCCGCCACGCCCGCCTTCTTCGTCTCGTCGATCGCGAGATCGAGGATCGTGGAGCCGGCGGCGAGGGTGCGCAGGAACGTCTCCTCCTCCGCGAACGCGTAGCGGGAGATCCGCGTCCAGTCGTCGGCGACGACAGGGTACGCATCCTTCATCGCGTCACGTGACGCGGCGAACAGCTCGGGGAAGGTCGCTCCCTCGACGCCGAGCAGACGCATCGCCCGCACGGTGCGTCGCATGAGGCGCCGCAGGATGTAGCCCCGGCCCTCGTTCGACGGGGTGACCCCGTCGCTCAGGAGCATGAGCGACGACCGCACGTGGTCGGCGATCACCCGGAAGCGCACGTCGTCGCCGTGCTCGGCGCCGTAGCGGCGTCCGCTGAGCTCGACGGCGCGGTCGAGCACGGGCCGCACCTGGTCGATCTCGTACATGTTCTCGACGCCCTGCTTGAGGAACGCGACGCGCTCCAGGCCCATCCCGGTGTCGATGTTCCGCTTGGGCAGGGGCCCGACCACATCGAACTCGGTCTTCGACCGCACGTTCGTGATCTGCTCCTGCATGAACACGAGGTTCCAGATCTCGGTGAAACGGCTGTCGTCGACGGCCGGACCGCCGTCACGGCCATAGGCCGGTCCCCGGTCGACATAGATCTCGGAGCAGGGGCCGCCCGGCCCGGGCTGGCCGGTGTGCCAGTAGTTGTCCTCTTTGCCCATCCGCTGGATGCGCTCGTCCGGCAGGCCGGCGATCCGCTTCCAGAGCCCGGCGGCCTCGTCATCGTCGTCGTAGACGGTCACCCAGAGGTCGCGCTCCGCGAAGCCGAGCCCGCCGTCGGCTTCCGCACTGGTCAACAGCTCCCAGGCGTAGCCGATCGCACCTTCCTTGAAGTAGTCGCCGAACGACCAGTTGCCGAGCATCTGGAAGAACGTGCCGTGGCGGGCGGTGTGCCCGACCTCCTCGATGTCGAGGGTGCGGATGCACTTCTGCACGTCGGCGGCGCGCGGGTACGGCGCGGGAACGAGCCCGTTGAGGTAGGGGATGAAGGGCACCATGCCGGCGATCGTGAACATGATCGACGGGTCGTCGCTGACGAGCGAGGCGGACGGGACGATGACGTGGTCGTTCTTCTCGAAGTACGAGAGGTAGCGCTGGGCGATCTCAGCGGTCTTCATGCGGTTCTTTCATGGATCGGATCGCGCAGGGCAAGGCTCTGCGCGCAGCAGGGGGAAGCGCCGGGGCGGGCGGGCGGAGGGGGTTCAGGCGCCGGCGGCGGCGTCCTTGACGGCGGCGGACACCGCATCGGTCGCGCTGCGCGCGGCGTCGGCCGCGGCATCCTTCGCCTCACTCACGGCCGAGGAGAGCCGCGTCTCCTGCTCGCGGTAGGCGTCGCCGATGCGATCGGTGAACTCGGCGATGCGGGCGTCGATCTCGGCGAGCACCTCGCGACCGCGGGGGTCCTTGTTCACGTAGTGGGCGAGCACGAAACCGCCGGCCACACCGAGCAGGAGCAAGAGGAGCTTCTTCATGTCATCCCTTCCGCGCGCGCGGGCGGCGGCGCGACCTTCCCCATCGTAGGCGGAAATGCCGGAAGGGCGTCGGGTCGCCCCGACGCCCTTCCGGACATACCGCGGATGCGCGGACCGGTCAGATCCGGATCAGCGGCCCGAGTAGTACTCGACGACGAGCTGCACGTCACACGTGACGGGCACCTCGGCGCGCTTCGGGCGACGCACGAGGCGCGCCTGCAGCTTGTCGAGCTCGACCTCGAGGTAGCCGGGAACCGGGGGAAGAACCTCGGCGTTGCCGCCGGCGGCTGCGACCTGGAACGGCTCGGTGCCCTCGCTGCGCTGCTTGACGTGGATGAGCTGGCCCGGCTTCACGCGGAACGACGGGCGATCGACGATCTGGCCGTCGACCATGATGTGCCGGTGCACGACGAACTGGCGGGCCTGCGCGGTCGTGCGGGCGAAGCCGGCGCGGACCACGAGGGCGTCGAGGCGCATCTCGAGCAGCTCGACGAGGTTCTCACCCGTCAGGCCGTCCTGGCGCTTGGCCTCCTTGAAGACGATCTGCAGCTGCTTCTCGCGGATGCCGTACTGCTCGCGCAGACGCTGCTTCTCGCGCAGGCGGACGGCGTAGTCGCTGTCGGCCTTGCGCTTGGTGCGGCCGTGCTCGCCGGGGCCGTAGGGGCGCTTCTCGAGGTAGCGCGCGGCCTTCGGGGTGAGCGCCACGCCGAGGGCGCGGGAGAGGCGGACCTTGCGGCGGTCCTGGGACTTCGTGACCACGAAGCGTTCCTTCCATGACGCGGCCGTGTCTTTCACGGCTCGCGGACGTATCCCCCGCTCTTCGCCCATCCGGACTGCACGCCGGGGCACGCCGGAAGGTCTTGATCAGAAGAGGGAGATGCCCGGAAACACGGTTTCGAGCCGCTCAAGTCTAGCAGAGCCCGATCCGAGTCACTCTCCGAGGATGCGACGGATCTTCTCGAGGCGGGCCTGGACGTCGCGCTCGGCGCCGCGCGCCTTCGGCTCGTAATACCGCCGCCCGCGCAGCTCGTCGGGGAGGTACTGCTGGGGCGCCACGCCGATCTCGCTGTCGTGCGGGTACACGTAGCCCTTGCCGTGGCCCAGCCGCTTCGCTCCGGGGTAATGCGCGTCGCGCAGGTGCACCGGAACGCGCCCGAACCCCCCGCCGCGGACGTCGGCGATGGCCTTGTCGATCGCCAGATACGCCGCATTCGACTTCGCCGTCGTCGCGAGGTACGCGGTCGCCTCGGCGAGGGGGATGCGTCCCTCGGGCATGCCGATGAACGCGACGGCGTCGGCCGCGGCCACGGCGATCTGCAGCGCCTGCGGATCGGCGAGGCCGATGTCCTCCGCCGCGGAGATGACGAGGCGACGGGCGATGAAACGCGGGTCCTCCCCCGCCTCGATCATCCGCGCGAGGTAGTGCATCGCGGCGTCGACGTCCGACCCGCGGATCGACTTGATGAAGGCGCTGATCACGTCGTAGTGCTCGTCGCCCTGCCGGTCGTAGCGCAGCAGCGCCTTGTCCACCGCCTGCGCGACGTGCTCGGCGGTGACCGTCGGCGCGGCGCCCGCGTCGTCGTCGGGCTCCTCATCCTCGTCCTCGCCGTCCCCCGGCTCCTCGACGGCGGGGACGGCGAGGGATGCGGCAGCCTCGAGCGCCGTCAGCGCCCGCCGCGCGTCACCCGACGACAGGCGCACCAGCGCCGTGCGCGCCTCGTCGGACAGCGTCACCGCGCCGGCGAGCCCGCGCGGGTCGTCCACCGCGCGATCGACGAGGAGCGCGAGGTCGTCGTCGGTGAGCGGCTGCAGCGTGAGCAGCAGGGAACGGCTCAGCAGCGGCGAGATCACCGAGAACGACGGGTTCTCGGTGGTGGCGGCGATGAGCACGACCCAGCCGTTCTCCACGCCCGGCAGCAGCGCATCCTGCTGCGCCTTCGTGAACCGGTGGATCTCATCGAGGAAGAGGATCGTCGACTGCCCGTAGAGATCGCGCTGATTCAACGCATCCTGCATCACCTCGCGCACGTCGCGTACGCCGGCGGTCACCGCCGAGAGCTCGACGAACCGACGTCCCGACGACCGGGCCACCGCCTGCGCCAGCGTCGTCTTGCCCGTGCCGGGCGGCCCCCACAGGATCACCGAGACGGTGCCGGCGGCCGTCGCATCGCGGTCAGCGAGCTTCACCAGCGGCGAACCCGGGCGCAACAGGTGCCGCTGACCGGCGACCTCGTCGAGCGAGGTCGGACGCATCCGCACCGCCAACGGCGTCTGGCCGGAGAACAGCGCGGAAGGACGGGTCACCCCCTCAGGCTATCGAGAGCCCCTGACCTCGCGCCGTGCGACGTGGGCTTTGTCGGCTCATATCCGGCGCCCTTAGGATCGTCCCTGCCCGACACCGGGCAGTGACGACGTGGGATGGAGGCGCCGTGGCGGCGAGCAGGGACAGGGATGCCCGCATCCGGCGCGAGCGGGCGCGCGCGTACGAGGCGCGTCTGCAGCTGAACGCACAGCGGGCGCGACGACGGGTCCGCGACAACGTGATCGGCGGCATCGCGGGCGGCATGCTGCTGATCGGCATCGTCGGTGCGCAGACCGCGTACTACACCGCGGGACCGGGCAAGCCCGCCCCCGCACCGAGCACGACCCCGACGCCCACCGTGACGACGCCGGCTCCCGCCGTGACGACACCGGTGCCGAGCGCGACACCGTCGCCCGCGACGACACCGTAGGCGGCGGGGAGGTCGTACTAGGCTGGTGACCCGTCCATTCCCCCCGCAGACGGCGCGAGCCGTGATGAGGTGCACCCCGTGACTGCCGACGCAGAGAACACCCCCGTGACCCCGCCCGTTCCGGGCCCGCGACCCGCCGCGGTGCCGAAGCCCGGCCCCGCGGCGAACAAGCCCGGTCCGGCGCCGAGCACGCCCAGCGACGAGCCCTGGGGCCGCGTCGACTCCAGCGGTGTGGTGTCGGTGCGCGAGGGCGGGAGCTGGCGTGTCGTCGGCGAGTACCCCGACGGCACGCCTGACGAGGCGCTCGCGTACTTCGAGCGGAAGTTCGCCGACCTCGCCGGCGAGGTGTCGCTCCTGGAGGCGCGGCACCGTGGGGGCGGCGCCTCAGCGGCCGACCTGCGCACCACCGCCACCGCGCTGCGCGAGAAGACCGTCGACGCGACCGCCGTGGGCGACCTCGCCGGCCTGCAGCAGCGCGTGGACGCGCTGCTCGCCGAGCTCGAGGAGTCCGCTGCCGCGGAATCGGTCGCGGCCCGGGAAGCGGTCGATGCCGCGATCGCGGAGCGCACCGCGCTCGTCGAGCAGATGGAGCAGCTCGCGGCGCGCGACCCCAAGTCGGTGCAGTGGAAGCAGACGACCGCCCAGGTGAACGAGCTGTTCGAGCAGTGGCAGTCGCAGCAGAAGAACGGTCCGCGGCTGCCCAAGTCGGCGGGACAGCGCCTGTGGAAGCGGTTCCGCGACGCCCGCGCGACCATCGAGAAGCATCGCCGCGACTTCTACGCCGAGCTCGACGAGACGCACAAGGACGCCCGCACCCGCAAGACGACGCTCATCGAGCGGGCGGAGGCGCTCGCGCCCAAGGGCGAGGACGGCATCGCCGCCTACCGCGACCTGCTCGACGCGTGGAAGAACGCGGGCCGCGCCGGAAAGAAGGCCGACGACGCGCTGTGGGCGCGGTTCAAGGCCGCCGGCGATGCGCTCTACGGCGCGCGCGCCGAGCGCGAACAGGCCGACGCCGAGGCGTCGCGGGAGAAGATCGACGCGAAGCGCGCGCTCCTCGACGAGGCGGCACCGATCGTCGACGAGCCCGACCTCGGCAAGGCGCGTGCGGCGCTCACGGGCATCCAGCGCCGGTGGGACGAGATCGGACGCATCTTCCCCCGCGACAAGGAGCGGGCGCTCGACGACGAGCTGCGCAAGATCGAGCAGAACGTCCGCGGGCGCGAGGACGCCGACTGGAAGCGCAACAACCCGGAGACCAAGGCGCGCGCGAACGACATGACGCGCCAGCTCACCGAAGCCATCTCGAAGCTGGAGCAGGAGCTCGCCGCCGCCGAGGCGTCGGGCGACAAGCGGGCGATCGCGAAGGCCGCGGAGGCCCTCGAGGCACGCAGGGCCTGGCTCAAGGCCGTCGGCGGCTGACGGGTTCTCCACAGACCCGGCCGGCCCGCGCCACGCGGGGTCCGGGTGGGGCACACTGCCGTGTATGGCATCGCCCCACCTCTACTTCGCCGGCGACCGCCTCTCGCAGGCCGAGCTGACGGCGGCGTGCCTGGACGGTCATCTCGTCGCGGTCGACGAGGCGTTCATCCCGGCCGACGCCGTCGAGACGCCGGCGCTGCGCGCGGCATCCCTTCATCCCCTGCTCGGCGAGGCGCTCGCGGCCACCCACCTCAGCGCCGCGTGGATCCACGGGGCGCTCTGCGCGCCGCCGGCCCGGCACCGCGCGCAGCGCGTCTGTGCGCGACGACTCCACCACATCATCGACCGCAGACTGGACTACCGCGACCGCCGGCTGCCCCCGGGTGACGTCATGGTCGTCGGCGGAGTCGCCGTCACCGTTCCGGACCGCACGCTCGCCGACCTGGCGCGTGTACCCGATGCCGATCACGAGCACGCCGCCCGCATGATGGCGAGCACGGGCGTCGCCGACGTGGCGGCGGCGGTCGCCCGCCTCACCGCATCCGGTCCCCTGCAGAACAAGCGCGTCGCCCTCGCCCTGCTCGAGGAGATCGCCGCGGCACAGCCGGCGGATCAGCCCGAGGTCACCCGGTAGACGTCGTATACGGCCTCGATCCGCCGCACAGCGTTCAGGACGCGGTCGAGGTGCACCGTGTCGCCCATCTCGAACACGAAGCGGCTGATCGCCAGCCGGTCGTCGTTCGTGGAGACCGTGGCGGAGAGGATGTTGACGTGGTGCTCGCTGAGCACGCGCGTCACGTCGCTGAGCAGCCCCGACCGGTCGAGCGCCTCGACCTGGATCTGCACGAGGAACACGCTCTTGGTCGTCGGCGCCCATTCGACGTCGATGAGCCGCCCGGGGTCGGACATCAGCGACTTCACGTTCGTGCAGTCCGCGCGGTGCACCGAGACGCCGCTGCCGCGCGTCACGAACCCGACGATCTGGTCGCCCGGGACCGGAGTGCAGCACTTCGCGAGCTTGACGAGGATGTCGGGCGCCCCGCGCACGAGGATCCCGGAGTCGCTGCCGCCGCGGTGCGACCGCGGCTTGCCGCCGTGCGGGGGAAGATCGATCGGGCCGGTCGCCGCCTCGTTCACCGTGATGAGCGCCGTGACCTTCTCGAGCACCGACTGCGTGGAGACGTGGCCCTCGCCCACGGCCGCGTACAGCGCCGACACGTCCTCGTAGCGCAGCTGCTGGGCGACCTCGGCGAACGAGTCCTGGTTCATCAGGCGCTGCAGCGGCAGGTTCTGCCGGCGCATCGCGCGGGCGATCGCCTCCTTGCCCTGCTCGATCGCCTCCTCGCGGCGCTCCTTCGTGAACCAGCCGCGGATCTTGTTCCGCGCCCGGGTGCTCTTGACGAAACTCAGCCAGTCCTGGCTGGGGCCGGCATCCGGGTTCTTCGAGGTGAACACCTCGACCACGTCGCCGGAGTGCAGCTCGGACTCCAGCGGAAGCAGGCGCCCGTTGACCTTCGCGCCCATCGTGCGATGCCCGACCTCGGTGTGCACGGCATAGGCGAAGTCGACGGGCGTCGCGCCGGCCGGAAGGCCGATCACACGGCCCTTCGGCGTGAAGACGTAGACCTCTTTCGCGCCGATCTCGAAGCGCAGCGAATCGAGGAACTCCCCCGGGTCGGCCGTCTCGGCCTGCCAGTCGGAGATGTGCGCGAGCCACGCCATGTCGGCGTCGGCGGCGCGGCTGTCGGCCTTGCCGGTGTTGACCCGCTCCTTGTACTTCCAGTGCGCCGCGACGCCGTACTCGGCCTGCTGGTGCATCTCATGCGTGCGGATCTGGATCTCGACGGTGCGGCCGCCGGGGCCGATCACCGTCGTGTGCAGCGACTGGTACAGGTTGAACTTCGGCGTGGCGATGTAGTCCTTGAACCGCCCCGGAAGCGGTGTCCACCGCGCGTGGATGGCGCCGAGCACGGCGTAACAGTCCCGCACGGTGTTCACGAGAACCCGGATGCCGATGAGGTCGTAGATGTCGTCGAACTCACGGCCTCGCACGACCATCTTCTGGTACACCGAGTAGAGCTGCTTCGGCCGGCCCATCACCTGGCCGCGGATGCGCAGGTCGCGCAGGTCGGCCTCGACGTCGCTGATGACGCTGTGCACGTACTGCTCGCGCTGCGGAGTGCGCTGCTTGACGAGGCTGTCGATCTCGGCGTACAGCTTCGGCTGGAGCACCGCGAACGACAGGTCCTCCAGTTCGGCCTTGATCGTCTGGATGCCGAGCCGATGCGCGAGCGGCGCATAGATCTCGATCGTCTCCGTGGCCTTCTTCTTCGCCTTCTCGGGCGGGACGAAGCCCCACGTGCGGGCGTTGTGGAGACGGTCGGCGAGCTTGATGAGGAGGACCCGGATGTCGCGCGACATCGCGACGATCATCTTCCGGACGGTCTCGGCCTGCGCGCTCTCGCCGTACTTGACCTTGTCGAGCTTGGTGACGCCGTCCACGAGCATCGCGACCTCGTCGCCGAACTCCATCGTGAGCCGGTCGAGCCCGTACTCGGTGTCCTCGACGGTGTCGTGCAGGAGTGCGGCGGCGACCGCGCGGGGCCCGAGACCGAGGTCGGCGAGGATCTGCGCGACGGCGAGCGGATGCGTGATGTACGGCTCGCCGCTCTGCCGCTTCTGGCCGGCGTGCGCCGCCTCCGCGGTGGAGTATGCGCGCTCGATGATCGACAGGTCGCCCTTGGGGTGGTGCGATCGCACCGTGCGGATCAGCTGCTCGACGTCATCGCGCCGCGCGCTGCGCGAGAAGATGCGCGGCACGAGGCGCCGCAGCGAGGAGCTCTGTCCCGCGGGGATGGTCTCGGCCATGGCTGCACCTCCTCCGCGTCGACTGGGCCAATTCTACGATGCCCCGTGCGCGCGGCATCCGGCGCGGCCCGGGGCGCTCCTCACACCGTGACGGCGGCCTGCGCGCGCGTCTTGCGCACCTTCGCGTCGTGCGCCTTGAGTGCCGGCTCGTTCTCCCGGAACAGCGAGTACAGCGGCGAGGCGACGAACAGCGTCGAGTACGCCGCGACGATGATGCCCACGAAGATCGACAGCGAGATGTCGCTGAGGGTCTGCGCACCGAGCCAGATCGCGCCGATGAACAGGATCGCCCCGACGGGCAGGATCGCGACGATCGTGGTGTTGATGGAGCGCACGAGCGTCTGGTTCACGGCGAGGTTCACCGACTCGGAGAACATCCGGTCGTTGTGCCCGCCGTCCTCATGCGTGTTCTCGCGGATCTTGTCGAACACGACCGTGGTGTCGTACAGGGAGTACGCGAGGATCGTCAGGAAGCCGATCACGGCGGCGGGCGAGATCTCGAAGCCGGCGAGGGCGTAGATGCCGATCGTGATGACGAGCACGTCCACCAGGCCGATGATCGCGGCGGCCGACATCTTCCAGGTGCGGAAGTACAGGGCGAGGATGAGGAAGGTCAGGGCGAGGAAGATCGCGAGTCCCCACAGCGACTGCCGGGTGACGTCGGCGCCCCAACTGGGACCGATGAAGGATGCCGTGACGTCGGCCTGATCGACGTGGAACTGCGAGGCGAGCGCGTCGCGCACCTCCTGCGTCTGCGCGCTGCTCATCTGGTCGGTCTGCACGCGCACACCGTCCGAGCCGACGGTGGTGACCTTCGTCGTCGCGTCCGGGACCACCGAGAGGACGGCCTTCGTCGCGGCATCCTGATCGGGGTTCGACACTCCGGAGACGGTGAACTGCGACCCGCCGGTGAACTCGATCGAGAACTGCACCGGCCGGAACAGCGGCACGAGCACCGATCCGACGACGAGGATCGCCGCGATGATGAACCACAGCCGCCGCTTGGAGACGAACGGGAAGGAGACCTTGCCCGAGTAGAGGTCGTTGCCGAACTGGCTCATGACGCCCATCAGTCCTCGGCTCCCTTCTTCGAAGAGTCGGTACTGCCGCTGCCGCGGGCAGCCAGCTCGGACTGCAGCTTGCGCTCGGCGATCGTCTGCCGGCGCTCCGCCTCACCGCGTGACCGGCCGGTGCGCCGCGCGGCGGCGCCCTTGACCTCCGCGACCGGTGCACGGAACTGCGCGCGCCCGCGGTACACGGCACCGAGCGCGTCGGGGTCGAGCCCCGAGAGCCGGTGCCCCTCGCCGAAGAAGCGGGTGCGGGCGACGAGCTGCATCACGGGGTGCGTGAACAGGATGAAGATCAGGATGTCGATCGCCGTCGTGAGACCGAGGGTGAATGCGAAGCCCTTCACCGTCGCATCCGCGAGGATGTAGAGCACCACGGCGGCGAGGATGTTGACGGCCTTCGCGATGTAGATGGTGCGCTTCGCGCGGCCCCAGCCGTCTTCCACCGCACCGGTGATCGACTTGCCGTCGCGCAATTCGTCCCTGATGCGTTCGAAGTAGACGATGAACGAGTCCGCGGTGAAGCCGATCGTCACGATCAGACCGGCGACACCCGCGAGCGACAGGCGGAAGCCCATGCGCCACGCGAGGATGCACAGCGCCGCCCACGTGATGACCGCCATGACCGCGAGGGACGCGATGATCACGAACCCGAGCGCGCGGTAGCTCACGAGCGAATAGACCGCCACCAGGGCGAGGCCGATGAGGCCCGCGATGAGGCCGATCTGCAGCTGCTGCGAGCCGAGGGTCGCCGAGATCGTGTCGGAGCTCACGACGGTGAAGCTCAGGGGCAGTGCGCCGTACTTCAGCTGGTCGGCGAGCACCTTCGCGCTCTCCTGCGTGAAGCTCCCCGAGATCGACGGCTGTCCGTCGGTGATGACGGCGTTCATCTGCGGCGCGGAGATGACCCTGCCGTCGAGCACGAACGCGAACTGGTCGCGCGGCGACTGGTTCTGCCCCTTCAGGGCGAACAGCCGCTGGCTCACGTCGGCGAAGGTCTTCGTGCCGTCGCCGTTGAACTTCAGCTGGACTTCCCACTGGCCGTTCTGCGAGTTCTGCCCGTAGGAGGCGTCGACGATCGACGATCCGTCAAGTTCGACGGGCCCAAGGATGTACTTGGCAGAGCCATCGTCGCTGCAGGTGATGAGCGGCTCGTCCTTGGGCTCGTTGGCCGGGTCGTTGTCCTTGCTGTTGCAGTCGTACGCGAGGAACTCGGCCTGCAGCTTGGGGGTGACCCAGCTCATGTCGCTGCCGTTGCTGGGCGACGCGGTCGGCGTGGACTGCAGCGTCGGCGCGGGAGTCGGGTACGGCGTCTGCTTGCCGTCGTCTCCGACGAACGACGTCGACGGTGCGCCCGTGTACAGCACGGCACGCAGCTGCAGCTGGGCGGAGGCCTCGATGCGCGCACGCGTCTCGTCGTCGGCCTGGCCGGGGATCTGCACGACGATCTGGTTGCCTGCCTGCGTCGTGATGTCCGACTCGCCGACACCCGACGCATCCACACGCTGGCGGATGATCGTCGCGGCCTGGTCCATCTGGTCCTGCGTCGGCGCCGATCCGTCAGGAGTCTTCGCCTGAAGGATGATCTGCGTCCCGCCCTGCAGGTCGAGCGCGAGCTCCGGGACCCACGACGCCTCCTTGAACGCATACACGCCGAGCGCGTTGATGCCGAACAGCACGGCGATGACGATGACGAGGCCCAGCAGGGCGCGCCAGGCGTGCCGGACAGGAGTCGATGTGGCCACGGAGGGTCAGCTTTCTCGCAGAAGGACGGGTCAGGCCTCGGGGGTGTCCTTCTTGTCGGACTGCTCGCTCTGCGCGCGCAGACGCTCGGCGGTCTCGTCGGCCGTCTCCACGCGCGGTGCGTCGTCGGCGGGGACCTCGTCGGCGGCGACGGCGGGCTCGTCCGTGGGGGTGATCACGCGCAGGATGGCCTGGCTGTGCACCTTGATGTCGACACCCGGCGCGATCTCGACGACGGCGGGCTGGTCGAGGTTGTCGGGGTCGTACGAGACGATCGTGCCGTACAGGCCGCCCTGGAGCAGCACCTCTGCACCGGGGACGGTCTGACGGGCCTTCGCCTCCTGCTCGGCCTTCTGCTTCGCCATCCGGCGCCGGGAGCTCCAGAACATGAAGACGAGGAGGATCACCAGGAGGATGATCAGACCGTACTGCTGGAAGAACTGAGCCATGAGGCGGCAGGCACCTTTCGAAAGCGGCGCGCCAGGGCGGCGCTGCCGGAGGATTGGGGGGAAAGCCTTCAGCGATTATAGGTCATCGAGGTTCAGGGCCCCGTCCGCGTGCCGCAGGCCCAGATGGGCGTAGGCCGCCGGCGTCGCGACGCGCCCGCGCGGCGTGCGCCCCATGTAGCCGATCCGGACGAGGTACGGCTCGACGACCGACTCGATCGTCTCGGCCTCTTCGCCGACAGTGACGGCGAGGGTGTTCAGGCCGACCGGGCCGCCGTGGAACCGGCGGATGAGGGCGTCGAGCACTGCACGGTCGAGGCGGTCGAGCCCGATGGGGTCGACGTCGTAGAGCTCGAGGGCGGCGTCGACCTGTGCCGTGTCGACGGCGTTCGTCGCAGATCCCGAGCCGTGCACGATGACGTAGTCGCGCACGCGGCGCAGCAGGCGGTTGGCGATGCGGGGGGTGCCGCGGGAGCGCCGGGCGATCTCGGCCCGCGCCTGTGCCGGCAGCTCGATCTCCAACATCGTGGCAGAGCGGCCGACGACCTGCTCGAGCTCTTCGGGTTCGTAGTACTCGAGGTGAGCGGTGAACCCGAACCTGTCGCGCAGGGGATTGGGCAGGAGGCCTGCTCGCGTGGTCGCTCCCACGAGCGTGAACGGTGCGAGGTCGAGCGGGATGCTCGTGGCGCCGGCGCCCTTGCCGACCATGATGTCGATGCGGAAGTCCTCCATGGCGAGGTAGAGCATCTCCTCGGCGGAGCGCGCCATGCGGTGCACCTCGTCGATGAACAGCACTTCTCCGGGGGTGAGGCTCGACAGCAGTGCTGCGAGGTCGCCGGCGTGCTGGATCGCCGGGCCGCTCGACAGCCGCAGGGCGCGCCCGCTCTCATGGGCGACGATCATCGCGAGGGTCGTCTTGCCGAGGCCGGGAGGGCCGGCCAGCAGGATGTGGTCGGCGGGGCGCTGCTGGATGCGTGCGGCGTCGAGCAGCAGCTGGAGCTGTCCGCGCACCTTCTGTTGGCCGATGAACTCCTTCAGTGACGAGGGGCGCAGTGCCCCCTCGATCGCGAGCTCCGACTCGTCCTGCGCCTGGGGGTCGAGGTCATCCACGGCCGGCCCCCGTCCGTGCCGGGCCCAGGTGTGCGAGCGTCAGGCGGAGCAGGGCGGGCACGTGCGCGCGGTCGGCGGGCGACGCATCCGCTGACACCGCCTCCACAGCTTCGGCCGCCACCCGCTCCGACCAGCCGAGTCCGACGAGTGCGGTCACGACCTGCCCGCCGACGCCGTCGGGAGCGGCATCCGGCGCGGGCGCCGCCGCGGGAGGCGCGAGCTTTCCCGTCAGCTGCACCACGATGAGCTTCGCGGTCTTCGGGCCGATGCCCGATACGCGTCGGAACGGTGCATCGTCATCGTCGGCGACGGCCTGGGCGATCTGGTCGACGCTCATCGCCGACAGCACTCCGAGCGCGGACTTCGGGCCGACGCCGGTGACGCCGAGCAGGATCGTGAACAGCGCGCATTCGGCACGCTCGGCGAAGCCGTAGAGCGAGAGCGCGTCCTCGCGGACGATGAGCGTCGTGTGGAGCTGCAGCTGCTCCCCCACGCGCGCCGCGCGCGCGACATCCGGCGTGACCGCCACCGAGAACCCCACGCCGCCCACGACGAGTTCGACGAGGTCGGGGCCGGTGTGGAGCACGGAGCCGTGCAGCGAGGAGATCATGAGCCAAGCCTAGGGGGGTTCTCGGACGTTTGTTCGATCGACACGCGCGCTCACCGCCGGGCGACGCGCTCCGCTGCCGCCCAGGCACGCTGCGCGGGAGTGAGCCCGGAGGTCTGAGCCGCCGGGGCGTTGATATCGCCGCGGCGCCACGCGTGGCAGAGCGCGAGGGCGAGCGCGTCGGCGGCGTCGGCGGGCTTCGGCAGCTCGTCGAGCCGCAGAACCCGCGCCACCATCGTCTGCACCTGCAGCTTCTCGGCATTGCCGTACCCCGTGATGGCGGCCTTGACCTCGCTGGGGGTGTGCGTGGCGGCGGGGATGCCGTGCTCGGCGGCGAGCAGGAGGGCGACGCCGCTCGCCTGCGCGGTTCCCATCACGGTGCTGCGGTTGTTCTGCGCGAAGACGCGCTCGACGGCGAGCACATCGGGCCGGTGCTCGGCGAGCACCTCGCGGATGCCGGCTGCGATCGCGGCGAGCCGCCGTTCGATCCGGGAATCGAGGGGCGAGCGGATGACGCCGACATGGACGAGGCGTGCCGAGCGGTCGGGAGCCACGTCGACGACGCCGACGCCGCAGCGAGTGAGGCCGGGGTCGATCCCGAGCACGCGCAGTCGTCGGCTCATCCTTCAACCGTACGCAGAGCGAAGGCGCACGTCGGTGATCGACGCGCGCCTTCGTTCACGGGGTCAAGTTCAGTCGTCCTGCTCGAGCTCCGCCTGCACCTCGGCTGAGAGGTCGAAGTTGCTGAAGACGTTCTGCACGTCGTCGCTGTCCTCGAGTGCGTCGATGATGCGGAACACCTTGCGAGCGGTCTCGGCGTCGACCTCGACCTTGAGCGACGGCACGAACTCGACGTCGGCGGATTCGTAGTCGATCCCGGCGTCCTGGATGGCGGAGCGCACGGCGACGAGGTCGGATGCCTCGGTGATGACCTCGAACCCCGACGGATGCGGTTCGACCTCCTCGGCGCCGGCCTCGAGCGCTGCCATCATCACGTCGTCCTCCGTCGTGCCGTCGCCCGAGACGACGAGGACGCCCTTGCGGGTGAAGTTGTACGAGACGCTGCCCGGGTCGGCGAGGGTGCCGCCGTTGCGCGTGAGGGCCGTGCGCACCTCGGCGGCGGCGCGGTTCTTGTTGTCGGTGAGGCACTCGATCAGGAGGGCGACGCCGTTGGGACCGTACCCCTCGTACATGATCGTCTGGTAGTCGACCGACTCGCCGGAGATGCCGGCACCGCGCTTGATCGCGCGGTCGATGTTGTCGTTGGGGACCGAGGTCTTCTTGGCCTTCTGCACGGCGTCGTACAGGGTCGGGTTGCCGGCAAGGTCGGCGCCGCCGATCTTCGCTGCGACTTCGATGTTCTTGATGAGCTTGGCGAACGACTTGGCACGACGCGCGTCGATGACGGCCTTCTTGTGCTTGGTCGTCGCCCACTTGGAGTGGCCGGACATGCTGACAAGTTTACGGTGTCGGCACCGGCGGGCGTGCGAGGGGCCGTGGCGGCGGAGCGATCCCTCGGTCAGCTCGCGAGCTTGACGAGGGTGCGCAGGTTCCGGTTCGTCGTGGTGCGCTTGTACACCGCGCGCGAGAGCACCTTCGCGAAGGGCGTGCTGACCGTGGTGCCCTTGACGGGGTTCCAGTAGACGACGCCGTCGCCGGGCTGCACCGGGTCGACATCGGGGTCCAGTCCCTGGGCGGCGGCGGCGAGGTCGTCGACGACGGCTGAGTCGGAGGCGAAGACGACATACGGATGTCGCGCGGGGTCGTCGGCATCGAAGGGGAACGCGTCGATCGCGTCCTGGAGCTCCTCGAGGGTCACGAGCACGATCCAGGCGTCATAGTCGAAGCACTCGCGCAGCGCGGCCTCGATCCCGTGCTTCAGTGCCGAGCGTCTGGCGGGCCCTTCAGGCGCCTCGAACCTCACATTGCCGCTTGCCAGCACCGTGCGCACGGCGTCGAACCCGAGCGTCGTCCGGAAGAGCTCGGCGAGGTCGGCCGACCGGATCGAGATGCCGTTCACGTTCACCCCGCGCAGGAGGGCCACCCACCGTGTCATGCCCCGAGGTTACGGGCTCGCGCGCTCGTGTGTCTCAGACGGACGCCGGCTCGCCTGGAGGGATCATGCGCCGCGACCGGAAGGCTGCGCACACGAGCGAGCCGCCGCTACGTCGCCTCAGAAGGGTGCGGGGTCGCGTTGGAGTGCCTCACGCATGGCGTGTCTGTGTTTCGGGTCTGGGTGGAGCAGCGCGGTCATCTGGAATCTCACCGTGCCGGGTGGTCGAGTGAGGTGGGTGCGGCGAGTGGGCGCAGTCCACCGCAGGATCCCGCCGCCGAGCTGCTCCACCGACCAGTCGGTCTCGTGTTTCACGGTGTGATGGCGTTTGCACAGGTGCTCGAGGTTGCACAGGCACGTCGGACCACCCTCCGCGTACGCGATCGTGTGATCGATATCGCAGTTCTGGACGGGACGCCGGCATCCCGGGAACCGGCACTGCTGGTCCCGCACCTGTAGGTACAATTTCTGCTTCTTCGTGGGTCGGTACCGGTCGACGCTGATCGGCACCCCGGTGGACGGGTCGGTGAATACCCGTATCCACGTCGGCGCTATCCCGGCGAGCTGCTTCGCGGTGTCATCATCGATGGGTCCGAACCCCGCGACGGCGGCCCCACCGATCCTGGTACCGGCGAGGGTGGTGGCGGGGACTGTCACCTGCACGGTGGGTGAGATGGCGCCGAGCGCGCTTCGTGCTTGGTCGGTGGCGCCGTGGCCTTCGGGGACGCTGGTCAGCAGCAGGTCGCAGAACACGTCGGCCATGATCTGCGCCTGCGTCCGCTCATCAAACACCGGCGCCTCGGCCGCAGCATCCGTGGTGTCCGCGTGGCCGGCTGCATGGCTGCCATCCGCGCCGCTTGCCACATGGGCGGCATCCGCGTCGCCGCTGTCGCCGTCGACAGGCGTGTCACCTGCGGCGGTCGCGGCGTCACCGGCCTCCGTCGTGGCGCCGCGGGCGTCGGCCATCACCCTCGCATCTGCTTCCGCTTCCGCCTTCGCAATGGCGGCGGCTTCGGCGTCGGCCTTCTCTGCCTCGTTCTGTGCGTACAGTTCGGCGGCCATGTCCCGCAAACGGTTGAACAGTCCGACGCCTTGCGCGGTAGGGACGTCGGCGGTGATCCGGGACAGTCCCGGCTCCAGTTCCCGCACCGTGACCTTGCGGCGCTTGACGGCTTCGCGTACCCGCTGTTCGGTTCCTTCCGGGTCCAGCCGCTGCACCAGCCCGTCCAACGCGGGCCGCAGCTGCCCGGGGGTCATCTCCGCCGCCATATCGAGGGCGACCGCCTCGTACTCGCGGCGGACCGTGTCATCCTCGATCACCGCACCGGTGTCCGCGATCACCATCGCATGCTCGGGTGAGATCTGGCCGCAGGAGGCGTCATAGAGGGTTTCGTAGAACTGGTTCGTGAGCGTCCACGCGGTGGACACCTTCCGCGCTACCTGCCACTCACTCAACCGCAGAGAGGCGGCGACCCCGGCGAAGATCTCCCGCATGCCCAGCTGCGTCGCGTGGGTGATCGCACCGTCGCGGGCACCGCGTTCCCGTTCCCGGCGTTCCACCAGGCCCGCGACGCGTTCGAAGAAGAACATCTCCGCCGCGAACGCCGACGCCGCCCGCTCGCGACAGTGGGAGAGGTGATCGACGATCTCATCCAACTCGGAGATCACCGGAGACAGACCCGCGCCCGGTGTCGACATCGGTGCCACCTCCTCGTAGAGATCCTCCTGATCGGTACTTCCAGTGTACCGAACACGCGTTCGATCTGCAAGGATCTTCTTGCCCCGAGATCCTGCCTGAAGTGGCGAAGCAAGGCAGTCTCGTCGTCCACCTTCACCGCCACCGCGAGAGGTCGCTGGCCTTCCCAGATTCGTACATAGCATCATCCATCCTGAGCGTTCTTTATGCCCTGGCATCTCCCAGACATGACGAACCTCCCCAGCCCGGACACCCCCCATCCCAAGCCAGCGGAGAAGCGAGCCGAATCCCAGCGCACGCACGCACCACCGGGCTTGCGACCCACCTCCCCCGTGGCACGGCGCCACGCCCCCTCACCCCTCGGAGGAAGAACGTCCAGCTCTCTCCCGCGCCGCGTCGAGCAGGAGCTGATGGAACCGCGTCTCGCCGTTCATCTCGGGATGGAAGGACGTGCCGATCAGGTCGCCCTGCCGTACGGCGACGACGGTGCCGTCGTCGAGACTCGCGAGGGTCTCGACCTCCGGCCCCGTCTCTTCGACGAGCGGTGCCCGGATGAACACCGCGTGCACCGCGGGCGCACCGACGGCCGGCACATCGAGGTGCGTCTCGAACGACTCGACCTGGCTGCCGAATGCGTTCCGGCGCACTGTGACGTCGAGACCGCCGAGCGTCTGCTGACCGACGATGCCGTCAGCGATGCGGTCGGCGAGCATGATGAGCCCCGCACAGGTGCCGTACACAGGCAGCCCCGCGGCGATCGCGCGCCGCAACGGCAGCTGCACGCCGAACGTGCGCGACAGCTTGTCCATGACCGAGGACTCACCGCCGGGGATCACCAGGCCGTGCAGCCCGCCGAGCTCGCGCGCCCGGCGCACCGCGACGGTCTCGGCGCCGAGGCCGTGCAGGACGTGCATGTGCTCGCGCACGTCGCCCTGCAGCGCGAGCACGCCGATCCGCACCACGGTGCTACCAGCCGCGTTCGGCGAGACGATGCGGTGCGGGGAGGTCCGCGACGTTGATGCCCACCATCGCCTCGCCGAGACCCCGCGAGACCTCGGCGATCACGGCCGGGTCGTCGTGGAACGTCGTCGCCTTCACGATCGCCGCAGCACGGGCGGCGGGGTCGCCCGACTTGAAGATGCCCGAACCGACGAACACGCCGTCGGCGCCCAGCTGCATCATCATCGCCGCATCCGCCGGCGTCGCCACTCCCCCGGCCACGAACAGGACGACGGGGAGCTTGCCCGTCGCGGCGACCTCCGCCACGAGCTCGTACGGCGCCTGCAGCTCCTTCGCCGCGACGTAGAGCTCGTCCTTCGTCATGGAGCGCAGCACGTTGATCTCTGCCGAGATCTTCCGGATGTGCTTGGTCGCCTCCGACACGTCGCCCGTGCCCGCCTCGCCCTTCGACCGGATCATCGCGGCACCCTCGTTGATGCGGCGCAGCGCCTCGCCGAGGTTCGTCGCGCCGCACACGAACGGCACGGTGAACTCCCACTTGTCGATGTGGTTCACGTAGTCAGCCGGCGAGAGCACCTCGGACTCGTCGATGTAGTCGACGCCGAGCTGCTGCAGGACCTGCGCCTCGACGAAGTGGCCGATCCGCGCCTTCGCCATCACCGGGATGGACACGGCGGCGATGATGTCATCGATGAGGTCCGGGTCGCTCATCCGGGCGACGCCGCCCTGCGAGCGGATGTCGGCGGGCACGCGCTCCAGTGCCATCACCGCGACAGCGCCCGCGTCCTCGGCGATCTTCGCCTGATCGGCGGTGACGACATCCATGATGACGCCACCCTTGAGCATCTCGGCGAGCCCGCGCTTCACGCGTGCGGTGCCGGTGTGAGTCTGTTCTGCCACGATCGCCCTCTCGTTGATTGCCACAGGATGCGGCATTGGCCTATGCCAAAACGTAGCACGCTCGCGTACAGTCGTGACCGGAGGATTCATGAGCATTCCCACTGCGATCGGCATCGCCGGCGCCACCGCGGCCGAGATCGCCGACAGCGTGCGCGCGCTGCACGACCGCGGCGAGCTGCGCGAGGGCGACCCGCTCCCCCCGGTACGCGCGCTCGCGCAGGAGCTGGGCGTGAACCGCAACACCGTCGTCGCCGCGTACCGCCAGTTGGCGCAGACGGGCCTCGTCGAGTCGCTCGGTCGCGCCGGCACGCGCGTCGCATCGCGGCGGCCGCTCGCCCAGGAGGGGTTCGCGGCCGACAGCGTGCTGCGCGATGTCGGCACCGGGAACCCCGACGCCGCCCTCATCCCCGGCCTCGCCGAAGCCCTCTCCGCGGTCGTCGGGCGTCCGGTGCTCTACGGAGAGCCTGTCATCGACCCCGATCTGGAGGCGTGGGCGTGGGAGTGGATGGCGCGCGATGTCGCACCGGACCGGGTGCGCCTCACCGTCACCTCGGGAGCCGTCGATGCGGTCGAGCGACTGCTCGCCCAGGCCCTCACCCGCGACGACGCCGTGGCGCTGGAGGACCCGTGCTGGCTCGCCGGCATCCAGACGGTGCGCCTCGGTGGCTACCGGCCCATCGCGGTGCCGACGGATGCGGAGGGGATGACGGTCGACGGGCTGCGCGCCGCGCTCGGCCAGGGCGTGCGCGCGGTGATCTGCACCCCCCGGGCGCAGAATCCGACCGGCGCAAGTCTCAGCGCGGAGCGCGCGGCGGCCCTGCGCACGGTGCTGGCCGATCACCCCTACGTCCTGGTGATCGAGGACGACCATTTCTCGCTGCTGTCCCAGCAGCCCTTCCACAGCATCGTGGGGCCGGAGCATCGCAGGTTCGCGCTCGTACGGTCGGTGTCGAAGTTCCTCGGCCCCGACATGTGCCTCGCCGTCACCGCATCCGACGCCACCACCGCCGATCGACTCGCCCAGCGGCTCAGCCCCGGCACGACCTGGGTGAGCCACCTCCTGCAGCGGCTTGCGACCGCACTGCTGGCCGACCCGACCGTCCGCGTCGACATCGCGGCGGCCGGCGCCCACTATGCCGCCCGGAACGCCGCCTTCGCACAGCGGCTCCGAGGCCTCGGGCTCCACGCCCCGATCGGCGACGGCCTCAATCTCTGGGTGCCGCTGCCCGTGCCCGCGCGTGCCGTGTCGGAGCAGCTCATGCGCCGCGGGTGGCTCGCGCGCACCGGCGACGAGTTCACGCTGTTCGGCGACGCATCCGCTCACCTGCGCCTCACCGTGCATGAGCTGTCGGATGCCGATGCCGACGCGCTCGCGGCGGATCTGGCCGCTGCCGTCGGCGCTGTCGGCGGCAGCCGCACCGAAGTGGGATGATCGATCGGTGACGATCCTCTCCATCCAGTCCGCCGTCGCCTACGGACACGTGGGCAACTCCGCCGCCGTCTTCCCCCTGCAGCGCATCGGCGTCGAGGTCATACCGGTCTACACCGTCAACTTCTCCAACCACACCGGGTACGGCGCCTGGCGCGGCCCGCTCATCAGTCCCGACGACGTGCGCGACGTGATCACCGGCGTCGAAGAGCGCGGGGCATTCGCCGACGTCGACGTCGTGCTCTCGGGCTACCAGGGCGGCGAGGGCATCGGCGACGTCATCCTCGACGCCGTGACCCGGGTAAAGGCCGCCAACCCGCGCGCTGTCTACGCGTGCGACCCGGTCATGGGCAATGCGAAGTCGGGATGCTTCGTCGCACCGGCGATCCCCGAGCTGCTGCGCGAGAAGGTGGTGCCGGCCGCCGACATCATCACGCCGAACCAGTTCGAGCTGGGCTACCTCACGGACACCGCACCCGACACGCTCGCTTCGACGCTCGACTCCGTCGACGCGGCGCGGGCGATGGGACCGCGGACGGTGCTCGTCACGAGCGTCGAGCGGCCCGACCGGCCCGCGGGGACGATCGAGATGCTCGCGGTGGACGACGACGGCGCGTGGATCGTGCAGACTCCGCTCCTGCCGCTGAAGGCGAACGGATCGGGAGACGTCACGGCGGCCCTCTTCACGGCTCACTACCGCCGCACGGGAAGCGCCGCGGAGGCGCTCGCCCGCACCACCTCGAGCGTCTTCGATCTGCTGCGCCTCACCCATGAGTCGGGGCAGCGCGAACTGCAGCTCATCGAGGCGCAGGACTTCTACGCGACTCCGCGCATGCAGTTCGAGGTCGCGCAGGTGCGCTGAGCGTCACCAGGCGTCGGCGACGGCCCGTCGCACCTCACCGAGCAGCTGCGGCAGGGCCTTCGTCTTCGCGATGATCGGGAAGAAGTTCGCATCCGTCGCCCAGCGCGGCACGATGTGCTGGTGCAGATGCTCGTCGACGCCCGCGCCGGCCACGCGGCCCTGATTCATGCCGATGTTGAACCCGTCGCAGCGCGACACCTCGCGCAGCGTGCCCATCGCGTGCTGCGTGAGGGCGCCGATCTCGGCGACCTCCTCCGCCGTCGCCTCGTCGTACGTCGCGATGTGACGATACGGGCACACGAGAAGATGGCCGGAGTTGTACGGGAAGAGGTTCAGCAGCACGTAGGCGGTCTCCCCGCGATAGACGATCAGGCCGTCCTCGTCCGCCTTGCCGGGCGCCGCGCAGAACGGACACGACTCGCGCATGGCCTCCGCGCCCGCCCGGATGTACGCCATCCGGTGCGGCGTCCACAGCCGCTGGAACTCGTCGGGCACCCCGGGGAGGTCGCTCGCCGCGACCAGTCCTGGAACCGGGCCGGATGCGGCATCCTCGCTCATGCCAGATCCTCGGCGGTGTTGACGAGCGTCTTCTCGTCGATCGCCCGGCGCACGAGGCGCACGGCGTCGTCGACCGGTACGCCATTGCGCTGCGACCCGTCACGGAAGCGGAACGACACGGTGCCGGCCGCGCGGTCCTGCTCCCCTGCGATGAGCTGCAGCGGGACCTTCTGGGTCGTGTGAGTGCGGATCTTCTTCTGCATCCGGTCGTCGCTGTGGTCGACCTCGGCACGCACGCCGTCGGCCTTCAGCCGGGCGACGATGTCGTCGAGATAGTCGGCGTATTCGTCGGCGACGGGGATGCCGACGACCTGCACGGGTGAGAGCCACACCGGGAACGCACCGGCGTAGTGCTCGAGAAGGATGGCGAAGAACCGCTCGATCGACCCGAACAGCGCACGGTGGATCATCACCGGCCGGTGCTTCTCCCCGTCGGGACCGGTGTACTCGAGCTGGAACCGCTCGGGCAGGTTGAAGTCGAGCTGCACCGTCGCGAGCTGCCAGGTGCGGCCGAGGGCATCCTTCGTCTTGAGATCGATCTTCGGCCCGTAGAAGGCGGCCTCGCCGGGGACCTCGGTGAGCTTCAGACCCGACGCCTGTGCGACTCGGCGCAGGGCATCCGTCGCGACAGCCCAGTGCTCCTCGTCGCCGATCCACTTCGACTTCTCGTCGTCGCGCATCGACAGCTCGAGTTCGAACTGGGTGAGACCGAAGTCGCGCAGCATCGACAGCACGAAGTCGAGCACGCGCGTCGCCTCGTCCTCGAGCTGGTCGGGGGTGACGAACAGGTGCGAGTCGTCCTGGGTGAAGCCGCGCACGCGGGTGAGGCCGTGCAGCGCACCGGAGAGCTCGTAGCGGTACACCGTGCCGTTCTCGTACAGCCGCATGGGCAGGTCGCGATAGCTGCGCGCGCGCTCGCGGTAGATGAGGATGTGCATCGGGCAGTTCATCGGCTTGAGGTAGTAGTCGATGCCCTGCTTGGTGATCTCGCCGTTCTCGTCGCGCTCCTCGTCGAGCCGGATGGGCGGGAACATTCCCTCCCGGTAGGTGACGAGATGGTTCGACTCGAGGAAGAGATCCTTCTTCGTGATGTGCGGCGTGTACACGTAGGTGTAGCCGCCCTCGCGGTGGCGCTTGAGTGCGTGCTGCTCCATCTCCTGGCGGATGATGCCGCCCTTGGGATGCCAGACCGAGAGGCCCGAGCCGATCTCGTCGGGGAACGAGAACAGATCGAGCTCCTTGCCGAGCTTGCGGTGGTCGCGCTTGGCCGCCTCCTCCAGGCGCTCCTGATAGGCACGCAGCTCGTCCTTCGTCGGCCAGGCGGTGCCGTAGATGCGCTGCAGCTGCGGGTTCTTCTCGCTCCCGCGCCAGTAGGCCCCGGCCACGCGCTGCAGGGCCCAGCCGTTTCCGATGAGCCGGGTGTTCGGCAGGTGCGGGCCGCGGCACAGGTCCTTCCACACCGTTTCGCCGTCGCGATCCACGTTGTCGTAGATCGTCAGCTCGCCGCCGCCGACCTCGACGCTCGCACCCTCGGTCTTCTCTGCGCCGCCGCCCTTCAGGCCGATGAGTTCGAGCTTGAACGGCTCATCGGCGAGCTCGGCACGGGCCTCGTCGTCGGTGACGACCCGGCGCACGAACCGCTGGCCCTCGCGGATGATGCGCTGCATCTCCTTGGTGATGGCCTTGAGGTCGTCGGGGGTGAACGGCTCGGGCGTGCCGAAGTCGTAGTAGAAGCCGTCGGCGATCGGGGGGCCGATGCCGAGGTTCGTCTGCGGCTTGAGACGCTGCACCGCCTGCGCGAGGACGTGCGCAGCGGAGTGGCGGAGGATGTTGAGCCCGTCGGGGCTGTGGATGGTGACCGGCTCGACGTCGTCCGTCGTGTGCACCGTCGTGGCGAGGTCCTTCAGCTCGCCGCCGACGCGCATGGCGACGACGGATCGATCGGGGAACAGGGCGAAGCCGTCGGTGGAAGTGGTCACCCGTCGAGTCTATCGGCGCCCGGCGCGTGGCTTCGGCGGGCGATCGGTGCGATCAGGCGACGGTGATGTCGACCTGGATCTCTCCCGCGAGGTGCTCGAGGTCGGACACCGCCGCGTCGATGTGGGCGGGCTGCGCGGCCCGGGCGGTGACGGTGGCTTCGAACAGCTCGCCGCCGGCCATCGGGGCGGCGAGGGTCCGACTCGTGAACCGATCGATCGTGAGTCCGGCACCGGCGAGGGTGCTGGTGAGGTCGCGGACGATGCCGGGCCGGTCGTTGCCGAGCACCGTCAACGTGACGCGCTCTCCCGACGGAACGGCGGATTCGGCGTGGCCACGGTAGGGCGTGATCGCGAGGAGCCCGTCGAGCTCGCCCAGGGCGCCGGTGAGCGCGTCGGCCTTCTCATCGGGCACCTCGACCAGCACGATGCCGGCGAAGGCGCCCGCGAGCTCGGCGAGCTCGCTGCGCTCCCAGTTGCCGTCATGCGCCGCGACGGTGTCGGCGAGGGCGCGGACGAGTCCGGCGCGGTCGTCACCGACGAGGGTGAGCACGAGATGGGCCATGCGCCGAGCCTACTGCGCTCTGCCTTCTGCGCCGTGCCTTCGGCGCGAGGTTGATGCAGCGGTAGGTGGCGGCGTCAGGCGCCGACGGTCGCGTGCTCCCGGGCCTCGTGCCTTGTGTGCGCCTCGTCGTGCTGAGGCGCCTCGTCGCGGTCGCCGTGCGCGTCGGCCGACTCCGGCCGGCGCGGCGTGGCCTTCGCCCGCACGGTGCGGGCGAGGTGATGGGCCGGCCGCTCGACGATGAGCCAGAACACCCAGGCGACGATGAGCGACAGCGGCACCGCCGTGAGGACCGTCCACCGCGCGGCATCCGTCATGTTCGCCATGAGGATCACGATCGGCTCGTGGATGAGGTACAGGCTGAAGGAGATCGCGCCGAGCAGCGCGATGGGCCGCCACGTGAGGATGCGGCGCAGCGCCGTGCAGTGGACCGCCGCGACCACCAGCAGGGCGGCGCCGAGAACGATCGGCGCCTGGGCGAACGCCACCGCGCCGGCGTGGCCGAGGGGCAGCAGCAGGAGCCAGTGCATGCTCAGCAGCACGGCCGCCAGGAGCAGGAGGCCGGTCCAGACGAGGCCGCCGGCCCGGCGCGTCATCCGGGTGACCACGCGGCCGATGCGGTCCCACTCCCCCTCGATCGCGACGCCCAGGCCGAAGATCGGCAGGTACTGCAGCGCGGCCACGCCGGTGGAGGCGCCGACCGACGAGAGGACGATGCACGCGACGCCGAGCATCCACGCGGGGATCGCCCGGGCGGCGTAGGCGGCGACGGGCAGGATCAGCGAGAAGAGCACCTCCCAGCGGAGCGTCCACAGGGGCGACACGACGCCCGAGGTCCCCCCGACGAGGGTCAGGTCGCGCAGCACGTCCGAAAGCGGATAGCCCGGTGCCCGGTCGAGCCACGGGCTCGGCGGGGCGCCGTCGTGCGGCAGCAGGATGATCGCATAGGCCAGCGCGACGGCGCCGATCACCGGCACGTAGAGGCGGAGGACGCGCGACGGGAAGTACGCGAACCAGTCGAACGATCGCGACCGCACCGCACGGGCGAGGACGAACCCCGAGAGCACGAAGAAGACCACGACAGCTTCGGCTCCGCCCCAGACGAGGTGGAGCGGCGTATACACGAAGGCGAAGCGCAGCGGGTTCCCGTCCACGTGTCCGCCGTAGTAGGCGGCCGCGAGCGACGGCGAGACCAGGAGCGCATGGTGGACGACCACCACGAGCGCTGCGACGCCGCGGAGCCCGTCGAGAGCAGACAATCGTGAAGCTGCTGGCATCTTCTCGACGTTACAAAGCCGTTATGAAGAATCCCTGAACATCGGCGGGTTGTGAGAACAGTCTCATGCCGAGCACCCGTCCGCAAACGGCAAAACCCCCGGTAAACCGAGGGTTTCAACGAGTGCGCGATACTGGGATCGAACCAGTGACCTCTTCCGTGTCAGGGAAGCGCGCTACCGCTGCGCCAATCGCGCCTATACAGGCTGTTCACTTATCCGGCCGGAGCCAGGAGTGGAGGTGGCGACGGGATTCGAACCCGTGTAAACGGCTTTGCAGGCCGGTGCCTAGCCACTCGGCCACGCCACCGCGTGGTTCGAACCCCACGGCGTGATCCCCAGGGGGTTCTCGCACTCGAGCGGATGACGAGACTCGAACTCGCGACCCTCACCTTGGCAAGGTGATGCGCTACCAACTGCGCTACATCCGCATTTCCGCCCCGGATCTCTCCGGCGCAGATACGACTCTAGCCGATTCGCACACCGTCGCAAAACCAGATGTCGCCCGCGCGTGTCATGCTCAGGTGGTTCGAAGGGGCCCGCAATATCCGGTAGAGTCTTCTTGGCCCCGCGGGGCCGAGGGCGATTGGCGCAGCTGGTAGCGCGCTTCCTTCACACGGAAGAGGTCGTCGGTTCGAGTCCGGCATCGCCCACCCCGATCTCACTCCGCTCGCGAGGGCTTCGACGCCTTTCCATCGAGCCAGAGCACGTCCGACTCGTCGCGGTGGCTTCCGCTCGTCCCGACGTGCTTCGCGTCGATCTGCGGACCCTTCTTGATGACGTGCACGAGCGCCATCCCGTGTCCCCGTCCGAGGCCGTAGTCGGCCTTCAGCCATTCGAGGATCGTGCCCGCCTTCACCGATGGGTCGGCGAATCCCCTCTCCTGTGCCTTCTCGACGAGCTGCCGGGGCGTGAGTCCGGTCTTGTCCTCGATCGCGTCGAGGTATGCCTGAAACGACATCGTTCGCCATCCTTCCTCGGCGCGCCGCGGCTCCCCCGAGACGCGCGCCGTCACGCGGTCACCTTATCGTCCTCCAGCGCGTACCCTTCCTCGCCGTGCACGACGGTGTCCACGCCGGCGAGTTCGTCCTCGCTGCCGATGCGGAACCCCATCACGGCGTCGATGCCCCGCCCGATCGCCCAGGAGATGCCGAACGAGAAGACGAGCACCGCGACCGCCGCGATCGTCTGCACGATCAGCTGATCGGCGTTCCCACCCGTGAACAGCCCGGTGCCGGTCGCGAAGAAGCCGAGGAAGAGCGTGCCGATGAGTCCGCCCACGAGGTGCACGCCGACGACATCGAGCGAATCGTCGATGCGCAGCAGGTACTTGAGCTCCACCGCCTTCGCGCACACGACGCCGGCGATGAGTCCGAGCAGCAGCGCCCAGCCGGGCGTGAGGTTCGCGCACGCCGGCGTGATCGCGACGAGCCCCGCGACCGCGCCGGAGGCCGCGCCCACGGAGGTCGGCTTGCGACCGGTGAGCTTCTCGATCGCCAGCCAGCCGAGGATCGCTGCGGCCGTCGCACCGAGCGTGTTGATCGTGATGAGCCCGATCGGCGACTCCCCGGAGGCGATGCCGTCCCCGACGGCCGCTGCACCCCCGTTGAAGCCGAACCAGCCGAACCAGAGGAGCGCCGCTCCCAGCAGCACGAGGGGGACATTGTGCGGCTTGTGGATCTGCCGGCTGAATCCGACGCGTTTGCCGAGCACGAGGGCGAGGGCGAGGGCGGCTGCGCCGGCATTGATGTGCACCGCGGTGCCGCCGGCGTAGTCGATCACGTTCGCCGACAGTCCCAGATGGGTGCCGAGCGAGGCGATCCACCCGTCGGGGTTCCACACCCACCCGGCGACGAGGAAGTAGTCGAGCGTGACGAACAGCGCGACGAACGCCATCCAGGCGCCGAACTTCGCACGGTCGGCGATCGCGCCGGAGATGAGCGCGACGGTGATGATCGCGAACGTCGCTCCGAACGCGACCCCGACCAGGTCCACGTTCGAGTGCTCACCGCCCGCGAGCGCGGCGAGGCCGAAGTCGGCGAACGGGTTGCCGACGAAGCCCACCCATCCCGTCGAGACGTTCTGCATGCTGAACCCGTACAGGATCCACAGCACCGCCACGAGACCCATCGCACCGAAGCTCATCATCATCATGCTGACGACGCTCTTGGCGCGTACGAGACCGCCGTAGAAGAACGCCACGCCGGGCGTCATGACCAGTACGAGGGCTGTGGCCACGATGTACCACGAGAGGTTTCCGCTGTCCATACTCGACAGTGTGGAGCCGCGACGTTTCCCGCAACGTGCCGGTTCGTTTCGGCGGTGTTACAGCGCGGGCCGCCATGTGAACATCGCGTTTCCGCGACCCGCGCCCGCCCGCGCGTCAGGACGTCGTCAGTGCGATGAGGCGGGAGATCGCTCGCAGGTACTTCTTGCGGTACCCTCCGGCGAGCATCTCCGCGCCGAACACGTCGCTCAGCGGCCGACCGGTCGCGCGGATCGGCAGCTGGGCGTCGTACGCGCGGTCGACGAACGCCACGAAGCGCAGCGCCGCAGACTGATCGTCGAGCTGCTCCACGTCGCGCAGCCCGATGACGTCCACTCCCTCGATCAGGCGGATGTACCGCGAGGGGTGCACCTTCGCGAGATGGCTGACGAGGGTGGCGAACGAGTCGTCCGAGACGACAGCGGATGCCGCGGCCTCGGTCACGGCGTGCTCGTAGGCCGCCTCGTTCAGCGCCGGGGCCGTGCCGTCGACGGCCCGCTGCCGGTAGTCGGTGCCGTCGATGCGGATCGTCTCGAAGCTGTCGGACATCGCCTGTATCTCGCGCAGGAAGTCCTGCGCGGCGAACCGGCCCTCGCCCAGGGCGTTCGGAGGCGTGTTGGATGTCGCAGCCAGGCGCGTGCCGCCGGCGACGAGCTCGCCGAGCAGCCGGGTCATGACCATGGTGTCGCCGGGATCGTCGAGCTCGAACTCGTCGATGCACAGCAGCTGCGACCCGCCGAACAACTCCACGGTCTTCTGATAGCCCAGTGCTCCGACGAGCGCCGTGTACTCGATGAACGAGCCGAAGTACTTCTGCCGGGCGGGCATCGCGTGATAGATCGACGCCAGCAGGTGCGTCTTGCCGACCCCGAACCCGCCGTCGAGGTACACGCCGGGCTTCGTCTCCGGCGCCTTCTTCGCCCGACGGAAGAACCCTCCCCGGCTCGTCGGCGCTCCCGGCGAGCTGAACGCCTCGAGCCGGTCCTTCGCGCTCTGCTGCGACGGGTAGGCCGGGTCGGGCCGATACGTGTCGAAGGTCGCGTTGCGGAACTGCGGCGGCGGGACGAGGGCGGCGACCATCTCGACCCCGGAGACCTGAGGGAGACGATCGGTGAGATGCACGATTCCGGTGCTCAAGGGCGGGCTCCTGCGACGCGGACATGTCCGATCCGAGGCGAACATGACGCAGTGTGAACGGGCGGGCTCGACGCCCGAACGGGCGACTAGTCTCGGAAGAGACGGCATCCACCCTACGCCGTCGCATCCCGACACCCGATCCGAGGAGTGCGCCGTGCCCGTCGATTCCGACACCTCATCCGCCAAGTTCGCCGAGTACGCCGACCCCGCGCGCCTCGTCACCGGCGACTGGCTGCAGGAGCGCCTCGGACAGCCGGGACTCGTCGTCGTCGAATCGGACGAGGACGTCCTGCTGTACGAGACCGGCCACATCCCGGGCGCCGTGAAGGTGGACTGGCACACCGAGCTCAACGACCCGGTCGTACGCGACTATCTGGACGGGGACGGATTCGCGAAGCTCCTCGGCGGCAAGGGCATCTCCCGCTCCGACACCGTCGTCATCTACGGCGACAAGAACAACTGGTGGGCCGCCTACGCCCTGTGGGTGTTCTCCCTCTTCGGACACGAAGACGTGCGGCTCCTCGACGGCGGACGCGACCTGTGGATCGCCGAGGGGCGCCCCCTGACCACCGAGAAGACCGTCCGCACCCCCGTGGACTACCCCGTCGTGGAGCGCGACGACAGCGACCTGCGCGCCTTCCGCGAGGACGTCCTCGCCCACTTCGGCCGGCCGCTCGTCGACGTGCGCTCGCCGGAGGAGTATTCGGGCGAGCGCACGTCGATGCCGGACTATCCCGAGGAGGGCGCCCTCCGCGGCGGCCACATCCCCACGGCCTTCAACGTGCCGTGGAAGCGCGCGGTCGCCGACGACGGCACATTCAAGCCGCGCGCCGAGCTGGATGCGATCTACCGCGACGAACTCGGCCTGAGCGAGGGCGACGCCGTGGTGGCCTACTGCCGCATCGGCGAACGTTCGAGCCACACCTGGTTCGTGCTGCGGCACCTCCTCGGGTTCCCCGACGTGCGCAACTACGACGGCTCCTGGACCGAGTGGGGGTCCGCGGTGCGGGTGCCCATCGCCACCGGCAGCGAACCCGGCGAGGCCCCGGCCCGTTCCTGACCGGCGTGGGAGAATGGCGGGGATGACACTCCTTCCCGACGCCCTCGCCGAGATCCGCGACGAGTTCCTCGAGCTCGATGAGCCCGAACGGCTGCAGCTGCTGCTCGAGTTCTCGCGCGAGCTCCCCGCCGTGCCCGCGCGGTACGAGGACGATCCGGGTCTCTATGAGCGCGTCACCGAGTGCCAATCGCCGGTGTTCATCGCGCTCGAGGTCGACGACGAACAGGTCGTCACGATGCACGCGACGGCACCCGCGGAGGCGCCGACCACCCGCGGCTTCGCGAGCATCCTCGTACAGGGGATCACCGGTCTGAAGGCCGCCGAGGTCCTCGCGATCCCCAGCGACTACGCCCAGAGCCTCGGGCTCACGCGGGCCGTGTCGCCGCTGCGCCTCGCCGGCATGACCGGCATGCTCGTGCGGGCTCAGCGCCAGGTGCGCGCGCTCACCAGCGTCTGACGGTCACGCCGCCTGGTCGACGGCGGTGAACCGATGCTCGTCGAGCCACCGGCGGATGGCGTCGCTCCATCGCTGCGAGTCGTAGTTCCACAGCTTGGTGTGGCGCGCGACCTGGAAGGTCTCGAGCGTCACCAGGTCGGGCCGGGCCTCGGCGAGCCGGTGCGAGCCGTCGGCGGGAACGAACCCGTCGTCGTCGCTGTGCAGGATGAGCACGGGGCGGGTCAGCTCGTCGGCGCGCGCGACGATGTCGAGCCGGTCGAGCGGAATGGGATCGGCGCCCGTCAGCACCGTCGCCCACTCGGCCTGCAGGGCGCCCAGCGCCAGTTCGCTGACCCGCTCGGGGACCTTCAGCAGCCGCGCCTGATAATCCAGCACGACGCGCCAGTCGACGACCGGCGAGTCGAGGATGACACCGGCGATCGCCTCGCGGTGCGGTGAGCCGAGCGCCAGCTGCAGCGCGATGGCGCCGCCCATCGACCAGCCCATCAGCACGGCCCGCGATGCGCCGCGCCGAAGGGCGAACGCGATCGCGGCGTCGACATCCCGCCACTCGGTCGACCCCAGCGCGTACCGCCCGGTGCGGCTGCGCGGAGCGTCGCCGTCGTTGCGGTACGAGGTCACGAGCACCGGGAAGCCGAGGGCGTGGAACACCGGCACGGCGCGCAGGCATTCGGCGCGGGTGGTGCCGCGCCCGTGCACCTGGATGACCCATGTGTCGGCATCGGGCTCACCGTCGAAGAGCCATGCCGGGCACGGCCCGAGAGCCGAGCCGATGAGCTCGGTCGAGAACGGCAGGTGCAGCTGATCGGGAGCGTCGTAGTACCAGCCACTGAAGGCGGCATCCGCCGACAGGCGCGACTCGGGGCCGATCTCGGTCAGCAGCTTGCGCTTCACCGTCGTGGCGTCGGCGCCGAGCACGGTGCCGAGTTTGATGTACGACTCGGTGCCCGAGGTGAACAGTCCGTAGCGCCCAGGAAGCTCGGTGTCGGCGGTCCGCGCGAGGGTGATCGTCTGCGCCGGCACGTCGACGTCGACGATGGCGGTGTCGCGCTGCCGCGGCACCGGCGTGACGATCTTGCGCGCCATCCGGACGGAGGCGTAGCCCCACAGCGCGAGCGTGGCGCCGAGCGCCGCGGACAGCAGGCTCACGGCAGTGCGGATGCCGAGAACGGCGGCGGGTGAGGCGCCGGCGGATGCGGCGCGCCTGGAGGGCTTCATCGACCGTTCACTCTAGTCTGTCGGCGTGGCAGACCCCCGTGAATCGTCGCCCTTCGAACGCGCCGCCGCGCAGGTGCGGGCGACGACGTTCCGCGCCGATCTCGTCGCCCGGGAGATACCGGCTCCGAACGGGCTCGCCCCCTTCGCGCTCGCGATCGCCGCAGACGTGCGACCCGACCCCGACAGCGGCGAGTCGCCGTACGGCACCGGACGGTTCGTGCTGCTGCACGACCCCGAGGAGCCGGAGGGCTGGCAGGGCGCATGGCGTATCGTGAGTTTCGCGCAGGCGCCTCTGGAGCCTGAGATCGGAAGCGATCCGCTCCTGGCGGACGTCACCTGGTCGTGGCTGATCGATGCCCTCGACTCCCGGCACGCGGAGTACCACTCCCCGGCCGGAACCGCCACGAAGACGCTGTCGCGGGGCTTCGGGTCCCTCGCCGCGGAAGGCGACGGCTCCCAGATCGAACTGCGCGCCTCCTGGTCGCCGACCGGCGACATGGCGGTGCACGTGCAGGCGTGGGCCGAACTCGTGTGCATGCTCGCCGGGCTGCCGCCGGGGTCGGAGGGAATCGAAGTGTTCACGGCGCGGAGGATGATGCGTGACTGAGTACGAGGTGCTGGCCGATGCCGCCGCACTCGAGCATGCGGCAGAGCGCCTCGCCGCGGGGTCGGGCCCCGTCGCCGTCGACGTGGAGCGGGCGTCGGGGTACCGCTACTCCCAGCGCGCGTACCTGATCCAGGTGTTCCGCCGCGGCGCCGGCACATTCCTCTTCGACCCCCCTGCGATCGGCGACCTCCAGCCCCTGCAGCGGGCGATCGGCGCCCAGGAGTGGATCCTGCACGCCGCGAGCCAGGATCTGCCGTCACTGCGCGAACTGGACCTGGTGCCGCCGGTGATCTTCGACACCGAGCTCGCCGCACGGCTGCTCGGCCACGATCACGTCGGCCTCGGCGCCGTGGTCGAGGACGCGCTGGGCGTCACGCTCGCCAAGGCCCACTCGGCGGCCGACTGGTCGACGCGTCCGCTCCCCCAGCCGTGGCTGGAATACGCGGCACTCGACGTCGAGTACCTGCCCGATGTGCGGGATGTGCTCGCCGCGGAGCTCGCCGAACAAGGCAAGGAGGAGTTCGCGCGACAGGAGTTCGCCGCCGAGCTCGCCCGCCCCGCCAAGCCGCCGCGCGAGGACCCGTGGCGCCGGCTCAGCGGGCTGCACACTGTCCGGGGCCGGCGGGCGTTCGCCATCGCGCGAGAGCTGTGGACGGCACGCGAGGAGTTCGCGCAGACCGAGGATGTGTCACCCGGCCGGCTCGTCCCGGATCGTGCGCTCGTCGCGGCGATCCAGGCCGACCCGAAATCGAAGGGCGAGCTCGCGGCGCTCAAGGAGTTCACGGGGCGCGCGAGCAGGACGCAGCTGGACCGATGGTGGGCGGCGTTCGAGCGCGGACGTGCGACATCCGATCTGCCGCTGGAGCGTGTGAAGGGCGATGGCCTTCCGCCGGTGCGCGCCTGGCGTGACCGGCATCCGGCCGCCGACGCACGGCTGAAGACGGCGCGGCCGGTGGTGGAGGCGCATGCCGAGGCGCTGCACATGCCGACAGAGAACCTGCTCACCCCCGAACTGCTGCGCCGCGTCGCCTGGCAGCCGCCCGAGGAGATCACCGCCGGGTCCGTCGGACAGGCGCTCGCCGTGCTCGGCGCCCGGCCGTGGCAGGTTGCAGAGACCGCACACATCATCGCCGATGCGTTTGTCGCATCCGTGCAAGAGGCCGAGTCGGGCGACGAAGCCGCTTCGTAGGATCGCCACACCCGGTTCGAGGGGCTGCAGGGCCCTGCCTAGGCTGGGGTCATTCTCACCTATTTGGAGGCAGAGTGGCCGAGCTTTCGGACGTCTATTTCGTCGACGGAATGCGCACCCCGTTCGGGCGCGCCGGCGAAAAGGGCATGTACTGGAACACCCGCGCCGATGACCTCGCCGTGAAGGCGACCATCGGGCTCATGGAGCGGAATCCCGCCGTTCCCGCGGACCGCATCGACGACGTCGCGATCGCCGCGACGAGCCAGACCGGCGACCAGGGGCTCACGCTCGGCCGCACGGTGGGCCTGCTCGCCGGTCTTCCCCAGACCGTGCCCGGATTCGCGATCGACCGCATGTGCGCGGGTGCGATGACGAGCGTGGCGATGATGTCGGGCTCCATCGCGTCCGGCATGTACGACGTCGCCCTCGCCGGCGGCGTCGAGCACATGGGCCACCACCCCATCGGGGCCAACGCCGACCCGAACCCCCGATTCGTCGCCGAGCGCATGGTCGACCCGGCGGCGCTGAACATGGGGGTGACCGCCGAGCGCATCCACGACCGGTTCCCCGAGCTCACGAAGGAGCGCGCCGACCGGTACGGCATGCTCAGCCAGCACAAGGCGCAGGCCGCCTACGACGCGGGCAAGATCCAGCCCGACCTCGTGCCCGTCTCGATCAAGGACGCGTCGGGCGCCTGGGGCCTCGCCACCGAGGACGAGGGCCGCCGGCCCGCCACGACGATGGCGGACCTCGCCGGGCTGAAGACCCCGTTCCGCCCGCACGGCCGTGTCACCGCCGGCACCTCTTCGCCGCTGACGGACGGCGCGACGATGTCGCTGCTGGCCGGCGGCGACGCCGTCAAGGAGCTCGGGCTGACGCCGAGGATGAAGCTCGTGTCGTTCGCGTTCGCGGGCGTGCAACCGGAGATCATGGGCATCGGTCCGATCCCCTCCACGGAGAAGGCGCTGCGCAAGGCTGGTCTGTCGATCGATGACATCGGCCTCTTCGAGCTCAATGAGGCCTTCGCGATCCAGGTGATCTCGCTCCTCGACCACTTCGGCATCGCCGACGACGACCCCCGGGTGAACCAGTGGGGCGGTGCGATCGCCGTCGGCCACCCGCTCGCCGCGTCCGGCGTGCGCCTGATGATCCAGCTCGCCGCCCAGTTCGCGGAACGGCCGGACGTGCGCTACGGATTGACCGCGATGTGCGTGGGCCTCGGCCAGGGCGGATCGGTCGTGTGGGAGAACCCGAACTACGACGGCAAGAAGAAGAGGAAGTGACCGCGGTGGCACAGACCGTCTCCGAACAGTACGCATCCGTCGACTTCTCGCCGCTCGACGCCCTCGCCGGCGACGAGGTCGTGACCCACTCGCCGGTCCGCGACGTCCGCCTGCCGTCGGGCAGGGTGCTCGCCCTCATTACGCTCGACAACGGCCGCGATCACCGCCGCCCGAACACGCTCGGCCCCGCCACTCTCGCAGAGCTGAACACGACGCTCGAGGGCCTGGCCGCGCGTGCCGCGGCGGGCGAGATCGCCGCCGTCGGCATCACCGGCAAGCAGTACATCATGGCCGCCGGCGCGGACCTGTCCGACATCTCGAAGGTCGGATCGAAGGCCGGCGCCAAGCTCATCGCGCAGCGCGGCCATCAGGTGCTCGGCCGGCTCGGCGAGCTGGGGGTGCCGACGTTCGCGTTCGTGAACGGCCTCGCCCTCGGCGGCGGGCTGGAGATCGCCCTGAACGCGACGTACCGCACCGTCGACGCATCCGCTGCCGCGATCGCCCTGCCCGAGGTGTTCCTCGGAATCATCCCGGGCTGGGGCGGCGCGTACCTGCTGCCCAACCTCATCGGCATCGAGAACGCGCTCGAGGTCGTGATCTCGAATCCGCTGAAGCAGAACCGGATGCTCAAACCGCAGCAGGCGTACGACTACGGCATCTTCGACGCGATCTTCTCGCCGGCGAACTACCTCGAAGATTCGCTGCGATGGGCCGACGGCGTGCTGAGCGGCACGGTCAAGGTCGAGCGGAGGAACGAGCCGGGGAAGATCGAGCGCTCGGTGAAGTGGCCGGTCGCCATCAAGATGGCGCGCGGGATGCTGGAGAGCAAGATCGGGACGGTTCCGCGCTCGCCGTACGCCGCGCTGGAACTCCTCGAGAAGGCGCGCAGCGGGTCGAAAGCGGAGGGATTCGCCCGCGAGGACGAGATGCTCTCGGAGCTCGTGGTCGGCGACCAGTTCGCGGCGTCGATGTACGCGTTCGACCTCGTGCAGAAGCGCGCGAAGCGGCCCGTCGGCGCTCCCGATAAGGATCTCGCGCGCAAGGTCACGAAGGTCGGCGTGATCGGCGCCGGGCTCATGGCGAGCCAGTTCGCCCTGCTGTTCCTGCGCAAGCTGCAGGTGCTGGTACTCATCACCGACCTCGATCAGGCGCGCGTCGACAAGGGCCTCGCCTACATCCGCGACGAGATCGGCAAGCTGGAGGGCAAGGGCCGGCTCGATGCCGACACCGCGAACAAGCTGCGCGGGCTCGTGCACGGCACGACCGACAAGAGCGAGTACGCCGATTGCGACTTCGTCATCGAGGCGGTGTTCGAGGAGGTCGGCGTCAAGCAGCAGGTCTTCGACGAGATCGAGAAGATCGTCGCCGACGACGCGATCCTCGCGACGAACACGTCGTCGCTGTCGGTCGCCGAGATCGGCGCGAAGCTCGCCCACCCCGAGCGGCTCGTCGGCTTCCACTTCTTCAACCCGGTGGCGGTGATGCCGCTCATCGAGATCGTGAAGACGGACGAGACGACGGATGCGGCGCTGTCGACCGCCTTCGTCGTCGCGAAGGGTCTCGGCAAGAACGCCGTGCTGACCGCCGACGCGCCGGGCTTCGTCGTCAACCGTCTGCTGGCCAAGGTCATGGGCGAGGCGGCACGCGCCGTCTACGAAGGCACCCCGGTGGACAAGGTGGAGAAGGCGTTCGCCCCGCTCGGGCTGCCGATGGGGCCGTTCCAGCTGATCGACCTCGTCGGCTGGAAGGTCGCCGCGCATGTGCAGGACACCATGGCGCATGCCTTCCCCGAGCGGTTCTACGCGAACGAGAACTTCCACGCCCTGGCCGAGCTGCCCGAGATCGTCGAGAAGGACAAGGGCGGTCGGGTCACCGGGTTCACGAAGGCCGCGGAGAAGGTCCTGAAGCCGGCCGTCGGCAAGACGCCCGTCGACGACGCGACGATCCTGACGCGGGTGCAGGACGGCCTCGCCCACGAGATCAGGATCATGCTCGACGAGGGCGTGGTGCCCGAGGTGGAGGACATCGACCTGTGCCTCATCCTCGGGGCCGGCTGGCCGTTCATCGACGGCGGCGCGTCGCCCTACCTCGACCGTGAGGGAGCGTCGCAGCGCGTGTTCGGGGACACCTTCCACCACCCGCCGATCCGCGGCATCGACGCCTGAGGCCGGTCTCCTCGCCGCGGAGACATCCCGACACGAGGGTCCCTTTCGCTGGAAGGGGCCCTCGTCGCGTCCCTCTCCTCGCCTCGTCCGCCGGCAGCGGCGGGGGCGTCAGAACAGCTCGTCCTCCGTCGGCGCATCCGCGCGGCCGACGGCGTCGCCGCGTGCGAGGATCAGGGCGGCGACCGCGAACACCAGCATGAGCACGCCGAGCGGGTTCGCGAAGCCGATCGCGATGCCGAGGCCCGGCTCCGCCGGTCCGGTGAGGATCGTCTGCAGGCCGTCGGCTGTCACGTCCGGGATCGTGAGCCCGAGCAGGACGGCGCATCCCCACGACGCGAACAGCGTGCCCCACGTGGCGCGACGCGTCGAGTAGCCGTTTCGCGCCGTGCGAACCACGGCCTCCGCGATGAACAGATGCAGGATCACCAGCACGATGCCGAGCGTCAGGGCATAGACGAGTGTGAGGGCGCCGGCGACGCCGAACAGGGCCCGACCGAAGGCGATCCAGCACGCAAGGGCGATGCCCGCCACGGCGATGAGCACACCCGGAGAGGAAGACCGCATCCTCCCACCGTATCCGAGCCGCATTCGCGGTCCTGCGGGGGCATGAAAGGCGGAGATCTCACCGAAGGCGGAGGAAATCCGCCCGCTCTCTCCGAACCTCGCGCCATCTCCGCCTTCCGCGCGCTGGTTAGGGTTGACCCAGGAGCGGAAGGAGCATCGCAGTGGATCAGTCGCCGCGCGACTTCGACACCGTGCGCACACCCGACCGGCCGATGGCCTTCACCGGGCGCGAGCTGCGATATGGCGCCTGGGTGGCGTGGCTCACGTTCGTCGCCCTCCTGCTTCTCACGCTCACCCTGACCGCGGCCATCAGCGACCTCGTCATGCGTCCGCAGCCAGGGTGGGGCTCAGCGACGCGCTTCCTGGTGGTCGCCCTTCCTGTGGCTGCTGTCTTCGGCGGCGCGGTCTCGGCGCTGGTCGCGCTCACGCTGCTGCCGGTCGTCGCGGCGCTCGCACGGCGTCTTGAACGGGTCGCTGACCGTCGGGTCCATGTCGCCGTTTATGCCGTCTTCGGCGCGGTGCTCGGCCTCGCGGCGTGCATCGTCTCTCGGCTCGCATCCGACATGCCACCGGGCAGCATGGGCGGTGACGGGGCGGTCTTCGCCGTCGCCGCCGGCATCTGCGCCGCATCCGTCGTCTTCGGGTGGTGGCGCGCGGTGCGCAGGGCCTTCAGGCGGCCGGATCGCCTGATGCGAGCGAGTTCGCGCTCCGCCGCTCCGGCGGACTGATCGAGCAGACGTCGGACTCCCCTGGAACCGGGCGCGCCGACGGCACGCGCGTGCCGAGCACCTGCGCGACGATGTCGGCCGCGATCCTCGCCGCCGTCAGCCCTGCATCGTGGAGGATCTCCTCGCGGGATGCGTGCGGGATGAAGTCGTCGGGAAGGCCGAGCTCGTCGACGGCGGTGTCGACCCCTGCCTCGCGCAGCACCTGGCGCACGCGCGTGCCGACGCCGCCGACGCGGATGCCGTCCTCGATCGTGATCACGAGGCGATGGGAGGCGGCGAGGTCGACGATCGACGGCGCCACCGGCACGACCCACCGCGGGTCGACCACCGTCGCGCCGATCCCCTGCGCCAGCAACCGGTCCGCGACGTCCACGGCGACATGCGCCATGGGCCCGATGCCGACGAGGAGCACGTCGGGCGTCGCGGCACGGGCGAGCACGTCGACGCCGTCGGCGAGACGCTCGAGCGCCGGCAGCTCGTCTGCGACGCCGCCCTTCGGGAAGCGGACGACGGTCGGGGCGTCGTCCACGGCCACCGCCTCCCGCAGCTCCTCCCGCAGGCGCACGGCGTCGCGTGGAGCGGCGATGCGGATGTGCGGCACGATCTGCAGCGTCGCCAGATCCCAGATCCCGTGGTGGCTCGGGCCGTCGGGGCCGGTGACCCCTGCCCGATCGAGCACGAACGTAACGCCCGCGCGGTGCAGGCCGACGTCCATCAGCACCTGGTCGAAGGCCCGGGAGACGAAGGTCGCGTACAGCGCCACCACCGGGTGCAGACCGCCGTAGGCGAGCCCCGCGGCCGACGCGACGGCGTGCTGCTCAGCGATGCCGACATCATGCACCCGGTCGGGGAAGCGCTGGGCGAACGGCAGCAGCCCCGTGGGACGCAGCATCGCGGCCGTGAGGGCGACGACGTCGGGGCGATCGGCGCCGATCTCGGCGAGCTCGGCGGCGAACGCATCCGTCCACGACTGCGCCGACGACCCGCCGAGGGCGGCGCCCGTGCGCGGGTCGATCCGCCCCACGGCGTGGAACTGATCGGCGACGTCGCTGAGCGCCGGGGCATACCCGCGTCCCTTCTCGGTGATCGCGTGCACGATGACCGGCGCACCGTAGCGCTTGGCGAGCTGCAGCGTCTCGACGAGGGTCGGGATGTCGTGCCCGTCGACCGGACCCAGGTACTTGATGTCGAGATTCGAGTACAGCGCCTGGTTCCCGGTGAAGCGGGACAGGAAGCCGCGGGTGCCACCGCGCAGTCCGCGGTGCATCGCCCGGCCGAGGGCGCCGAAGCGGTGGAAGAGGTCCTCCGACCGCTCGTCGAGCTGCCGGTAGGTCTGGGCGGTGCGGATGCGGTTGAGATACCGGGCCATGCCGCCGATCGTCGGCGCGTAGGACCGGCCGTTGTCGTTCACGACGATCACGAGGTTGCGGTCGTTGTCGTCGGAGATGTTGTTCAGCGCCTCCCACGTCATCCCGCCGGTGAGCGCGCCGTCGCCGACCACCGCGACGACATGCCGGTCGCGCCGGCCGGTGCGCGCGAACGCCCGCGAGATCCCGTCGGCCCAGCTCAGCGAGCTCGACGCGTGCGACGACTCCACGACGTCGTGCGGGCTCTCGGCGCGCTGCGGATATCCGGCGATCCCCCCGGCCGAGCGCAGCTGGGAGAAGTCCTGCCGCCCGGTGAGCAGCTTGTGCACGTACGACTGATGACCGGTGTCGAACACGATCGGATCGTTCGGGGAGTCGAACACGCGGTGGATCGCGAGGGTGAGCTCCACGACACCGAGGTTCGGCCCGAGGTGGCCGCCCGTGCGGGCGACGTTCTCGATGAGGAACCCGCGGATCTCCGCCGCGAGGCGGCTCATCTCGTCGGGGGTGAGCGCATCGAGGTCGCGGGGACCAGCGATGGTCGGCAGAATCGCCATGCGTCTCCTTCCGCGCCCGCACAATTCTACGCAGTGGCCCGGCGTGCGCCACGGGAACGGCCCCGGAGCCTGCATGGCTCCGGGGCCGTTCGACGGGATGCGTCGGCTCAGACGAGCGAGCGCAGCACGTACTGCAGGATGCCGCCGTTGCGGTAGTAGTCCGCCTCACCGGGGGTGTCGATGCGGACCACGGCGTCGAACTCCACCGGTGCCTTGCCCTGGGGCGAAGAGTCGGTGGGCGTGGCGACCACGTGCACGGTCTTCGGCGTCGAGCCCTCGTTGAGCGCCTCGATGCCGGTGATCGCGAACTCCTCCGTGCCGTCGAGGCCTAGGGAATCCGCCGTCTCGCCGGCGGGGAACTGCAGCGGGATCACGCCCATGCCGATGAGGTTCGACCGGTGGATCCGCTCGAAGCTCTCCGCGATGACCGCCTGCACGCCGAGGAGCGTCGTGCCCTTGGCCGCCCAGTCGCGCGAGGAGCCGGAGCCGTACTCCTTGCCCGCGAGCACCACGAGCGGAGTGCCGGCGGCCTGGTAGTTCACGGAGGCGTCGTAGATGAACGACTGCGGTCCACCATCCTGCGTGAAGTCGCGCGTGTAGCCGCCCTCGACGCCGTCGAGGAGCTGGTTGCGCAGCCGGATGTTCGCGAACGTGCCGCGGATCATCACCTCGTGGTTGCCGCGACGCGAGCCGTACGAGTTGAAGTCCTTGCGGTCGATGCCGTGCTCGGTGAGGTACCGGCCGGCCGGGCTGTCGGCCTTGATCGCGCCGGCGGGCGAGATGTGGTCGGTCGTGACCGAGTCGCCGAGCTTCGCGAGCACCCGGGCGCCGGAGATGTCGGTGACGGGCTCCGGCTGCGCCGCCATGCCCTCGAAGTACGGGGGCTTGCGCACGTAGGTCGACTCGTCGTTCCACTCGAACACCGCGCCGGTGGGCGTCGGCAGCGACCGCCACCGCTCGTCGCCGTCGAACACCGACGAGTACTCGCGGTTGAACATGTCGGTCGAGATCGACGAGTCGATCGTCGCCTGCACCTCGCCGGCGTCGGGCCAGATGTCCTTGAGGAACACCTCGTTGCCCTCGCTGTCGGTGCCCAGCGCGTCGGTGTCGAAGTCGAAGTTCATCGACCCGGCCAGCGCATAGGCGATCACCAGCGGCGGCGACGCGAGGTAGTTCATCTTGACGTCGGGGTTGATGCGACCTTCGAAGTTGCGGTTGCCCGACAGTACCGCGGTCACGGCGAGATCGCTCTCGTTGACGGCGGCGGAGACCTCCTCGATCAGCGGACCGGAGTTGCCGATGCAGGTCGTGCAGCCGTAGCCCACGGTGTAGAAGCCGAGGTTCTCGAGATCCTCGGTCAGCCCCGACTTGTCGTAGTACTCGGTGACGACCTTCGAGCCGGGGGCCAGCGTGGTCTTCACCCACGGCTTGACCTTCAGCCCCTTCTTCGCCGCGTTGCGGGCCAGCAGGCCGGCGGCGAGCATGACCGACGGGTTCGAGGTGTTGGTGCACGAGGTGATCGCGGCGATCGTGACGGCACCGTGATCGATCGTGTACGTCTCGCCGTCGGCCGACGTGACCTCGGTCGGCTTGGAAGCCGTCTTGGGCGCGTGCGAGTGGTGCGAGTGGCGGTGGATGCTGTGCTCGTCCTCGGGCGAGTTCGCCGGCGGGTCGGATGCCGGGAACGACTCGGCGATCTCGAGGTCGACCAGGTCGTGCTCGGCGTCGGCGTAGTTGCGCAGGTCCTGCTCGAACTGCACCTTCGACTCACTCAGCAGAATGCGGTCCTGCGGGCGCTTCGGACCGGCGATCGACGGGACGACGGTGGAGAGGTCGAGCTCGAGGTACTCGCTGAACACGGGCTCGACGGCCGGGTCGTGCCAGAGCGTCTGCTCCTTCGAGTACGCCTCGACCAGCGCGACCTGCTCGTCGCTGCGGCCGGTCAGCCGCAGGTAGTCGAGCGTCACCTCGTCGATCGGGAAGATCGCGGCGGTCGACCCGAACTCGGGGCTCATGTTCCCGATCGTCGCGCGGTTGGCGAGCGGAACGGATGCCACGCCCTCGCCGTAGAACTCGACGAACTTGCCGACCACGCCGTGCTTGCGCAGCATCTCGGTGATCGTCAGCACGACGTCGGTCGCGGTGACGCCGGCGGGGATCTCGCCCGACAGCTTGAACCCGACGACGCGCGGGATGAGCATCGACACCGGCTGGCCGAGCATCGCGGCCTCGGCCTCGATGCCGCCGACGCCCCAGCCGAGCACGCCCAGGCCGTTGACCATCGTGGTGTGGGAGTCGGTGCCGACGAGGGTGTCGGGGTACGCGCGCAGCACGCCGTCGACCTCGCGGGTGAAGGTGACGCGGGCGAGGTACTCGATGTTCACCTGGTGCACGATGCCGGTCCCGGGCGGCACGACCTTGAAGTCGTCGAACGCCGTCTGGCCCCAGCGGAGGAACTGGTAGCGCTCGCCGTTGCGCTGGTACTCGATCTCGACGTTGCGCTCGAACGCGTTCGGCGTGCCGAACAGGTCGGCGATCACGGAGTGGTCGATGACGAGCTCCGCCGGCGACAGCGGGTTGATCTTCGTCGGGTCGCCGCCGAGGTCGGCCATCGCCTCGCGCATCGTGGCGAGGTCGACGATGCAGGGCACACCGGTGAAGTCCTGCATCACGACGCGCGCGGGCGTGAACTGGATCTCGGTGTTCGGCTCGGCGTTCGGGTCCCACGACCCGAGCGCCTGGATCTGCTCCTTGGTGACGTTCGCGCCGTCCTCGGTGCGGAGCAGGTTCTCCAGCAGGACCTTGAGGCTGAACGGGAGCTTCTCGTAGCCCTCGACGGCGTCGATCCGGTGGATCTCATAGTCGGTGCTGCCGACCGTCAGGGTGCTCTTCGCACCGAAGCTGTCAACCGTGGACACGTCTCGTCTCCTTCGTCGGCGGCGGTTGGCAGGCGTTCGCCCGCCGTCCCATCATCCCCCGTCGCACGGACCGCCACCAGTGAGGGGCGCCTTACCGGCACAGGGGAAATTTATCTTGATATCAAGATAAATGTATCACTCCCCCATGGTCGGCGACGCGTGCGACGCACCGTCCGCCGGCTTCGGATACAGCCCGCGCACGGCGAGCCATGTGACCGCCACGAGCGGCGCGAACAGCGGCAGGCCGAGGATGAGCTTGAGCGTGCCCAGCGCCGTCACCTGATCGGCGAGGAAGAGCGGCAGCTCGACGGCGAGGCGCACCGCGAACAGTGCCGCCCAGGCGATCGTGAGCCAGAACAGCACGCGCCGCTTGCGCCGATCGCGCCGCCACGCGGTGCCGTCGTTCATGAGCCAGCCGACCGCGACGCCGATGAGCGGCCAGCCGATGAGCGCCGAGACCAGCAGCGCGGTGCCGTAGACGCCGTTCGTGACGAGGCCCAGCACGAAGTTGTCGGCCGCGCGGCCCGTCCACAGGGCCAGCGCGGCGGCGGCGCCGGTCGCGATGAGACCCCCGATCGCGGCGGAGGCGGGTGAGCGCATGATGAGCCGCGCCGCGGTGAAGACGACGGCGAGTCCCACCGACAGCCCGACGGCGAGCCAGAGGTCGCCCTGCTTCGATCCGGGCTGCACCGTGAGCGTCCACACGACGACGAAGACGAGCGTGGGGAGAACGGACTCGAGGATGCCCCGCCAGCCGCCCATCGCACGCCACACGACGTGACCGGTGCTGCCGCCGCGCGCGGGATCGAGGCCCGCCCGGCGGGCGGCGGCGCCGAGGGCGGCGCCGATCATGTCGGATGCGGCCGGCTCGGCCGCATCCTTCCGTCCGTTCTCCGGGTCCGTCACGCGGCGCCCGGCGTCGACGGCATCTTGAGCGGGATGAGGTCGCGCGGCGGCATCGGCGACCCTCCGCGCACGACGACGATCGAGCGGAAGAGGTCCTCGAGCTTCGCCGCGGCATCGATGTCGGCCGTGGCGGCTCCGCCGATGACGCCCCGGAGGAACCATCGCGGTCCGTCGACGCCGACGAATCGCGCGAGCCGACGCCCGGCCGTGCCGTCCGGCGAGACGACGGGGACCTCGGCGAGCAGCTCGGCACCGAGCGGCCCCTCGCGCTCCTCGACGCGTCCGCCCTGCTGGCGCACCTGCTGACGGATCTGCTCGCGGGTCTCGTCCCACAGCCCCGCCGACCGCGGAGCGGCGAACGGCTGCACCTGCAGCGTCGAGTCGGCGTAGTCGAGTCCGACGGCCACGATGCGCTGCGACTGCTCCTCGACCTCGAGCCGGAGGTTCAGCCCCTCGCGCGGGAGGATCTTGATGCCGCCGAGATCGATGTACGGGCGGACCGGATTCGCCTCGGAGTCGTCGAACGGCCCGGCCGTGGCGCGGTCGGCGGGTGCCGACTTGTCGGCGCCGGAGGCGGAGGTGGCATCGGTCATGAGGTTGTCCTCGTCTCGTTCTGGTAGCCGGTGGAGCCGAACCCGCCGATGCCGCGGGCGCTGTCGGGCAGCGCGTCCACGGGCAGGAACACGGCGCGGGTGACCGGCATCACGATCAGCTGGGCGATCCTGTCGCCGGCGGCGATGTCGTACGCCTCGCCGCGGTCGGTGTTCAGCAGGGTCACCTTGATCTCCCCGCGGTAGCCGGCGTCGACGGTGCCGGGCGAGTTCACCACCGTGATGCCGTGCTTGGCGGCCAGCCCGCTGCGCGGGACCACGAAGGCGGCGAACCCGTCGGGCAGGGCGATCCGCACCCCGGTGCCCACGAGCGCCCGCCGGCCCGGCTCGAGGCGGACGGCCTCGGCGGCGACGAGGTCGGCCCCGGCGTCACCGGGGTGCGCGTAGGCCGGAACCTCGGGGGCGATAATGGGAACGTCCACGGTTTCGGTCACTCATCGAGGGTAATGCAGAAGACATCAGCGGGCGCCACCTCCGGCGCCGACATCCGGTACCGCGAGCGCCTGACGCCGTCCCTGTGGACGATCGTCGCCGCAGCGGTCGCGGCCCCCATGGCAGCGATGGTGTTCGTGCCGTTCGACAAGACCCTCGCGCTCGTGATCGGATGCGTCGTCGCGGTGCTCGTGGTCTGGTTCGTGCTCGCCGCCGCCCCGCGCGTCGAAGTGGCGGGCGGCGAACTGCGAGCGGGGCGCGCGCACATCCCGGTGTCGCAGCTCGGCGAGCCGAGCTGGGCGACCGGGGCGGACGCCCGCGACCTGCGCGGTCCCGGTCTGCCACGGGACGCGTGGCACCTCATCCGCGGCGGGATCGACGGCATTCTGAGCGTCGAGGTGACCGACCCGGCCGATCCGGTTCCGGTGTGGATCGTGTCGTCCCGCACACCGGATCGGCTCGCGGCGGCGATCCGTCGTGCGCAGCGCGCGGACACGACGGACGCCGCCTGACGGCTCAGGCCGCGCAGTCGATGCAGATGGGGCCGGCCGCGTCTTCGTGATCGAGCTGCGAGCGGTGCTTGACGAGGAAGCAGCTCATGCAGGTGAACTCATCCTCCTGCGGGGGAAGGACGACGACATCCAGCTCGAGGTCGGACAGGTCGGCACCGGGCAGCTCGAAGCCCGAGGGGTTGTCGGAATCCTCGTCGCCGGTGGAACCTGAGAGCTTGTCGGGAACCCGCTCTTTCAGGGCCTCGATCGACTCGCTGTCGTCCTCGTTCTTGCGCGGTGCGTCGTAATCGGTGGCCATTCCTGGAGGTCTCTACTTTCCCATGGTGATGTGCATGCGCCCGTTCGGGGCGGCGACAGTCTGCATGACGCGAGGGCATTTCGCAAATGGGGATGCGGGCGCCCCCGCGGTCGGGTCGTGAACGTGCGATGAAACGGACGGCACGCCCGCGATATTCCCTGCGACGGGGCTCCTCCGTGCGAACATGGGCGCACATCCGCAATGGAAAGGCGCGGTTCGCATGGAACAGCTCAGAGTCATCGGATCCGAAGACGACGCCCTCGTCCTCGCGACCGAATCCGGACAGCGCTTCACGCTCGCCGTCGACGACGTGCTGCGCAGCGAGCTCAAGCGCGCGCACCGGCACGCCGAGCGCGCTGAACCGCGCGGTGCGCGACCGAGCCCGCGCGACATCCAGGCGCGGGTGCGCGCCGGTCTGTCGGCCGCCGAGGTCGCGGAGGCGCTCGGCGTCACCCTGGAGGACGTCGCCCGGTACGAGGGCCCGGTGCTCGCGGAGCGGGAGCACATGGTCGGGCAGGCACTCGCCGTCCCGGTGCTGGTCGCCGGCGATCTCGACGACGGCTCGCCGACCTTCGGCGGCGCCGTGCGGATGAAGCTCGCGGAGGCGGGCGCAACCGGTGAGCGCTGGACGAGCTGGAAGGACGAGACAGGCTGGATCCTGAAGCTCGAGTTCACCGCCGCCGACGTCGACCACGACGCCCGGTGGAGCTTCGACCCCCGCCGCAGCACACTGTCGCCGCTGAACGCCGACGCGTCTCAGCTGTCGCGCCAGGGATCCCTTCCGGAGGGACTCATCCCCCGGCTCCGTGCCCTCGATGTGCCGCAGCCGAAGGACGACTCCCGCTTCGACAGCGGGGCCTTCGGCCCGCGTCGGCTGCAGGTCGAGACCGACGACGAGTCCGCGCCGGCCGCGGCGTCATCGGTGACGGACGCCGCGATCAAGCGGGCGCCGGAGCAGTCGCAGACCTCGAGCGAGACGGCGGATCTGCTCGAAGCCCTGCGGCGACGGCGGGGACAGCGCGCACCGCTCCCGTCGGAGGCCGACGAGGTGCCGGCCGCATCGGAGCCGGTCGCGCTGTTCGACGCCCTCGAGCCCGGTTACGACCCGGCCGAGGAGGAAGCGCCGACGCGGGAGCCGGAGCCCGAGCGCGCGCACGCGACGCAGGGCGATGCGCGGCGCAAGGGACGCACGGCGATGCCCTCGTGGGACGAGATCGTCTTCGGCGCGCGCACCGAGGACAGTTGAGCTCAGCGGTCGGCGTACGCTCCCAGGCGGACCAGCGGCACGACCCGCTCCTCGTCGGTGAGCGAGCCGTGCTGGCCGATCATCTTCTGCGGCCCCTTGTCCGCTTCCCGGTCGTCGTAATACGCGATGCCCGCGCGAGCGGCGACGAGCACGTCGCCGATCCGGTCGCGCACGGCGTCGTCCACCCACCCGAACACCCCCGCCGCGATCGCCTCGTCACGGGAGAAGACCCAGGACCGCCCGCTCTCCGACGCGCGCCAGGCGGCGAGCACCGCATCAGCCCGGCCCGGCTCCGCGTACAGATGGAGCATCCGCGGCTCGCCCGCGACGGTGCGGACGTCATCGGTGAGGCCGTCGCCGTCGCGCAGCAGGATCTGCCGGTGGCGGGGCACATCCACCATCCCGTGGTCGGCCGTGACGACAGCCCCCACACCGGGCGTCAGCGCGGCATCGAGGGTTCGCGCCGCGCCGTCGACGCGTTCGAGCACCGCCGACCATTCGTCGGACTGCCAGCCGTGCTTGTGCCCGACGCCGTCGAGCTCCGGCGCATAGACGTAGATCAGGGCGCCCGGATGCCGCGCGGCGAGGTCCGCCGCGGTCGTGACCCGCTCCTCGACGGCACCGGCGGAGAAGATCTGCGCACCGCGCAGCGTGGCGGCGGTGAAGCCGCTGTGGGTGAACTTCGCCTGGGAGACCACGAAGCACGGCCGTCCCGTCTCCGCCTCACGCTGCATGATCGGCTCGCTGCGCTGCCAGACACGAGGGTCGAGAGTCCCCTCGTCCCAGCCCTTGAGCTGGTTGACGGCGACGCCCGTCGCCGGGTCGACGACGCGGTATCCGACGACCCCATGGGCGCCGGGTGCCGTGCCGGTGAGCAGGCTCGTGAGGGCGGCGGCGGTGGTGGACGGGAAGACCGTGCGCGTGACATCGCGTCTGGCGCGAGCCGCCGCCAGGAATCGGGCGTGCCCGGACCTCGCGCCCAGGTTCAGCGCTCCCAGCCCGTCGACCACGAACACGATGGCAGCGGAGGCCGGGGCGAACCAGCCCGAGGTACCGGACAGGGATGCCACCAGCTGCGGCACGACCCCGGTGAGGCTCCGGGCATGCGGCGGCTCGGCCGGTAGGCTGATGGTCATCGGGGCCAGTCTCGCACACGACGCGCGGCCCCTGTCCGCCCACCCGAGAGCCGGAGCCGTATGCCTGCCAAGACCCCTTCGCCGTCGAGCCCGGATCAGGAGCGGATCGAAGACGTCGACGTCTCGGCGGAGATGCAGGGGTCGTACCTCGAGTACGCGTACTCGGTGATCTATTCGCGGGCGCTGCCCGATGCGCGCGACGGTCTCAAGCCCGTGCAGCGACGCATCCTGTTCCAGATGGCCGAGATGGGCCTGCGTCCCGACAAGGGACACGTCAAGAGCGCCCGCGTCGTCGGCGAGGTGATGGGAAAGCTGCACCCGCACGGCGATTCCGCGATCTACGACGCGCTCGTCCGGCTCGCCCAGCCGTTCACGATGCGGGTCGCGCTCGTCGACGGTCACGGAAACTTCGGCTCGCTCGACGACGGCCCGGCGGCGTCGCGGTACACCGAGGCGCGGCTGGCGCCGCCGGCGCTGGCGCTGACCGAGAGCCTCGACGAGGACGTCGTCGACTTCATCCCCAACTACGACGGCCAGTTCCAGCAGCCGCAGGTGCTCCCGGCCGCGTTCCCGAACCTCCTCGTCAACGGCGCATCGGGCATCGCCGTCGGCATGGCGACGAACATGGCGCCGCACAATCTCATCGAGGTGATCGCCGCCGCGGTGCACCTGCTGGAGAATCCCGATGCCACGGTCGAGGAGCTCATGGAGTTCGTCCCCGGGCCCGACCTGCCCGGCGGCGGCATCATCACCGGCGTCGACGGGATCAAGGAGGCGTACCAGACCGGCCGCGGCAGCTTCCGCACCCGGGCGAAGGCGACCGTCGAGTCGCTCGGCCCGCGCAAGACCGGGATCGTCGTCACCGAGCTGCCGTACCTCGTGGGACCGGAGCGCGTGATCGAGAAGATCAAGGACGCCGTCACCGCGAAGAAGCTCACCGGCATCTCCGACGTCGCCGACCTCACCGACCGCAAGCACGGACTGCGCCTCGTGATCACGGTCAAGACCGGCTTCGACCCGAAGGCCGTGCTCGAGCACCTGTACCGGCTCACGCCGCTCGAGGACTCGTTCGCGATCAACAACGTGGCCCTCGTCGACGGTCAGCCGAAGACGATGGGCCTGCGGGAGCTGCTGCAGGTGTACCTCGACCACCGGGTGCAGGTCGTCACGCGGCGCAGCGAGTACCGTCTCGCACGGCGCCGTGAGCGCCTCCACCTCGTCGAGGGACTCCTGATCGCGATCCTCGACATCGACGAGGTCATCCAGGTGATCCGCAGCTCCGATGACAGCGAGCAGGCACGCACGCGGCTGCGCGACGTGTTCGATCTGTCCGAGCTGCAGGCCGAGTACATCCTCGAGCTGCGGCTGCGGCGGCTCACGAAGTTCTCGCGCATCGAGCTGGAGGCGGAGCGGAACGAGCTGAACGCCGCGATCGAGGAGCTCGTGCGGCTGCTGGGCGACGATGTGCTGCTGCGGCAGCAGGTCGCGCGCGAGTTGGACGCCGCGGCCGACGCGTACGGCACCCCCCGGCGCACGCTGCTGCTCGACGGCGGGCCCGTCCGGCCCCGGAGCGCGAAGCCGACGGCGGAGCTGGAGATCGCCGACACCCCGTGCCGCGTCTTCCTGTCTGCCACCGGCCGCATGGTGCGGGCCGATCTCGTCCCGGACGTCCCGGGCGGCGGCATCGTCACACCCGCCCGGCGGTTCAAGCACGACGCGATCCGCGCGAGCGTCGACACGACCGTCCGCGGCGATGCGGGCGCGGTGACATCGGCGGGCCGGCTCGTCCGCTTCTCCCCCGTCGACCTGCCGGCGGTTCCGGGGAACTCCGTCCAGCCGGCGGCGGGCACCCGCGCCGATCAGTACCTCGCCCTGGCCAAGGACGAGCACGTCGTCGGGATCGTTCCGCTGGCGGACGAGCCGGCGATCGCCCTCGGCACCGCGGCCGGCGTCGTCAAGCGGGTGTCGGCCGGTGAGATCTCGACCAAGCACGACGTCGAGATCATCGCCCTGAAGCCCGGCGACGCGGTCGTGGGGGCGGCGCCGGCTCCCGATGACGCCGAGCTCGTCTTCGTGACGTCGGATGCGCAGCTCCTGCGGTTCCCGGCATCGTCGGTGCGACCGCAGGGGCGCGGCGCCGGCGGGATGGCGGGCATGCGCGTCACCGCCGGCGAGCGGGCGGTGTTCTTCGGAGCCGTTCCGGCCGACGCCGCGGACGCCGTCGTGGTGACGGTGGCGGGGTCGAGCCAGGCTCTGGCCGGCGCCGACGCCGGGACCGCGAAGGTCTCCGACTTCGCCGAGTACCCGGCGAAGGGGCGCGGCACCGGTGGCGTGCGCGCACAGCGCTTCCTGAAGGGCGAGGACGCCCTGCGACTGGCATGGATCGGCGAGGCCGCGCGCGCCGTCGGCACCGACGGCAGCGTGCGGCAGCTGCCCGAGACGGGCGCGAGGCGGGATGCGTCGGGCACGCCGTTGGACGGCGTGGTCGGCGCGATCGGCACCGCCGTGCGCTGACGCCCGCGCGTTGCGCGCCGGAGCGGCGGCCTACGCGTCGATGCGCTCGCGCGCGAGGCGGTGGCTGGAGTCGACGATGAACGACCGCCGCGGGGCGACGTCGCTGCCCATCAGCATCTCGAAGACGGCCGACGCCGCCTCCGCGTCCTCCACCCGCACGCGGCGGAGCGTGCGTCCGGCCGGATCCATCGTCGTGGTGGCCAGCTGCTCCGCATCCATCTCGCCGAGCCCCTTGTACCGCTGGACGGGCTCCTGCCACCGGCGCCCCGACTTCGAGACCTTCGCGAGCAGCGCGTGGAGCTCCTGCTCGCTGTACGTGTAGATCGTCTCGTTGGGCTTCGTGCCGGGGTTCACGACGATCACCCGGTGCAGCGGCGGCACGGCGGCGAACACCCGGCCGTCCTCGATGAGCGGCCGCATGTAGCGGAAGAAGAGGGTCAGCAGCAGGGTCCGGATGTGCGCACCGTCGACATCCGCGTCGCTCATCATGATGATCTTGCCGTAGCGTGCGGCGCTCAGGTCGAACGACCGCCCGGAACCGGCGCCGATCGACTGGATGATCGCGGCGCACTCGGCGTTGCCGAGCATGTCGCCGATCGAGGCCTTCTGGACGTTGAGGATCTTGCCCCGGATGGGCAGGAGCGCCTGGTGCTCGCTGTTGCGTGCGAGCTTCGCGGTGCCGAGGGCCGAGTCGCCCTCGACGATGAACATCTCCGATTCGGCGACGTCGTTGGAGCGGCAGTCGACGAGCTTCACCGGCAGTGACGACGACTCGAGGGCGCTCTTGCGGCGCTGGGTCTCCTTGTGCGCGCGCGCCGAGATGCGCGCCTTCATCTCGGAGACGATCTTGTCGAGCAGCTGTGACGCCTGCGCCTTGTCGTCGCGCTTGGACGACGTGAGCTGCGCGGTGAGCTGCTTCTGCACGACGTTCGAGACGATCTGACGCACCGCCGGGGTGCCGAGCACCTCCTTGGTCTGTCCCTCGAACTGCGGCTCCGCCAGGCGCACCGTGAGGACCACCGTCAGTCCGGCGAGCATGTCGTCCTTCTCGAGCTTGTCGTTGCCGATCTTCAGCTTGCGCGCGTTCTGGTCGACCTGGGCGCGGATGGCCTTGACGAGGCCCTGTTCGAAGCCCTGCTGGTGGGTGCCGCCCTTGGGCGTCGCGATGATGTTGACGAACGACCGCACGACGGTGTCGTATCCGGTTCCCCACCGCACGGCGATGTCGACGTCGCACGAGCGCTCGATCTCGGTCGGCACCATCGCCCCCGACGGCTGGAGCACCGGGACGTTCTCGGTGAAGCTGCCCGAGCCGGTGAGTCGCCAGGTGTCGGTGACGGGCGCGTCCGTGGCGAGGAACTCGGCGAACTCCGAGATCCCGCCGTCGAACCGGAACACCGACTCGACGGGCTCGAATCCGGCGGCCACCTCGCGCTCGTCGCGGATCACGAGTTCCAGGCCCGGCACGAGGAACGCCGTCTGCCGCACCCGCTGCTCGAGCTCGGTGAAGCCGAACGCGGCGTCCTTCGTGAAGATCTGCGTGTCCGCCCAGTAGCGGATGCGTGTCCCGGTGACGCCCTTGGCCACCTTTCCGACCGTGCGCAGACGGCTGGCCGTGTCGAACGGCGTGAAGGGAGCGTCCGGCCCCTCGCCGTCGAAGATGCCCGGCTCGCCGCGGCGGAACGACATCGCCCACGTCTTGCCGTCGCGGTCGACCTCGACGTCGAGCCGGCTCGACAGAGCGTTCACGACCGACGCGCCCACGCCGTGCAGGCCGCCCGAGGCCGCGTAGGATCCCCCGCCGAACTTGCCGCCGGCGTGGAGCTTCGTGAAGACCACCTCGACGCCCGACAGGCCCGTGCGCGGTTCGATGTCGACGGGGATGCCGCGTCCGCGGTCGCGCACCTCGACGCTGCCATCGGCGTACAGGATCGTGTCGATGCGGCTGCCCGACCCGCCGAGCGCCTCGTCGACGGAGTTGTCGATGATCTCCCAGAGGCAGTGCATGAGGCCGCGCGAATCGGTCGAGCCGATGTACATCCCGGGCCGCTTGCGGACCGCCTCGAGCCCCTCGAGCACCTGCAGATGATGGGCGGAGTACTCAGCAGTCACAATCCTCAAGGATATCGGGCGGGCCGATAGGCCCTGGCCCGACACACGGCCCGCTCCCCGGCCCGTACGCGCTGAGCGAAATGCGCGGCGATCCGGGCATCCCCACAGGCCGCCCGTGGTTGTATTCCTTGTACGCACCGTCCATCACACAGCACGAGGAGGCAGACGATGAGCACACTCACAACCCCCGAGGAGCAGGCCCTCGTCGAGTACCGCCTGACGGCGATGGACCGGTGCGACGCGTGCGGCGCACAGGCGTACATCGCCGCCGTGGTGGGCGGCAGCGAGCTCCTCTATTGCGCGCACCACGGGCGCAAGTTCGAGGAGAAGCTTCGCAGCGTCGCCACCAGCTGGCACGATGAGACCGCCCGCCTCGACCAGGCCTGAGCCTGCCGCACGTCGGTGTCGGCGCCGTGAGCGCCTGAGCCGGCCGCTTCCTCAGCGGTAGCGGCGCTCGAGCCGCGGCGAGATCCGCAGCATCACCTGTTCGCCGATCGTCCCCAGGATCTCGGCGGCATCCGTCATCGTCCCATGGGCGCGGCCGCCGAGCAGGGCGACCTCGTCGCCGATCGCCGCGTCGGGCCAGCCCTCCACCTCGCACTGCGTCGCGGAGATGGACAGCAGCGTCCGCGGTCCGGCGGGAGTCGCGACGTCCCAGCGACCGGCGAGCCGTGAGTCCAGGCCGTCGAGCGACCCCACCGCGACGGTGACGCGGCCGCCGTCCACTCCCGCGACCGGAGCCACGAGGGTCGCGATGGGACGGATGCCGAGTTCGGCGTCGCTCGGCCCGTCGGAGGGACGGATGCCGTAGGCGAACGCGCCGATGCGCACGAGATCGAAACGGAACTCGGCGCGAGCGAACGCCGCCGCGCTGGCGGCGAGGTGCCGCAGGACGGGGCGATCGCCGAGCGCCTTCGCCGCCGCGACGAAGATCTCGCGCGAGGCGTCGTCCTCGGCGTCCGATGCTTCCGCGATATGACTCCAGACGCCCTCGACCCGGAGCGCTCCCCGGGCCTCGGCGGCGCGCGCGTCGGCGACGGCGTCCGCCCACCCCTCGGGGCGGATGCCGTTTCGATGCAGACCGCTGTCCACCTTCAGATGGACCCGAACCGTACCGCCGGTCTTCGCGGTGACGCGCGCCGCATCGCCGATCAGCCCACGCGTGCCGAGGCCGAGCTCGATGTCGTCGTCGATCGCCGCGCGGATGTCGTCGTCGCCGTAGACGGTCCAGGCGAGGATGCGTGCTCCCCCCGCTGAGGCCGGTCCGGCGACTCGGCGCACCCGCTGGGCGGTGTCCACATCGAACGTGCCGAACCAGCGCACTCCCGCGGCGACGGCCGTGCGGGTGATCGTCTCGAGCCCGTGGCCGTACGCGTCGTCCTTCACCACGAGCAGGTGTTGCGCGGGCGCCACCGTGGTGCGGATGCGCCGCAGGTTCGCCTCGAACGCCGCGAGGTCGACATCCACGCGCGCCGTCATCGCACGTCCTCCCGCTGTGCGCGGGCGCCGGCGAGGACGGCGATCTCCGCAGCGGCGAGCCCCGTCGCCGTGACCCAGTCGGCCAGGGAGGGCTCCCCGCGCGCCGGGTCGCCGAAGAAGACGACCTCGTCGCCCGGCTCCGCGTGCAGATCGCCGAGATCGATGACGCAGGCGTCCATCGCCACGCGTCCCACGATGGGCGCGCGCCCGCCGGCCACGGCGACCGTGACGGCGCCGCCGACCTCGCGGACCACTCCCTGCGCGTAGCCGCCCGACACGAGACCGATCAGGGTGTCGTGGGCGGCGCGGAAGCGGTAGCCGTACGAGACGCCCTCGCCGGTGCGCAGCGGCTTCGTGCCGAGCAGGCTTCCCCGCAGCGACATCACGGGCCGCGCCGGCGCGCGCGGTCCGACCTCGCTCGGCAGGCCCCACAGTGCGGACGGGTCGACGGAATCGGCCGGAGTGTCGCCGTCGGCGAGCACGCGCAGCCCGGCCGCTGCCACGGTCTCGGCGCACGCGGCGAGGCCGTGGCCCCAGGCGTCGCGGCGCAGATCGGCGACGGCGCCGTCGCCGTGCGCGGCACGCAGCGCCGCGGCGTTCGCGTGCAGCGCGGAATGGGAGATCAGGGCGCGGACGGGGCGCGGGGCGGTGGCGGTCATGCCGCTACCAGGTCATCACTGCTTCGTGCTCGGGGCGGGTGCCGGTCCGGATGCCGGTCGCGGTGACGCGGGTCTCGTAGAGCCCCGGGATCCAGTTGCCCTCGATGAGCACGGGTCCGGTGGGCGTGACGGCGACGTCCCATCCCACGTACGGCACCTCGGGGAGCACGCGCGCGGCCCGGTCGATCAGCGCGACCACGTCGTCCCACATCGGCACCCGGAAGTCGGGAATCGACAGCCCCGAGTCGGGGTGGACCGGGTAGAACGTGTTGTTCTTGCCGGAGTGGCCCTGACCGACGGCACGGCCGTCGGCGTCCAGCATCGTGAAGAACCCGCCCCAGCTGAACTGGTCGCTCACCGCTCCGCGGCCGAACTTCTGCACGCGCGAGACCAGGTGCACCGCGTCGCCGTCGAAATAGGAGACGACCCGCGTCGTGTTCACGGTCCCCGGGCAGTAGGCGGCGAGGTCGGGATGCTGCACGATGGCCTCCTCCACGAGCACCTGCCCCTTCGCCACGAGCTCGTCGTAGAACGCCGTCCAGTCGGTGACGTCCTCCGCCTGGTACCGGAACACCCCGTGCCCCTCGCGGCTGATCGGCTCCTTCGCGATCAGCACGGGATGGCGCTGCGCGAACGCCTCCAGGTCGGCTGCCGTCGCTTTCCCGAGGTCGAGCCACTCGCGCCCGGTGAACTCGGCGAACCGCGCGTGGAAGCGGCGCTTGTCGTTGAGGGTCTCGGCAGCTTCACGGTCGTTGAGCCTGTTCGCGATGTGGTGCTGCACGAGGGAGGTCATGAACGTCTTGCGCTCGCGCCGGCTGAGCGCCGCGAAGTCGGCCTCGTAGTAGTCGAGGAACGCGGTGTCATGGAACGCCGCAGCCCACAGCATGTCCACCGCCACCGCCGGCATCCACTTGCCCTGCTCCTGGGAGATCTGACGCGCCAGCGTGGTCACCCGCGACGGCCGGAAGGCGCGGGCGCGGTTCGCGAAGTACTTCACGCGGGCGTTGAGGTCGATCTTCATTGCGGGGAGGGTCGCCTTCCAGGTTCAGGGCGCTGCGGCGGACACGGCGCGCGGGGACCGGTCAAGCATAGTCGGCGGGCGCTGGCCGTCCCCTGAGGGAAAGGGGCCGGGAGCCTGCGTGATACGTTCGAGCGCATGGGTCAACTCGCCGTTCGGCTGCGCTATCTGGCCGGTCGCGCACGCAACCTCAGCCCCGCGAACCTCGCCGAGTTCACCCAGCACGTCAAGCGCGTGTCGAAGGCCCCGACGCCGGTCATCATCGCCGACATGCTCTGGTGCTCGGTCCGCTACGACATGGGGTTCCGCGACTACGCCGTGTGGGACATCCGGCTCCTGAAGGCCCGGGAGCGGAAGACGTGGATGACGCATCCGAAGTCCTTCCGGATCACGAAGATGCTCAACAGCGCGGACGCACGCCCTCTCGTCGAGGACAAGACCATCTTCTACCGCGACTTCGCCGACGACATCCGCCGGGAGTGGGTGGACGTGCGCACCACCGACGATGCCGGGCTCGCTGCATTCCTCGAACGGCATGAGCACGTCATCGCCAAGCCCGCGAACGGCTTCGGCGGCGGCGGGATCGACCGGGTGAGGAGCGCCGACGTCACGGATCTCGCGAGCTGGCGCACGGCCCAGATCGAGAAGGACCAGACACTGCTCGAAGAGGTGCTCCCCCAGCATCCCGACCTCGCCGCCGTCTACCCCGGCAGCGTGAACACCGTGCGTCTCGTCACGTTCCTCGACCCGGCCGGCACGTTCCACGTGATCGCGGGCGTGCTGCGCATCGGCAACGGCGGGGTGATCGACAACTTCGCCGGCGGAGGCATGTTCACGATGCTCTCCGATCAGGGCGTCGCGCTCTACCCCGGCGTCGACAAGCAGAGTAACGTGTACGAGAAGCATCCCGTGACCGGTGTGCAGATCGAGGGCCTGCGGGTGCCGATGTACGCCGATGCCGTCGCGATGACCGAGCGGCTCTCGCGGCGGCTCCCCCAGATTCCGTACATCGGGTGGGACATCGCCATCACTCCGGATGGACCGGCCGTGATCGAGGCGAATCACAACTCGAGCGTGTTCCAGATGAAGCCCACGGTCTCCGGCGTGCGCACGGGGCTGCTCTCGCGCTACCGCGACGCCACCGGACTGGATCTCTGAGACCGACCTGACGCGAGAGGCTCCGGCGACCCGGCGCCTCTCGCGCGTTCAGACGGGACGGACGATGCCGAGCGGCGTCGACTCGTGGCCCTGCCCGAGCGGATTGTCGCGCAGGATCGCGACGAGCCGCTGCTCCGCGGCACGATCGAGGGTCGACCCGAGGATGTTGCCGCCGAGGTCGTTGATGTCGACCACGGCGACCTCGCAGCGGGTGTCGAGCAGCGCCTTGAGCCGTTCCGCGACCGCCCGCGGCTGGGTCGGGCCGAGCACGACGGCTTCGTTGTAGGGCGGGATCGTGTGCTTCGTCGGCCCGTCGATCGCGCGCGCCTTGTCGCCGGCGATCCGGTAGAAGTCGCCCTTCCGCCCGAACGCCTTCGTCACGGCCGCGACGACGGCGGCGAACAGGATGCGCGGGGTTCCGCACTCGCGCAGCGCCATCTCCATCGTCTCCGGCATTCCCAGGCCGATCCCGTAGGGCGTCTTCGTGACGTACTTCGCGAGGAACGTCGCGAGCCGACGGGGCCGGATCTCCGAGACAGGGTACGACCGGCCCTGCGTGATCGCGACGATCTTCTCCGTGACGAACAGCGTGTCGCCGGGCTGCACGTGGGCGCCGGCGCTCTCCCGCACGAACACGTCGAGGTCGTCGCCCGGCATCACGACCCGCGTGCGGATCGGGATGCGGGCGTACGACGCTCCGTCGATCGTGACGGTGAGGGCCTTGCCGGCGTTCGCCTCGCCGCTCACTCGAGGTAGTCCCGCAGCGACTGCGAGCGGGACGGATGCCGCAGCTTCGCCATGGTCTTCGACTCGATCTGCCGGATGCGCTCGCGCGTCACCCCGAACGTGTCGCCGATCTGGTCGAGCGTCTTGGGCTGTCCGTCACCGAGACCGAAGCGCATCCGGATCACGCCCGCCTCGCGCTCGCTGAGCGAGTCGAGGAGGGACTCGAGCTGGCGCTGCAGCATCGTGAAGCCCACGGCGTCGGCGGGGACGACCGCCTCGGTGTCTTCGATGAGGTCGCCGAACTCGCTGTCGCCGTCCTCACCGAGCGGCGTGTGCAGCGAGATCGGCTCGCGGCCGTACTTCTGCACCTCGACGACCTTCTCGGGCGTCATGTCGAGCTCGCGGCTCAGCTCCTCGGGCGTCGGCTCGCGGCCCAGGTCCTGCAGCATCTGACGCTGCACGCGGGCGAGCTTGTTGATGACCTCGACCATGTGCACAGGGATGCGGATGGTGCGCGCCTGGTCGGCCATCGCCCGCGTGATCGCCTGGCGGATCCACCACGTCGCGTACGTGGAGAACTTGAAGCCCTTCGTGTAGTCGAACTTCTCGACGGCACGGATGAGGCCGAGGTTCCCCTCCTGGATGAGGTCGAGGAATTGCATCCCGCGGCCGGTGTAGCGCTTGGCGAGCGACACCACGAGACGCAGGTTCGCCCCGAGCAGGTGGCTCTTCGCGCGCTGGCCGTCGCGGGCGACCCACTGCAGGTCGAGCCCGAGCTGCGAGGACTTCTCGGTCGCCGACATGTTCGCGAGCTTCTCCTCGGCGAACAGACCCGCTTCGATGCGCATAGCGAGCTCGACCTCTTCGGCCGCGTTCAGCAGCGGCACCTTGCCGATCTGCTTGAGGTAGTCCTTGACGGGGTCCGCGGTCGCGCCGGTGATCTGCGTGGAGTAGACGGGGACGTCGTCCTCGTCCTTCGAGGAGATCACGATCGCGCCGGAGGGCAGCGGCTCGGTGAACTCCTTCTTCTTCGCGTTGGCGGAGTCGTCGTCTTCGTCCTCGTCGCTCGTCTCCGCGTCGGCCTTGTCCGTCTTGCCAGCGGCGGTGGGCGCGTCGGTCTCGACGTCGTCGATCTCCTCGTCGATCTCGTCCTCGGGCTCGTCGGAGGACGTCGTCTTGCTCGCCTTGGTCTTCGCGGGTGCCTTCGCTTCGTCTCGCTCCGCTCGCTCAGTGCGACGCTTCGCCGGCGCCTTCTTAGCCGGCGCGGTCTTCGCCGCCTTCTTGCCGGCCGGCTTCGCGGGCGCCTCGGCGCTCTGAGCCGCCGCCACCTCTTCGACCTCGGTGTCCTTGGTGCGCGAGCGGGTTGTGGTCTTCGTGCCTGCGGTCACGTTTCGCCTTTCGCCGGGAGCTGGTGTCACGCCGCCCCGTGTCGTTTCGGACATGGTCGTTTCGGACACTAGTAAGACCCTTGTCAAGTCCTTCTGCGGTCTGGGCTCCCCCTCACGAGGACCCCACGCAGACGCTGACAACGGGTCGGTGATCCATTGTCGCACATTCCGCGCCCGTCCCCGGACGCCTCGACAGGGAGTTCACCAGAGGAAACGTCCGGTCGGCGGCGGATATTCCGCATCCTCAGCCGAGCGGTCCGCCGTTCTTTTCGTCGTCGCCCGACGGGCGGGTGGCGAGGAACCGCTCGAGCTCCGCGGCGAGCTCCTCGGCGCTCGGCAGGTCGCCCGTGTGCACCATCGGGGCGGCCTGGGTGGAACCCGCCATATACGCGTCGTAGCGATCCTCGAGGGCCGTGAGCATGCGGGTGAGCTCCTCGTTCTCGTCGACCTGCTCCTGCACACGCTGGAGGAAGCCGCGGTTGCGTTCCCGCAGCTCCTCGCCCGTGAAGACGAGCCCGGTGGCGGCGGTGATGCTGTCGAGCGCGGCCAGGGTCGCGGCGGGATACTCGGTGTCGCCCAGATAGTGCGGCACCAGCAGGATGAATCCGGCGACGGCCGTTCCGTCCTGCGCGAAGCGGTGCTCGAGGAGGTGGCCGATCGTACCCGGCACCTCAGTGTGCGGCCGCCAGACGGAGTGCGCGGCGGTGAGCTCGGGACGCGTGCCGCTGACCGTCGTCCCGATCGGTCGGGTGTGCGGGACGGGCATGGGGATGGAGTGGATCCAGGTGACGGTGGAGACGCCGTATTCCTCGGAGAGGGAGAGCACGCTGCGCGCGAAGCCGTCCCAGACGAAGTCGGGCTCATACCCCGCGAGAAGCAGGAAGGGCTGGCCGAGAGCGTCGCGCACGAGTGAGAGCTCGAGCCGCGCGGGTCGGTAGCCGATGATGCGCTCCCCGTCGAACGTCACGGCGGGACGGCGCGCCCGGTAGTCGAGGAGCACGTCGTTGTCGAAGACGACGAGCGGGGACGACTCGAGATCGTCGTGCATCACGTCGATCAGCTGCGACACGGCGCTCCCCGCGTCGGTGAATCCGGTCAGCGCGATGACGAGGGGAAGTCCTCGCGGCACCGGCGGCGCCGACGCCGCGCGCTCGTACAGCGGCGCGTTCTGAGGCATGTCTCCACTCTAGGAGAGGCGGCCGCGAAGGCGGTCCGATCCCGCTCACAGCGAACATGGCGGCATCGCTGTGCGCGGCCCTCGATCGCGGGGGGCTCAGAGACGGCTCCTAGGATGGGGCATATGCCGTTCCCGAAGCCGGCGCGCAGCGACGCGTCAGTCCGTGAATCCGACTCCGAGCTTCTGATCCTCGCGCTCCCCCCGCTCGACGATCCCGCTGCCCCCGATCTCAGTGAGTGGCCCGGTCTCGTCGAGACGTTGGCGGCCCTCGGTTTCACGGGGGCGGCAGAGACGGTGTGCCGCGTCCCGGCGCCCGATCGCGCTCCGCAGCGCGTCGCCGTCGTCGGAACCGGCCCCGCCCCCACCCCCGACGCGGTACGGGTCGCGGTGGGCGCCGCGGTGCGCAGCCTCACCGGGTTCGCGTCGGCCGCCATCGCCGTGCCCGGCGCCGACGCCGCAGCACAGCGCGCCGCCCTGGAGGGCGCGGTGCTGGGCGGGTACTGGTTCGATGACTACAAGTCGGCCTCCGACCGACGGCGCCCCGCGGGCGCCGTCACGGTGCACGGCGACACGCTCAGCGACGCCGATGTGGTCAGGGCCGAGGTCGCCGCCGATGCGGTGGCTCTCGTCAAGGACCTGACCGCGACCCCCGCGCAGTGGCTCGGCCCGGGCGATCTCGCGCAGAAGGCCGTCGACGCCGTGGCCGGCCTCGCCGTGGAGGCGACGGTCCTCGACGAGGACGCGCTCGCCGAGGGCGGCTACGGCGGAATCCTCGGGGTCGGCCAGGGGTCGGTGCGACCGCCGCGCCTGGTCAGGCTCGACTACGCGCCCCAGCACGCGCAGCGCCATGTCGCGCTCGTCGGCAAGGGCATCACGTTCGACACCGGCGGCCTCTCCCTGAAGCCGCCCGCGTCGATGGTGGGGATGAAGACCGACATGTGCGGTGCCGCGACGGTGCTCGCCGTGCTGCGGGCGGCGGCCCGGCTCGAGCTGCCCGTCAGGGTCACCGCGTGGATGTGCATCGCCGACAACATGCCGTCCGGGTCGGCGATCCGGCCCGGAGACGTGCTGCGCACCCTCGACGGCACGAGCGTGGAGGTTCTCAACACCGATGCCGAGGGACGGCTCGTCCTCGCCGACGGGCTCGCCGCCGCCAGCCGTGAGCACCCTGACACCATCGTGGACGTCGCGACGCTCACCGGTGCGATCGTGGTGGCGCTCGGCAACCGGCACACGGGGGTCATGGGCTCCGACGACGCCGTCGCGGCATTCCTCGACGCTTCTGCGCAGACGGGCGAGCTCGCATGGCATATGCCGCTGCCCGTGCACATGGAGAGCGAGCTCGACTCCCCCATCGCCGATCTGCAGAACGCGAAGATCGGCGACCGCGCCGGCGGGTCGCTGTTCGCCGGCCTGTTCCTGCAGCGCTTCGTCGGCCGCTCCGGCGACGACACCGACTCCCCCCGCATCCCCTGGGTGCACCTCGACATCGCCGGATCCGGCGAGACCATCCGCGCCCACGGCTTCACGGAGAAGGGCCCGACCGGCTCGACCGTGCGGGCGCTCATCACCTTCCTCGAAGGAGCGGAACACCGATGACAGAGCACACCTTCGACATCGTCGTCCTCGGCGGCGGGAGCGGCGGCTACGCCGCAGCCATCCGGGCGGCCGAGCTCGGGAAGTCCGTCGCACTGGTCGAGCAGGACAAGGTCGGCGGCACCTGTCTGCACCGCGGGTGCATCCCGACCAAGGCGCTGCTGCACGCCGCCGAGGTCGCCGACGCGACACGCGACGCCGCATCCGTCGGGGTGCGCGCGAGCCTCGACGGCATCGACGTCGCCGCCGTCCGCTCGTATCGCGAGGGCATCGTCGCGAAGAAGTACAAGGGTCTCGAGGGGCTCATCAAGGCCCGCGGCATCACGGTGTTCCACGGCCACGGAACGCTGGCCGCCGACCGAGCGGTCCACGTGGGAGACGATGTCCTGCGGGGCACCGATGTGATCCTCGCCACCGGGTCGTACAGCCGGTCGCTGCCAGGACTCGAGATCGGCGGTCGCATCATCACGAGCGAGCAGGCGTTGGCGCTCGAGGAGGTCCCGCAGCGCGTCGCGATCCTCGGCGGCGGTGTGATCGGCGTGGAGTTCGCCAGCGTGTGGCGTTCGTTCGGCGCCGAGGTGACGATCATCGAGGCGCTCGACCATCTCGTCCCGAACGAGGACGTCGCCCTCAGCAAGGGCCTCGAGCGCGCTTTCCGCAAGCGCGGGATCGCCTTCTCGCTCGGCGTGCGGTTCGCCTCGGCCACGCAGACAGACGATGGCGTCACGGTGACCCTCGAGGACGGCGCGACGGTCGAGGCCGACTACCTGCTCGTGGCGGTGGGACGGGGCCCGGTGACCGCCGACCTCGGCTTCGAAGAGGCCGGGGTGGTGCTCGAGCGCGGATTCGTGCGCACCGACGATCACGGACGGACGGATGCTGACCACGTGTGGGCCGTCGGCGACATCGTGCCGGGCCTCCAGCTCGCCCACCGGGGGTTCCAGCAGGGGATCTTCGTGGCGGAGCAGATCGCGGGGCTCGATCCCGTGCCTGTGCCCGAGACCGACATCCCGAAGGTCACCTACTGCCACCCGGAGGTCGCCTCTGTGGGCCTCACCGAAGCGCAGGCCGTCGAGGCGCACGGCGCCGACGCGGTGGCGGCCTACGAGTACAGCCTCGCCGGCAACGGCAAGAGCGAGATCATCGGGACCACGGGTCTCGTGAAGATCGTGCGCCGCGTCGACGGTCCGGTCGTGGGAGTGCACCTGCTCGGCGACCGGGTCGGCGAGCTCATCACCGAGGGACAGCTCGCCGTCGGCTGGGAGGCGCACCCCGAGGACATCGCGCCTTTCATCCATGCGCACCCGACGCAGAGCGAAGCGCTCGGCGAGGCGTTCCTCGCCCTCGCCGGCAAGCCGCTCCACGCGCTGTGACCACACCGGCGCCGAGCGCGTCACTAAGCTAGAACAGATATCGGCTTCTGAAGGAGACACACCCATGAGCACTTCCGTGGTCCTCCCCGCGCTCGGCGAGAGCGTCACCGAGGGAACGGTCACCCGCTGGCTCAAGAACGTCGGCGACACCGTCCAGGAGGACGAGGGCCTGCTCGAGATCTCCACGGACAAGGTGGACACCGAGATTCCCTCTCCGGTGAGCGGCGTCATCGAGGAGATCCTCGTCGCCGAGGACGAGACCGTCGAGGTCGGCGCCGTCCTGGCGAAGATCGGCGACGGCTCCGGTGCGTCCGACTCCGAGGGTTCGGCCCCGGCCGCCGAATCGGCACCCGCTGAGGAATCGGCACCCGCCGAGCAGTCTGCGCCGGCCACGCAGTCCGCCCCTGCCGCGCAGGAGGCCCCCTCCGAGCAGCCTGCGGCTGCGGAGACCCGGTCAGAGGCCCCCGCCGCGCCGACCGCAGCCGCCGGCGGCGCCGGCAAGGACGTCGTGCTCCCCGAGCTCGGCGAGAGCGTGACCGAGGGCACCGTCACCCGGTGGCTCAAGCAGGTCGGCGACGACGTCGCCGTCGACGAGCCGCTGCTGGAGATCTCGACCGACAAGGTCGACACGGAGATCCCTTCGCCGTTCGCCGGCGTCCTTCAGGAGATCCTCGTCTCGGAGGACGAGACGGTCGCCGTCGGGTCGCCCCTCGCCCGGATCGGCGAGGCCGGAGCCGCCCCGTCGGCGCCGGCGCAGCCCGCCGAGGAGCCGCAGCAGCAGGCACAGGCCGCGCAGCCGCAGGCGGAGCAGCAGCCGACGGAGCAGCCGCAGCCGCAGGCGGAGCAGCCACAGCAGCAGGCACAGGCTCAGCAGGCCCAGCCGTCGGCGACCGCTCAGCCCGCGCAGGCGCAGCACCCGGACCCGCAGCAGGCGCAGGCGCCGGCGGCCGCCCAGACGCAGGCCGCGGCCGGCGCTGCCGACGACGAGCTCACCTACGTCACACCGCTGGTCCGGCGTCTCGCGCAGCAGCAGGGCGTCGACCTGTCCACCGTGAAGGGCACGGGCGTCGGCGGACGCATCCGCAAGGAGGACGTGCTGAAAGCCGCTGAGGCGGCGAAGGCCCCCGCAGCCGCGCCGGCCGCCGCCTCCGAGGCAGCACCGGCCCTGGAGGTCTCGCCGTTGCGCGGTACGACGCAGCCGATGTCGCGTCTTCGCCGGGTCCTCGCCGAGCGCGCGGTGGCGTCGATGCAGCAGACCGCGCAGCTCACGACGGTGGTCGAGGTCGACGTCACGAAGCTCGCGGCGCTGCGCGACAAGGTGAAGGGCGAGTTCCTCTCGAAGACCGGCGACAAGCTGTCGTTCCTGCCGTTCTTCGCGCTCGCGGCGACCGAAGCGCTGAAGGCGTTCCCCGTCATCAACGCGAGCGTCGACGGCGACAAGATCGTCTACCCGGCGAGCGAGAACCTGTCGATCGCCGTCGACACCGAGCGTGGGCTGCTGACCCCGGTGGTCCGCGACGCCGGCTCGAAGAACATCGCGCAGATCGCTCACGAGATCGCCGACCTCGCTGCCCGGACCCGTGACAACAAGCTGAAGCCCGATGAGCTCGCCGGCGGCACGTTCACGCTCACGAACACCGGTTCGCGCGGAGCGCTCTTCGACACGCCCGTCGTCTTCCTTCCGCAGTCGGCGATCCTCGGTACCGGCACTGTCGTCAAGCGCCCCGGCGTCGTTTCGGTCGACGGCAAGGACGCGATCGCGGTCCGCTCCTACGTCTACCTCGCGCTGTCATACGACCACCGCATCGTCGATGGCGCTGACGCCGCGCGGTTCCTCAGCGCGATCAAGACGCGCCTCGAGGCCGGGGCGTTCGAGGGCGACCTCGGGATCTGACCCGGCTCACGGCTCATGGCTGCTGCGCGACGTCATGGACGTCGCGCAGCAGCCATTCGTCGTCTCGGTGCACGATGACCACGAGCTGATCCGCTCCCGGTGACCGCGTCGGATGCACGCGCAGCACCGCAGCGCCGCCGAAGTCGTCCAGCAGAGCGACGCTTCGTGCGGCGCTCGGCAGATCGACCGCTCCGGCGTACGTCGCGCTCGGGTCCTCCTGCGTCCTCGCGCGGCAGGCGGCGTCGCCGCAGGCCGCGCGGGCGTCGAGCAGAGCGGTCGCCGCCGCCTCCCAAGACCGCTCGCCGCTCGGCGCCTTCGCACCGTGGGAGCTCCGCACGGGAGCCGGTGTCGACGCCGCGTCCGACCGCGGCGTCGCGGTCGACGGCCGCCCGTGGACCGTCTCGGCATGCGCGGCGCTATGCCCCGCGCCGTCGTCGCCCTGCGGCCACAGCAGCCCGCCGGCGAGCACCAGCGCCCCCAGGACCGAAGCGATGACGACCGGCCGGCGACGGTGCGGGCGGTCGCTGCGGACGCGCCGCCAGACGGCGGTCGTCACGTGCGATGCGAGCTCCGCCAGCGAGCCGTCGACGTGCGGCGTGAACGCCTTCCACCACGCCTCCCGCACGGGCGGCTCCTCCGCCTCGGCCGCGACCCGGTCGGCCCACGCCGCCCGGGCCCGCATCGGGGCGAAGACGTTCGTGGCGAGCGGCGCGGGCGGTGCGAGCGCGAAGAGCCCGGCCTCGAGCTCCTCCACCCGATGTGCGAGGCTCCGCGGGTCGGCGAGCGCCTCCCGCACCGTGTCGAGCGCGAGCGCGACGGCCCGATCCTGTTCCGCTGCGGCGCCCAGCTCGGCGAGGAGTCCGTCGGTCGCCTCCGCGAGCGGCTCCGTCCCGCCGGCGACGAGCACGGGGCGTCCGCGATCATCCAGCCACCACGTGCCGGCCAGCGGCGCCGCCCCACCCGCCCCGTCCGTCCGGACCATCGGCAGGGAACGCACGACGTCGGCCGCACCGCGCAGCACGCTGACGGCGAGCGTGACGGTCTCGCCCCGATCGAGCGGCACGCCCGCCGCTGCCCGGCGGCCGAGGAACGCGTCCACCGGCTCGACGCACGCCGGCATGACGGCGACGTGTCCCCGCGGGGTGCGGACGAGGTCGCGGGGCGCCGCCACATGTTCACCGGCAGCGACCTCCCAGGCCCAGAAGCCTCCCAGCTCCGCGACGTCGACGAGCAGGCATGTGCCTCCGCCGTCGTCCTGGGCGAGCACCGCCGCCCAGGGCGCGGCGGGAGGGGCGACCCGGCGGATCTGCCGAGGGCCGAGCGGCAGCCCCGCCGCCGTTCCCACCGGGGCGCGCTCGTGCGAAGGCTCCACTGCCACGCTGTGATCGCTCATGCTTCCAGTGTCGTGAGCCGACGCATCCGGACCCGCTCCCGATCGCGATCTGTGGAGAGTCGGCCCGCTTCCTCCAGCTGGGGAGGAACCGCTCGGCACCGGTAGGCTGGAGGGTATGGCCGCACGCAGTTCCCAGCCGGAGAAGAAGCCCGGCTTCTTCTCTCAGCTCGCCTCGCTCTTCCGCTTCACCAAGGAGATCTTCCCCTGGTTGCCGTGGGCGCTCGTCGGCATCCTCATCGTCGGCATCTGCCTCGGCATCCTCGTCGGCTACCTCATCCCGCCGGTCGCACTGTGGAGCATCATCCTGTGGGGCGTCACCGGTGCGCTCTTCGGCGTGCTGGCGGGTCTCATGACGATGACGCGCCTGTCGACGAAGGCCATGTACGCGAAGATCGACGGACGGCCCGGGGCCACCGGCCACGTGCTGTCGACGACGCTCGGCCGCAGCTGGCAGGCGAGCGACACCCCGGTCGGCGTCAACCCGAAGACTCAGGAGGCGGTGTACCGCGCCGTGGGGCGCGGCGGCGTCGTCATCGTGGGCGAGGGCGCCCGCGGCCGCCTCACCCGCCTCGTGAACGAGGAGAAGTCGAAGGTCAAGCGCGTCGCCAGCGGCGTTCCCGTCACCGTGCTGTACGTCGGTCACGGCGAGGGCGACGTGCCCATCGGCGACCTCGCCAAGACGATCAAGAAGCTGCCCAAGGCGATCAACCGCGCGACGCAGGCCGCCGTGATCAAGCGCATCGACTCCGTGTCGCAGTCGCTCGCCTCGCTGCCGATCCCGAAGGGCATCGACCCGATGCGGGCGCGGGCGCCGCGCCCCCGCTGATCCCCGGGCTCCTCATCCCGGATTCAGGTCCCGGGCCTCTCAGGCCCGCAGCCCCGGCCGCTCAGGCCCGGATCAGCACCGTCCCGGCGAGCTTGTCGTGCAGTCCGCGCTGGTCGGCGTCCCAGACGAGCGCGGGGATGACGAGGAACAGGAGCGCCGTGCGCACGACCGGGCGCCACAGTCCGACCCACCCGCCCGGCAGCCGCGCCACGCGCAGCCCCATCAGGCGATGCCCGGGGCTGCCGCCGATCGTCGGGATGAACACGATCTGCACGATCGCGAACACGATGTTGGCCGCCCAGGGATCGGCGACGACGACCCCGGTGACCGGGTCGACCGAATGGAAGAACGCGTATCCGATGAGACCCGCCGTGGCCACGTCGATCGCGAGTGCGGCCAGTCGCCGCCCGAACCGCGCGATGCTGTTCGGTCCGGAGTCCGGAAGTCCCAGTCGCTCACCGGGATACGAGGATGTCGTCGCGTCGGGCACCCGTCAAGCCTAGACGGCGCGTGTAACATGCCGGAAACATGCGGGACACCACCGGGCAATGCGGTGTGGGTAACTTCACCAGTGTCCGTTCCCGCGGACGAATCCCACCCGATCATGGAGAGCACATGTTCACAGAGCCCGCCGAGGTGCTGACTTTCATCAAGGACGAGGACGTCAAGTTCCTCGACATCCGCTTCACGGACCTCCCTGGTGTGCAGCAGCACTTCAACATCCCTGCATCGACGGTCGATGAGGAGTTCTTCACCGTCGGTCAGTTGTTCGACGGCTCCTCCATCCGCGGGTTCGCCAACATCCACGAGTCGGACATGCAGCTGATCCCGGACGTCACGACGGCGTACGTCGACCCGTTCCGGGAGGCGAAGACGCTCATCATGGTGTTCGACATCTACAACCCGCGCACGGGCGAGATCTACGGCAAGGACCCGCGTCAGGTCGCGAAGAAGGCCGAGAAGTACCTCGCGTCGACCGGGATCGCCGACACCGCGTTCTTCGCCCCGGAGGCGGAGTTCTACATCTTCGACGACGTGCGCTACGAGGTGAAGCAGCATTCCAGCTTCTACTTTGTCGACTCCGAAGAGGGAGCGTGGAACACGGGCCGCGTCGAAGAGGGCGGAAACCTCGCCAACAAGACGCCGTTCAAGGGCGGCTACTTCCCCGTCTCCCCCGTCGACAAGACCGCGGATCTGCGCGACGACATCAGCCTGCGCCTCATCGAGTCGGGCCTGGAGCTGGAGCGCGCGCACCACGAGGTCGGCACGGGGGGCCAGCAGGAGATCAACTACCGCTTCGACACCATGGTGCACGCGGCCGACGACATCCTGAAGTTCAAGTACATCGTCAAGAACGTCGCCGAGCAGTGGGGCAAGGTTGCGACGTTCATGCCGAAGCCGCTGTACGGCGACAACGGGTCGGGGATGCACACGCACCAGTCGCTCTGGCAGGACGGCAAGCCGCTGTTCTACGACGAGAAGGGCTACGGCGGACTGTCCGACGTCGCACGCTGGTACATCGGCGGCATCCTCAAGCATGCGGCGGCGGTGCTCGCGTTCACCAACCCGACGCTCAACAGCTACCACCGGCTGGTGAAGGGCTTCGAGGCGCCGGTGAACCTCGTCTACTCGGCCGGCAACCGCTCGGCCGCCATCCGCATCCCGATCACGGGGTCGAACCCGAAGGCCAAGCGCATCGAGTTCCGCGCGCCCGACGCATCCGGCAACCCGTACCTCGCGTTCGCCGCGCAGCTGATGGCGGGCCTCGACGGGATCAAGAACCGCATCGAGCCGCACGAGCCGGTCGACAAGGACCTGTACGAGCTCCCGCCCGAGGAGGCGAAGGGCATCCCGCAGGTGCCGAACTCGCTGCAGGACTCGCTCGACGCCCTCGCCGCGGACCACGCGTTCCTCCTCGAGGGCGGCGTGTTCACGCAGGAGCTCATCGACACGTGGATCGAGTACAAGATCGAGAACGAGATCAAGCCGCTCGCGCAGCGTCCGCACCCCTTCGAGTACGAGCTGTACTTCGGGGTCTGACGCCGTTCGGCCGATACACCGGAAGGAGCCTCGCCGACGGGCGGGGCTCCTTCCCGTTCACCCGTAGAACAGCTTCTCGAACGACCGGCGGGCGCGGCGGGATGCCCGCATCCACGCCTCCTCGACCGCCGAGGCGGAGCGGGGCGGGAACTCGAGGAGGCGTCCGATGCCGTCGAGCTGCCGTCGATCGGCGGGAAGCACGTCGCTCGTCTGCCCGCCGAGCAGCGTGTTCGCCGAACGGAGCCTGCTGGCGAGGCGCCACGCCTCGCCCAGCCGCTGCGCCGCCGGCGCGGGGACGAGGCCTGCCTCGGTCGCAGCGTCGAGCGCCTGCAGCGTCGAGGTGGTCCGCAGCGCCTCCCGTACGTGCGCGTGTTCGAGCTGCAGCAGCTGCACCAGCCACTCCACGTCGCTGAGGCCCCCCGGCCCGAGCTTCAGGTGCCGCTCGCGCGGCGCGCCCTGCGGCAGGCGCTCGTTCTCGACGCGCGCCTTGATCCGCTTGATCTCGCGCAGGTCGGCGTCGCGCACTGCCGCGGGATAGCGGACGTCGTCCGCCAGCGCCATGAAGTCTGCGAGCAGGTCGGGATCGCCTGCGACGGGTCGTGCGCGCAGCAGCGCCTGCGCCTCCCACGACACCGACCACCGCCGGTAGTACTCGCGGTAGGAGTCGAGGCTGCGCACCAGCGGGCCGTTCCGTCCCTCCGGTCGCAGGTCGGCGTCGAGCTCCAGCGGCACGCGGTGGTCTTCGGCGTGCAGCCGCAGCTGCGTGACGAGGGCGCGCGCGAGGTCCTGCGCCCGCTGCGGGTCGAGCCCCTCCGCACGGTAGACGAACAGCACATCGGCGTCCGAGCCGAAGCCCAGCTCGGCTCCCCCGAAGCGCCCCATGCCGATGATCGCGAACTGGAGGGATGCGTCTTCCGCCGGGAGCACCTCCCGGGCGACGGCGCGCAGAAGCGCCTGGATCGTGACGTCGGTGATCGTGGTGAGCGCGTGTGCGAGCTCCTCGAGCGTCAGGACGCCGAGCACTGTCGCCATCGCGGTGCGCAGCAGCTCGCGCCGCCGCAGCGCGCGCACCGCACGCACGGCCGGCACGGTGGCCGTGTGCCGGGTCTGGATGGCCCGCGCCTCCTGCTGGAGCGCCGCCGCGGTGCGGGGTCTGAGCCGCTCGTCGTCGTCGAGCCACGCCACCGACTCGGGGATCCACTCCATCAGCTCGCCCACGTACCGCGACCCCGAGAGCACCCGGGTGAGGCTCTCGGCGGCGGCCGACGAGTCGCGCAGCATGCGCAGGAACCATGGTGTGTCGCCGAGCCGCTCGCTGATCCGCCGGAAGGCGAGAAGCCCGTAGTCCGGATCGACGCCGTCGGCAAACCAGCGGATCATCACGGGCATGAGATGCCGCTGGATCGTGGCCTTGCGACTGAGACCGGTCGTCAGCGCGGCGATGTGCCGCAGTGCCCCGGCCGGGTCGCCGAACCCGATCGCGGCGAGGCGGTCACCCGCCTGCTCGGGCGAAAGGGTCCGCTCCTCCTCGTCCAGCCCTGCCACGGCCGCCAGCAGCGGCCGGTAGAACAGGCGGACGTGGATGTCGCGCACCTCGCGCTTGACGCGCTCCCAGAGCTGCCAGACGGCGTCGCCGTTCTCGGCGAGCCGCGAGGCGCGGGCGAGCACGCGGAGCTCTTCGGGACGCGACGGCATGAGATGGGTGCGCCGGAGGCCGCGCAGCTGCACGCCGTGCTCGAGCACCCTCAGGGTCCGGTAGTCGTGGTCGAAGGCCGACGCATCCGCTCGCCCGATGTACCCCTCCGCCCTGAGCGCGCCCAGCGCCTCGAGGGTGCCCCGCTGCCGGATCGCCGGGTCGGTGAGACCGTGCACGAGTTGCAGCAGCTGCACCGTGAACTCGACGTCGCGGATGCCGCCCGGACCGAGCTTCAGCTGATACGGCACCTCCTCGTCGGGGATGTTCTCGGTGACCCGCTCCCGCATCCGCTGCACGTTCTCGACGAAGTCGGCGCGCGCGGCGCTCCCCCAGACGCGTGCGCGCACCGCCGCGACGTACTCGTCCCCGAGACCGCTGTCCCCCGCGACGGACCGCGCTTTCAGCAGCGCCTGGAACTCCCAGCTGTGCGCCCACCGGTCGTAGTACGACAGGTGCGATGCGAGAGTGCGCACGAGCGCACCCTGCTTGCCTTCCGGCCGCAGATTCGCGTCGACCTCCCACAGCGGCGGTTCGACCTCCATGCCCGAGATGCCGCGCATCGTCTGGATGGCGAGTCGCGTCGCGATGTCGACCGCCCGACCCTCGGACAGTCGCTCGACGGCGTCGTCGGCGACGCCGGTGACGAAGATCACGTCGACGTCGCTCACGTAGTTCAGTTCGCGGGCGCCGCACTTGCCCATGCCGATCACGGCGAGCCGGGTGTCGGCGACATCCTCCCGTGGGAAGAGGCCGAGGGCGCCGCCCGCCGCCACGCGGGTGCGCGCGACGCACAGCGATGCCTCCAGCGCCGCGCCCGCGGCGTCCGCGAGGGCCGCCGACACGTCGTCGACGACGCCGACCGGGTCGTCGGCGAGCAGATCGAACACCGCGATGCGCGCCAGCAGCCGTCGGTAGCGCACGCGCAGGGCCACCCACGCCTCCTCCGAGCCATCCGCGGCGAAACCATCGGCAGCGGCGACGGATGCCGCCAGCTCGGCGTTCAGCTCGACCCGGTCGGGCAGCGACGGCCGAGGGGCCAGGAGATCCTCGAGCTCGGCCGGGTGGCGCAGATAGAAGTCCGCGAAGCCGCGGGAGGCGCCGAAGAGCGCCCAGGCCGCACGTGCGCCGTGCTCGTCGGCGATCACCGCCCGCACGGGGGCGGCGTCGCGACGGGCCACGCGCAGCATGCCGTCGAGGGCGTCGTCGGGATCGGCCGCGGTGCCCGCCGCCGCCATCAGCGGCTCACGGGCGAGCCCGGTGGCGTCGGCGAGATCGCCGAGTCGGGCGTCGGCCTCGGCCAGGCGGGTGAATCCCAGCCGCGCGAGGACGGAGAGGGCCGACGCGCGATCCACCGCTGCCATCGAGCGCTCCTAGAGCATCTCGAGGTTGCGCTGCAGCTCGAACGGGGTCACCTGTGACCGGTACTCCTCCCACTCGCGCCGCTTGTTCAGCAGCACGTAGTTGAAGACCTGTTCTCCCAGCGTCTCGGCGACGAGCTCCGACTCCTCCATGTACTCGAGGGCATGCTCGAGGCTCGACGGCAGCGGGGCGAAGCCCAGCGCACGCCGCTCCGCGGCGCTGAGCGACCAGACGTTGTCCTCCGCCTCGGGGGGAAGCTCGTACTCCTCCTCGATGCCCTTGAGGCCGGCGGCGAGCATGAGGGCATACGCGAGATACGGGTTCGCCGCCGAGTCGAGGGCGCGGTACTCGACCCGGGAGGACTGGCCCTTGTTCGGCTTGTACATCGGCACGCGCACGAGCGCCGAGCGGTTGTTGTGGCCCCAGCAGATGAAGCTGGGGGCCTCGTCGCCGCCCCACAGACGCTTGTAGGAGTTGACGAACTGGTTCGTGACGGCCGCGATCTCGTTCGCATGGCGGAGGAGGCCGGCGATGAACTGGCGGCCGACGCGGGACAGCTGGTACTGGGCGCCCTCCTCGTAGAACGCGTTCACGTCGCCCTCGAACAGCGACATGTGGGTGTGCATGCCGCTGCCGGGCTGGCCGGAGAGCGGCTTCGGCATGAACGTGGCGTACACGCCCTGCTCGATCGCGACCTCCTTGACCACGGTGCGGAACGTCATGATGTTGTCGGCCGTCGTGAGGGCATCGGCGTACCGCAGGTCGATCTCGTTCTGTCCCGGACCGCCCTCGTGGTGGCTGTACTCGACGGAGATGCCGAGATCCTCGAGCATGCGGACCGAGCTGCGACGGAAATCGTGCGCCGTTCCGCCGGGGACGTTGTCGAAATAGCCGGCGGAGTCGACCGGCACCGGTCCGTCGGGGCCGAGCTGCGACGACTTCAGGAGGTAGAACTCGATCTCGGGATGCGTGTAGAACGTGAAGCCCGAGTCGGCCGCCTTCGCCAGCGTGCGCTTGAGCACGTGCCGCGGGTCGGCGACGGCGGGCTGGCCGTCCGGGGTGGTGACGTCGCAGAACATCCGGGCGGTCGGGTCGACCTCGCCGCGCCAGGGAAGGATCTGGAACGTCGTCGGATCGGGATTCGCGAGCAGGTCGGACTCATACGACCGCGTCAGCCCCTCGATCGCCGAGCCGTCGAATCCCAGCCCCTCGGTGAAGGCGCCTTCGACCTCGGCGGGCGCGATCGCGACGGATTTGAGCGTGCCCACCACGTCGGTGAACCACAGGCGGACGAACTTCACGCCGCGCTCTTCGATCGTGCGCAGCACGAAGTCCCGCTGCTTGTCCATGCTCTCCCCTCACTGGCGGCGCGGTGCGCCGCGGATATCAGCCTTCGAAGCTGTTCTCGGCGGCGCCGGGCTCGTTCCAGCCGTCTTCGCGCCGTTCCTCCTCGGCCCACTGGCGGGAGCGCTCCTGCATGATCTCCGGCGCCCGTGCCGCCTCCTCCGCGGTGTCGAAGGGGCCGGCGCGGTCGGGTGCGGGCGACTGCATGCCGCGCTCCACCTCGCCGGTCACGAGGTTGTACCAGAACTTGTCGTCGTTGTCGGCCATGGTGACTCCTCGGGTTCTGCACGGGCGTGCCGCGCGCCGGGATGCCCGCGGATGCGGGCGGTGTCTCGATCCTACTGATCGCGGGCGGATGACACGCGGCGGGTGCGGATGCCCGGCTTGGCTAGGCTGATCGCATGGCAACGAAGACGACGCGTGCGGTCGGAGTGGACATCGGCGGCACCGGGATCAAGGGCGGAATCGTCGATCTCGACAAGGGCGAGCTCATCAGCGACCGGATCAAGGTGGCGACGCCCGACGGGGCGAAGCCCGCCGACGTGCTCGCCGCCGTGAAGGAGGTCCTCGCCACGCTCGAGGTGAGCGACGACCCCATGCCGCTCGGCGTCGCCTTCCCCGCGATCGTCAAGAACGGCAAGACCCTGTCGGCCGCCAACGTGTCGCACGACTGGATCGGGTTCGATGCGGAGAAGTTCTTCGAGGACGGCCTGGGCCGCGACATCCACTTCGCGAACGACGCGGACGTCGCCGGGATCGCCGAGGTGCGCTTCGGCGCCGCCCGCGGCAAGGACGGGCTGGTGATGCTGACCACGCTCGGCACCGGCATCGGGACCGCCATGATCTACAACGGGACGCTCATCCCGAACACGGAGCTCGGACATCTCCAGCGCGCGCAGCACAAGCGCGACGCCGAGGCATGGACGGCGTACTCCGCAATGGAGCGCGAGAACCTGAGCTGGGCGAAGTGGTCGAAGCGCCTGCAGTGGTACTACAGCTACCTCGAGTTCCTGTTCAGCCCCGACCTGTTCGTCGTGGGCGGCGGCGTGTCGAAGCACGCCGACGAGTTCCTGCCGCTGCTGGATCTGCGCACCCAGATCGTGCCCGCCGTGCACCGCAACAACGCGGGCATCATCGGCGCCGCCGCGCTCGCCGCCGACTGACCCGGCGGCGCGAGCTCGAGAAGGGGCGAATGGGTCGGCCTGTACGCCGGGTTCTGTCCGGGGGCGTGAAGCCCCGTGGATGGCCATCTCTCTCGGCGACACGTTGCCGTGCCGCTCCAGCGGTCTACCCGGGGACTCGGCGGGCCGCGTCACCATCCCCTGTCTGACCTTGCTCCGGGCGAGGTTTGCCGTGCGGGCCGCGTCACCGCGACCCCGGTGGTCTCTTACACCGCCCTTTCACCCTTACCGGGACGAGCCCGGCGGTCTGCTCTCTGTGGCACTGTCTCGCGGATCACTCCGGGTGGCTGTTGGCCACCGCCCTGCCCTGTGGAGCCCGGACGTTCCTCGGCGCGACGGGCGGACCCGCCGCGACGCGGCCATCCAGCCGACCCATTCGCCCATCGAGCCTAGCGGCTCCCCGTGAGCACACGCTCTGCACCTCTCGTCAGCGCGGAGGTTGTGCGATATGCTTCCCCTGCGCCCCGACTGGGGAGGGCGCACCCGACCATGGGGATGGTCGGCTGAATGCCTTACTGGGGAGGCAGTGATGTTTCGCAAGACCATGACGGCTCTGGCTGTCGCCGCGCTTCTGACGCTCGGCGGTGCATCGACCGCGATCGCCGACGACACGGCGGCGCCCGACGGGTCGAACTACACGCCGCGCACTCCCGCGCAGCCGTCGCTCACCGGCACCACGGCCGGCGCCGAGTGCCGCGGCGACTCACCGTGGATCCACTTCAACATCGTGCTCACCGACCCCGACCACGAGTCGACGAGCAACGCCGCTACGCTGATCATGTCCGACGGGACGCACTCCACGACGATCGATCTCGGCACGCTCGTGAACGGCAGGCTCTCCGGCAGTGTGCTCTGGCCGGGTGCCAGCGTCGACTCGGCCGGCCATCCCGCGACCTGGCCCGGATGGGAGACCAGGAACGGGTCACTGACGCAGACGTCGGGCAACTTCGCGTGGACGCGCGGGAACATCACCGCCACGATCGACGTGAACCCGTCGATCGTCGTGCCGGTGAGCTATCCCGCCGTCACATCGGGATGCGCGAACCCGATGGCGGTGTCGTCGGCGGCGATCCTGCCCGTGACGGGCCTGAACGTGCCCGTGGTCCCGATCGCGATCGGCGGAGGGATCGTCCTGCTCGCCGGCGCGGGTCTGCTCGTGGCACGCCGACGGATGCGTCGCAGTTGACCATCGCGGATGTCGGCGCTCCGCCTCGGCGGCGCCGCGTGCGGTGGTACGTGCTCGGACTCGTCTTCGCGGTCTGCGTCCTGCTCGCCGCGGTGGCATGGGTCGGAGTGCGCGCGCTGCTCGTGAAGAATGAGGTCGAGGCCATCCAGTCGCTCACAACGCGGATGACGACGGCGCTCGCCGCCCGCGATCTCGACGAGGTGGGCTCGGCGAATCGAGAGCTCGCGGTCCACGCCCATCGGGCCGCTGAGCTGTCCGGAGACCCGCTCTGGCGCACGGCCGAATCGCTGCCGGTGCTCGGCGCGAACCTCGCAGCGGTGCGCCTGGTGGCAGAGGGTGTCGACACCCTGAGCACCCAGGTCGTCGCGCCCATCATGGCCGCATCGACCGCCCTCTCCGAGTCGCCGGACCCGCTCGGAGCACCGTTGGCGGCGGCTGTGGCGGCCGGGGGCCCGATCGATCGTGCCGCCGCCGAGCTGCACGGACTCGTGGTGCGGCTCGACCGGGTCTCCGCGGTGGGGCTCGTTCCCCAGGTCTCCGACGGACTCACAAAGGTGCGCACGGTGGCAGCGGAAGCCGACGCGGTGCTGCGTCCGCTTGCGACATCGGCCCAGGCTCTTCCCGAGATCCTCGGCTCGGAGCAGCCCCGCACCCTGCTCCTGATGATCCAGAACCCGGCGGAGCTACGCACGGGCGGCGGCATCACCGGAACGTTCGTGCAGCTGCGGGCCGACGAGGGCAGGATGACGATGCAGCGGATGACCGACTCCTCGCATTTCCGGCACCGTGACGCGCCCATCATCCCCATCTCCCGGGACCTCGACAAGCTGTACGGCGACGTCACCGGGCGGTTCGTGCAGAACGCCTCGATCCCCACGGACTTCGCTCTCACCAGCCGGCTCGCCACATCGTGGTGGGAGGCCGACGGCGGGGCACGACCCGATGCGGTGATCTCGATCGACCCCGTCGTGCTGCAATCGCTCCTCGCCGTGACCGGACCGGTGAAGCTCGCAGACGGATCCACGCTGAGCGCGGGGAACCTCCACGAACGCCTGCTCGTCGTGCCGTACATGACCATGACGCAGCCGCAGCAGTCAGCATTCTTCGCACAGGCGACGACGGCGATCTTCGGCCGCCTGTTCACGCAGGGATTGACGCCGGTGGACTGGGCGCGGGCTCTCGCACAACCGGTTCAGGACGGACGGGTCTCGGTGTGGAGCGCCGACGCGCGCGCCCAGGCGGCCATCGCCCGAGGTCCGCTCGGCGGCCCGCTGGTCAGGCAGAGGCTCGCCGGGGACAACGCGTTCGGCGTGTACTTCAACGACAACACCGGTGCGAAGATGGCCAGTTTCATGACGACGACGATCTCGTCGGCGACGGGGACCTGCCGTGCCGACGGCAAGACGACCGTCGCCGTCTCGGTCACGCTGACGAGCACCGCTCCCGCGAAGGCCGCCTCATGGCCGTTCAGCATGAACGGCGGGGGCCACTGGGGCATCCCCCCGGGAGACATCGGCATGAACGTGACCGTGGCCGCGCCACCCGGAGCCTTCGTCGACTCCGTCGTACTGGACGATCGCGGCACGAGCGCGGTCGCCGCCGACGCGGAAGGCCATCCCAGCAGCATCGCGCACGTCACTCTTCGCCCCGGCGACACCAAGACGCTCACCTTCCGTTTCGTCACGTCGCGCGGCGGTCCCGTCCAGATCGTGCACACTCCGATGCTCACCGACCCCGCAGTCGCCACGACTGTGCTGCGCTGCGGCTGACGCATCCGCTCATTCCTTGTCGGCGGTCGGCGTCACCTTCAGATCGAGGGGGAAGTCGATCGGGAACGTGCCGAACAGCAGCCGGCCGGCGGACGCCGCCGCCTCGCGCACGATCTGCGCGGCGGCGTCGGCGTGGCACTCGGGGGTGTGCACGATGAGCTCGTCGTGCAGGAAGAACGCCAGATGCGGTCGCGCGGCGAATGCCGGACCTGACCGCGGCGCGGATTCGTCGGGGGGCACGGGATCGAGGGCGTCGAGGCGCGTGCGCACCTCGCCGAGCCATGCGAGCGCCCACTCGGCTGCCGTGCCCTGCACGACGAAGTTGCGGGTGAACCGGCCGCGGTCGCCCGCGGAGCGCCGCGCCCGATCGCGCTCGGCCGGCGATCCCGTCTCGCCCGCCGCCCGCTCCTGGGCCAGGCGCCAGGCGGTCGTCACCGGCGGGCAGGAGCGCCCCAGCCACGTCGTGACGACTCCCCCGCGCTCGCCCGTCGTCGCCGCGTCGTCGACGAGGGCCATGGCACGGGGGTACGCACGCCGCAGACGCGGCACGAGCCGACCGCTCTCGCCGGTCGTCGCCCCGTACATCGCGCCCAGCATGGCGACCTTCGCCTCGGCCCGGGTGGCGACCGCTCCACTGGCCACGATGCCGCTGTAGAGGTCGGCGCCGCGCGCCGTCTGCGCGAGGCCGAGATCGCCCGACATGCCGGCGAGGACACGCGGCTCCAGCTGGGCGACATCCGCGACGACGAACATCCACCCGGGGTCCGCACGCACCGCGCGCCGCAGTCGCCGTGGGATCTGCAGCGCGCCGCCGCCCGACGAGGCCCAGCGGCCTGTCACGACCCCCGCGGGAACGTACAGCGGCCGGAACCGGGCGTCGTCCACCCACTCCGCCAGCCACGCCCACCCGTTGGCGGTGAGCAGCCGATTCAGTCGCTTGTACTCGAGCAGCGGCGCGATGACGGGATGCTCGTACTGCGCCAGCTCCCACTTCGATGTGGAGCGCGCCTGCACCCCGACCCGATGCAGACTCCGCAACAGCTTGGGCGGGGAGTCGAGACTCGCCTGCGCGTCGCCCAGCAGCCCGCGCACCTGTGACGCGAGGACCGCCATGCGCTCGGGGAGCCCGCCGGCCGCGGGACGCCGACCCAGGACCTCCTCGAGGAGACGCTCGTGCTCCGCGACATCCCACGGCAGCCCCGCGGCGCGCATCTCGGCGGCGATCAGCGCGCCGGCCGACTCCGCCGCACACAGCAGCTCGAGCCGGCGGGGGTCGGCGGATGCGGCGACCGCCGTCCGCTGCCGCTCCCACTCGCGCAGCGCCGCGTCCACATCATCGGGCGGCCCGGCCGGCGCCTGCTCGTCGCTCAGCGCGAACAGCGCGGGCGCGTCCCTCTCCTCCGTCGCGGGTGCGCTGTCCCACGGCGACGGCCGGCGGATGGGATCGTCGACGCCGACGAGTGCGCTGCTGCGCAGAATCGCGTGGCAGAGGCGCAGATCGCGGCAGCGCGGGATCCGCACGCCGGCGGCGAGGAGCGGCGGATACCAGCGCACCGCGTCGGACCACACCCAGCGGGCGCGGGGATGCGTCGCCCGCAGCTCCTCCACACGGGATGGGAGCTCCGCCTCCGGCGCCTGCTCCCGCGCCAGTTCACCGTGCGCCGCGTCGAGGACGACGATGACGGTCCCGGCTCGGTCCGTGCCGAGGACGATGGATGCGGCGTCGGAGGCGCTCACGAGGAAAACGCGTCGACGCCGCGGTGCGTCACAGCCCGGATTCCTCGGTGCGCACGAGGATGCATCCGCACTGCGGGCACGTCACCACGGCGGATGCGTCGGCCTGACGCACCTCGTGCAGATCGGTGCCGGACAGCATCATCCGGCAGCCCTCGCACATCTGACGGGTCAGCTGCGCCGCACCGACCCCACCGCGCTGCACGAGCCTGTCGTACATCGCCAGCAGGTCGCCCGGGATGTCGGCGGCGACGGCGGCGCGGTCGCGGGTCGCGCCCTCGAGCCGCGACGTCGCGTCGGCAAGCGCCGACTTGGCCTCGGCACTCAGCCGGCCGCCTTCGGCGTTGACCTCGGCGAGCACGCGCTCCTGCTCCGCGACGGCCGATTCGGCCTCCTCGAGCCGCTCCATCAGGACGAGCTCGGCGTCCTCCAGATCGCTCTTGCGGCGCGCGAGCGAGGCGAGCTCGCTCTCCAGCCCCTGCGCATCCTTCGGGTTCGTCGCTGCGGCGAGGCGCTGCTCATCCCGCTCACGCCGCGCGTCGACGACGGCGACGTCGGACTCGATGCGACTCAGCTCGGTCTTCAGGTCGTCGCGGACGCCCTGCCGCACGGTCAGCTCGCGGGTGAGCTCCTGTCGCTGGGCGAGCAGCTCGCGCACGCGCGCCGCCTGCGCCGGATTGTCCCGATCATGCGTGGCCTTGCGGATGCGTCCGTCGAGGTCTGCGAGGTCGAGAAGACGGCGCTGCTGCGCGGGCTGTGCGTTCACGTGGGCCCTGCCGGGATCGAACCGACGACATCCACGGTGGAATCCGGGAGGTTGGCACCCGTCACCAGCATCCACCAGGCCCCGAGCCTGCAGGCTCTCGACAACTCTAACCGGAAGGCGATCTGACCATGGCGACCATCATCCAAACCGGACCGAACCGTTTCATCGCCGGCGACCCGCCCGAGGAGCTCCCTGAGGGGCACCACTGGTGCGCGTCCTGCGGCGGCAGCGGCCTCGAGTACGACTACGACGGTGAGCTGCAGATCTGCTTCGCATGCTTCGGCGCGTGCACGAGCGAGTGCACTGACACAGCCTGCCCGACGCATTCGAGCCTGCACCCTCTCACCCTTCCGGGTGAGTCGCTGCCCGCGTGATCGGCGATGCGGGCGACGACGTCATGAACGCGCCGAGCAGGACCACGCGCGGAAGTCTGTGCCTGGTCACAGGTGAGTCCTCCCCCGCCCGTTCCCATGGTGGTGATATGACCGATGACGCTCTCACCGCATTCGACACCTACCAGCGCGGCAAAGGCCTCGCCGCGACCACCATTCGCAACCGGGCCAGCATCCTCCGGCAACTCGGCACCGACCCGCTCACCGCCACCACCCACCAGCTGCGCGCCTTCATCGGCCGGCCCGGGATCAGCGCAGCCAGCCGCCGCACGAACCTCAACTGCCTGCGCGCGTTCTACGCCTTCCTCGTGCTCGACGGCTACCGCCCCGACAACCCCACCGACCGCATCGACTCCGTCCGCGTGCCACGCGACCTGCCCAGGCCGTTCAGCGTCGAACAGATCGACGCGCTCCTGGCCAGCGGCGCCTACCGGCGAACCCGGGCCATGATCCTCCTCGGCTACTACCAGGGCCTGCGGGTCTCCCAGATCGCCGCCGTCCGCGGTGACGACATCGACCTGCTCGCCGGGACACTCACCACCATCGGGAAGGGATCGCTCAACCTCGTCCTCCCCCTCCACACCGTCATCCGCGACCTCGCCGACGCCATGCCCCGCGGGTACTGGTTCCCCGCACGGCGAGACGCACCCGGGCACGTGAAGCCCTCCTCGGTGACGGAGCTCGTGCACAAGGCCAAGCTACGCGCCGGGATCACCGACCCGAAGCTCACCGCCCACTCCCTCCGCCACTCGTACGCCACCCACCTGCTCGAGCACGGCGTCGACGTGCGCGTCGTGCAGGAGCTCCTCGGCCACGCGAACCTCTCCACCACCCAGGTCTACACGCGCGTGTCCGACCATCAACGCCGCGCCGGGATCCTCGCCCTCCCGGCACGACCGGTGCCCGACCGGTCGGGTAGGCTCGCTGCCTGAAGGCCGGTTAGCTCAGATGGCAGAGCACATCGTTTACACCGATGGGGTCGCGCGTTCGAGCCGCGCACCGGCCACCTCTGGCGGCAGTGATGTGTCGGGGACTAGAGTTCGCCGCATGAGCGACACGACTACCGCCGCTGCGTGGTTCCCTGACCCGTCCGGGGTCCACCAGTACCGCTACTGGGACGGGACCCTGTGGACCGATCACGTCGCCGACGACGGGACACAGTCCGTTGACCCGCTGCGGTCCATCGACGAGCTCGCTGCGGCGGCGAAGGACGCGGAACGCGATCGCCGCGACGCGGAACGTGCGACGGCCCGTGCAGCGAAGGCGGCAGCGCAGGCGGAGCGTGACGCCGCCCGATCCGCGGCGAAGGCCGTCGCCGACCAGGCCCGCGCCGAGAAGAGGGAAGCCGCCGCGGCCCGCAGGGCGGAAGAGAAGCAGCACAACGCTGAGAACCCGTTTGCGATCTTCGGGGGCGCGTTCGTGAAGGGCGGGCAGCTCACCCACAACTTCCAGAAGACAGACCTCACCGAAGCGACAGCGGAAGCGACCCTCGGAGCCCCGAGTCAACGCTCCACGCTGACCCGGATGGGTGCTGGCGCGATCATCGCCGGCCCGGTCGGTCTGGTCGTCGGCGCCGTCGCCCGCAAGAACACGTCTAAGAGCTACGTCACGATCGGCACCCCGGACGGGGTCATCGTCCTCGAGGGGCAAGCGAAGGATTACCCGGCGGCGGTCAAGTTCGCGGATGCTGTGAACCGATCGCACCGCTGACAACGTTGGAAGCCGCCCATGTATGACCTTCCCGGACCGTTCACTTGCCCCGACTGCGACACCATCCTGGTCGACGGTGACGGTGGTCTCGTGTGCCGACGCTGCGACGTCGTCGTGATCCCCGCCGAGCAGGTGAAGATGCCAGGCGACGACGGGGCAATCACCGACCTGCACGTCGGCCGGCGCGGGTAGCATCCACCGCATGCATCCCGACGTCGCCCTCACCGTGCAGCTCGACGCGATCTGCGCGCGCGGGAAGTACACCACTGACCCGGCGCCCGTGATCGACCAGCTGCGCGACGCCGCCGGCGGCCGCGTCGACGTGCTGCACGAGTCGGTCGGCACGTGGGTCGGGTACTTCGACTCACCCGAGACGCATCGCCTGTGTGCGGCGATCCTCGAGGCGTTCCCCGATGCAGAGGCGTGGGTTGGGCTCGGGCAGTCGCGACGCGGCCACGTGCACGGCACCACCGGGTTCTGAGTCCTGTGGTCCTCTCCCGCTGTGGTGGGTCACGGTGTTAACCTTGCGTCATGAAGCAGGCCGCTTACTGGCTCGGGGTGCTGATCGTCGCGTGCTTCAACGTGTCTTGGGCGATGGGATTGCCGTCGCCGTGGGCGGTTCTTCTGGGCCTTGCTGGTGTAGGGATGATCCTGTGGTCGCTTCGTGCTTTGGGTGCTCTTGCTCAGGCTGAACGGAGCTCACGGTCTCGTGCAGAATCCGTTCCAGGTCGTCACCGCTGATCCCAGACGGATGGTTCTGTGAGACCGTGAGCAAGAGGGTGATCACTGACATGAGAACCATGATCCACGTGCCCAACGCGACGCTCGTCTGACTGCGGAACGCTTCGAGCCAAGGCTTCGCTTCTGGGACGTTCTGGCTGAGCGTCGCCTCCAGCACCTTCACGACGTGCTGCTCATCCGGCTGGCGGGATGCGAGCTCCTGATTCGCCCACTTCAAGCTTGCCCCGAGGAGTCGCGCTTGCGCGCCGCCTATGCGGATTCGCACGTCCGTGCTGCCATCAGCGAGCGGGATGTACTGGCCGTTGATGATCGGGACGAGCCGCTGACACTCGGGACATGTCATCCGGTTGTGCTCCATGGTGACGGTCGATCCCGGGGGCACGAGAATGCCGTTGAACGGCACCTTCTGTATGCCGTGCTGTGGGCAGTTGATGACCACTTCCATGCGCTGACGTTATCGGCCAGCGGACGAACGCGAAAGACCGCCCCGGGCGGACACCCCCGGTGTAGGGATGCCGCTCGAGGCGGTCTTGATGGGTCTTGCGGGTCAGCCGGTGTAGATGAGCTCGGGCATCCAGACGATGCTGCCGTCCTCCGCCGGTGGAGTACGTGTACCGGTCATGTTGGAGAGCACGCGTCACCATGGCGGGCTCAGTTCGTGGAGCCGAACGGCCGCGCAAGCGGCTCAGGGTCGTCCGGGACGGTGGGGTCCTTCGGCAGGGTGGCGAGAATCAGCCGGAGCAGCGACACGAGCGCGGACAGGGCGGCCGCCTGCAGCACCGTCGACCATGGCACATCGGTCAGGAGCGTCGCACCGACGAACCCGGCGAGCAGTGCCTGAGCGAAAGTCTTCACGACCCGCTCGACGGCGGCCAGCCACCAGGGCAGGTTCACCCCGACGGCCTCGGGGATGCCGGCGAGCGACGTCGCCAGGGACGCGACGAACCCGAGCGCCGCGGCGGACCCGATGGTCAGCCAGGGCACGTCGGTGAGCAGCGCACCGCCGAGGTACGGGATGGCGACCGCGATCGCCGTGTACAGGGCGCGGAGCGCGGCGTTCTTCCACCAGACGGTGGTGGTGATGGTGTTCATGATGTTCCCTTCCGGGGGTCTTTGGTGTCCTCGTCGACGGGGTGATCCTTCGTCGCGCGAGGCTTGATCTTCTGAGGCGTATGCCGCCACGACGTCCACAGCGTCCAGACCATGCGCCACGTCGCGGCGACGATGATCAGGTAGACGACGATGCGGATGTACTCCCGAAGCGGGTAGTCGCCAACGAACCGCGTGAACGTCGAGAGGCCGGCCCACAGCACGAGCGCGGCGACGAAGTACATCAGCGAACGACCGGCGGCGGTCTTCCTCCACTGGAAGAACGCCGCGTACGAGAACGCGAACACGAGGGCACCGACCATCGCAACCGCCATGACGAGGTCGCCGAGGTCGTAGATGAGGCTCGACATCATGCACCGCCTCTCGGAATCCATGTCACGGTGAGCTCGTCACCGAAGTGGTTCATCTTGCGGCGTTCGACGAGCACGTCGACGAGCCGGTCGATGTACGGTGCCTGCGCCTTCAGCGCCCGCATCTCGTCCTTGGCGTGCTCCCTGAGCGCCTGCGCTTCGCCCACGTCTTCGGGCGTTGAGGTTCGTCTACGTGTCCACATCACGCGACTCCTTCGGTGTGACCGCCGAGAAGAAGTGAGACGAGGTTCGGGCTCCCTCGATGAGTGCGCTGTTCTGCGCGCGTAGCTCGGCAGCGACCTTCTGCCAGGTGTCCGCGGTGGCCTTCCATTCGTCGGCTCGTCGTCGCTCAGACGCGAGCTCGCGCTCATGTGAGGAGCGCGGGATGAGACGGCCCGACGCGATCAGTAGGTACATGGTGATGACCGCGCCGACCAACGCCGCGAGCGGGGAGAGGGACCAGAGACCGGGAAGCTCAGGCATCAGAGATCACTCCCCCTCATGGGCCCGTACGTCACGCTGCAGGAGGTCGGCGCGGCTCACGCGACCCTCAGCCGACTGGGATGATCGCGCCGCGGAAGTTGCCCACCTTGAGCTTCACCAGCGACCCGTCGTTCGCGATCGCCTTGAAGCGCAGGTGCTGCCCCTTCGCGAGAGCCACCGGCGGGACGGTCACGAACTGCATCGACTGTCCCTTCGTGCCGAGGATCTCCACCGAGCCGAGGCTGGCGGACGACACGAGCTTGCCCTTCGCGTCGATCGTGTCCACGACGGCGCGCAGCTGCACGACCGCAGGGTCACCGCCTGTGGGCTTCACCGTCTCGACGGACACGTACAGTGCCCCCCAGGCGGCCTTGACCGGCCCGTTGATGACCGACACGTGCGGCGAATCGTCCAGGTACACGTACCGGTCGGTCGCGTCGAACGTCTGCGGGGTCTTCCGCTTGACGGGAATGAATACCAGGTTCACGTCATCCTCCTCGGAGATGGGATGTGAGTTCAGGGATGCGGGGACCGGACCCCACGGGACGAGCACGATGATGTGCCACACCTCTCGGTGGCCGGCGACGGCGACCCGGATGCCGTCGCACAGGAACCCGACCGCGCGGGCCTCCTTGAAGAACCGGGCGACGGCGAGCGCTTCGTTCTTCGCGTCCACTGCGTCGTTGCCGGTAGGTGCTGGTGCGAGGTCACGCCAGTTGTCGACGTCGAACGCCATCGCGTCGACCTCGACACCGTTCGTGTAGACGTCGTCCTTCCATGTGCCGCCGTGACTGGATGTGCCCTCCACGGCGGCGGAGTTGCAGTTGCCCGCCGCACAGGCGTTCTTCCGAGCGAACGTCTGACCGGCCATGTCCCGGTAGGCGTTCTTCCCCGGGGTGATCCGGAGCGTCACGCCGTAGTCGCGTTGCACGTTGCGGCGCAGTGAATACCACATGGCCGCGCCCTTGGGGCTGGTCAGGTGCAGTGGTCCGCTGTCGAGCTCGACCAGCGCCGACCGTGGGATTCTGCCGTTCGGGTATCGCGGCATGTCGGGGTCCTCTCATGCGAAAGGCCCCACCAGAGGCGGGGCCGGGAGCGGCAGGCACGGTCACGCTGCCGTCATGTCTGTTATGAACTCGCTACACGCACCGCACATCACCGCATCTGCGCATGGGAAGGTGATCGGAATGCCATCGTTCGGGCACCCCTCGGTGTGGCAGGTCACGGTACGCATAGGCAGATCACTGTCCGGGATGAGGTCACCCATCAGCTGCAGCTCCCGTCATCTGCACCGCATGCCACACGATCGCCGACGCGCCAGACGTCGCACCCGGCGACCAGTTCGACGCCACGATCGTGAACCCGCTCGTCGACACCCCGATAGACGCCACCGTCAACCTCGAGTTCGCCGGCGTCAGTATTACCCTCGGTGCGACCGCGAACCTCGCCGCAGGAAGCGTCACCGACACGTTCACGGTCCCGCCCGCGGACAGTACGTCCGGGGTGGAAGCGACGCCCACCGCCTCTCGGTATGGCTGACCCGCGCCGATAGCATCCACCACGATCACCCGCCGGTGCTGCTCCACGCACACGACCCGGCTACCGATAGGGATCTGCTTCACCACCGACTGCGGCGACACCGACACCGTGTCACCGTCCAGCCGCACCAGCAACGGTGAGTTCTGCGTGACCGTGCCCCACCGGATCACCGGCATGCCGTCGACCCGCGACCACAGCTTCCCGATCTGATCCAGGATCGGCCGGAACAGGTCCGTCACAACAGGACCTCCCGCCACTCCGCCTGAATGTCCGTGTCGAACGTGAAGTCCATCGACATGCGCTGCACGGTGGCGAGCCGGCGCACCCCATCCTCCGGGGTGAACGCGACCAGATCGTTCGGATTCAGGTCGAGCATCGCGTGCGTGACCGTCAGCCGGGCCACCGGATTCATGCCCTCCAGCAGCTTCCGGGCCGCGTACTGGTCGATCACCTGCTGCGACTCGGCCTCCACGCCCTCCTCCGTCGCGGTGATCCACCGACCCCGCGCCTGAAACGAATACGGGGAGTCGGGGTTTTCGTTCGACGCGATACCCACCAGAGGTGCCGTGTCCTGATCGCCCTGACCGACCGCGACGAACCGGTTCGGCACGGACGTGTTGTCCTGCTCCCGCTCCCAGTCCGGCATGTGCACCGACGCCTCACCATGCTCGAACTCGAACACCGGCGCCCGGTCGGCAGGGTTCTGATACGGCTCCACTCGGAACATGCCCGACCCGTCACACCACAGTGACCAGTACCCCGCCGCCTGCAGCAGATCGTTGATGATCGTCAGCTTCGATGTGCCCGCCTCCCACGTCAACGCGGACCTGAGCGTCGCACTCGAATCGGTGACCGCGATCCTGGTCTCCCCCGTCGAGACGATCAGGCTCGTCACCGTGGGGATGATCGCCGAACCTGCCGCCACCGAGTAGCGAGCATCCACCGTGTCCTCGGCGACGACATTCATTTTCGTCAGCAGCCCCACCTCGAAGCTGAGCACCGTCCCGTGATGTTCCTTCGGGCTGGTCAGCAGGTATGTCCCCACCGGCCACGAGTCGTCGCCGTTCGAGTAGACCGCCTGCACGCGGTGGTTCATCCAGTCGATGTCCTGGCGGTGATCCAGCGTCAGCTGCGCGGAGCCTCCGAGCGTCGACTGGGCGACGATCTCCGCGCCCCCGCCGGTCACCCCGTCGAGGCTTCCCAGCGGCTGATCCGTCCCGTCGAGCAGAATGAACGACCACGCGATCATGTCCGATCCGCCTCCGTCAGCGTGAACGAAAAGTCGTACACCGAGTTCCACCCATCCGGATGCCACTCCGACGACTTCCGCTGCAGGGACACCTGGTCGATCTGCCCGTAGATGCGGCGCCCATCCGTGTCTCGGAACAGGAACAGGTCATCGGGCAGCTGCGCGATCTGTGTCAGCCGGTCTGAGCTGGCGGTGTCGTCCTCCAGATCGGACGTTGAGCCCGAGTACGCGACCGTGCGCGAAAGCGCCTCCCCCGTCAGTGCCACCGGCAGGGACCGGCCCGCGTACTGCTTCAGCGCACGAGCGCGGCCGCCTGTGATCGTGATGCCGGGATCGAACGGCAGCCGGGCCGTGACCCCGAACGCCGGACCGCCTGACAGCCACGCGGCATCCGAGTCGGCGTGCACCGTGATGACCGTCGACGCCGCGGCGCCCTCGATCGTGTACGCCGTAGCCCGGTACATGGTGTCGCCGAAGCTGGGCGCCTCCCAGTCGGTGACATTCGTGAGGTCCTGCGAGGACTCGTCCAGCACCATCTCCCACGTGTCCCCGCCGTCAACCGAGCGTTCCAGGGTGATGTACGCAGTCTCAGCAACCACAACGCCTCCTTGGGGTCAATCGGTGACGATCTGCGAGTACGCAGCGCCGTCCCACACGTATGCGTCGACGCCGAAGTAGTCGGTGCCGTCGCTCATCATCAGGACAGGCTCAGCCGGAGGCGTCGAAGGCGTGTACTTCGGGAAGAGCGCACCGTCCTGGTCGGAGATCTGAATCTGATCCCAGTAGATGGCGTCCAGGGCCGCCGCGCTCGTCAAGGCGCCCCACTGCTGCGAAACCGGAACGGTCGTGCCGAGGTTCTTGTCAGTGAACCCCGTCCCCGGAGCAGGTGAGCCGGATGAGAGGACGGTGCCGTCGAGCGCGCGGATCTCGCCGGACATCTCGCCGGTGCTCGTCGATGCGCCGGGCTTGAACCGCGGCGCCCACTGATACCACGTGTTCAGCGCGAGCGTGACGCCGAGGTTCGTGTATCCGGCTGACGACGAGTCGAGGAACTGGAGCACACCCGCCGTGGTGACCAGTAGCGAACACACGGCGCCGCTGCCGTTGCGCCCCTGCCAGATCGCGCAGGTCGCAACAGTCGGGAGGGCTGTCAGCATGAAGTACCCGCTGGACCGCTGCTGCGGCGTCGAGAAGCCGTCGTACCGCACGAGCGCTGCCGAGCCGCCAGCGCTCTTGGCGAACTTCAGCGACTGCGCCTCGAAGGCCGCGCTATCCGCGGAGAACGTTGGGCTGCCCGAGAACTGCCCGAAGGCGTCGCCGGACAGACCGGTGGTGGTCGCGGTCGCGACGGTCCCCGGGGCTACCCCCTCGAAACCGTTCATCTTCTCGGTCATGTCAGGCCCCGCTCTTGACCGGTACGGGAGACCCGTCGTCCTCGTAGACGTTCCCACTCGTGGTCACCGGGTCACCGGTGCCGTAATAGATCGCCTGGTTCGGCGTCCAATTCATCCGGTCGAACTTGTTGTCGGTCAGCGTCGCCGAACCAGCCGACCCGATGTGGATGCTCACCGGGATGTCACCACCACGGCACCGGTTCTTCGTGAATACGAGGTTGCTCGTCGTGCTCACACCCGAGGACACCTGCAGCACCGACAGTGCCTGCGGATGCGCGCGGCCCGCCGGATCACCGTACGGGAGCGGGTCGTTCGGCGCCACCGAACGAATCCAGGTGACGTTCGACGTGCCGTCCGTTGTCGCCGTCGCGAGGATCGTGTTGCCGTGGATGTTCGCGCCGTCGCCGCCCTCGATCTGGATGCCGTCGGAGTGCGTCTTGTTGTCCGTGCGCGTGTTGTACGTGTCGGGCGTCTGCATGATCAGCGGGCCGATGAGGTTGTTCGACACCTCCGCGTCGAGCGCCTGCCCGGTGCCGCCGAAGTTGTTCAGCCGGATGCCGTCCTCGACGTTGTGGATGTTGTTCCGGTAGGCGACGAACCTCCGCACGCCGATGCCGATCATGCCCGCCTGGCCGACGACCTCGTTGAAGCGGATGATGACGGTCGCCTGCGTGTCCGGCTGGACGCTGATCACACTCTGCTGGCTGGCGGGCTTCGCGATCTGTGAGGCATCGACCCGACAGTCCTCGATGATGATCACGCCGGTGGCCGAATTCGGGATCACGATGCGACCCTTGATGTCGTACCCGGAGATCGTCGCGGACGTGGTCAGCGTCATCGTGCCGGTGTATGGCGTCGTCGGTGTGATCCGCGGACCACTGTTCGCGGCGGTCACCTCAGTGACGTCGTCGACGAATCCCCCACCGTGCACCTGACCGGTCCGGATATCGACGTACGAGTCGGTCGCGTCGTCGTACACGAGGATCGGCATCGGGATCACCCCGCCGTCTTGACGACGTACAGCACTCCTGGCACACCGGGCGACGGCAGATCCCCGACAGTCGGGTAGTACTCGATGCCAGTGACCGAGTCGTTCTGGCTCTTCACCATGTGCGTCGTCGCCGCGGTGATCGCGGACTGCTGCGCCGTGCTGACCGGCTTGCTCGCGTCGGCCGTGTTGTCCACGTTCCCGAGACCCACGTCAGCCTTCGCGAGCGTGACGTCTGCGCTGAGCGCCTTGCCTGCCACCTTCCGCGTGCTCGGCACCGCGTTGTCCGCTTTGGTTCCCTGCGCGGCGGTCGCGAAGTCCGTGACCGCGGCGGACGCGGCCGTCCCGAACGCCGGGAGATCGGCAGGCTGAACCGCAGAGTCAGCCTTCGCTCCCTGCGCAGCGGTGGCGAAGGACGACGCGTCCACGGTAGCTGCGGTGCCGAAAGTGGGCAGGTCGCTGGGCTGAACAGCTGTGTCCGCGGTCGCGCCTTGCGCGGACGTCGCGAAGTCGGTGGTCGCCGCCTGTGCCGCGCTGCCGAATACGGGGAGATCGCCAGGCTGGACAGCGGACGCTGCGAGGGCCGCCTTCTGCTCGACGTCGTCCGCCCACTGGCGAAGGGTATCCCCCCAAGGATTCATCCCGTTTTCGGGGAAGTTGGTAGGCATCGCTACTGTCTCCTTCTCGAGTAAGAGCGCCAACGCGCAATTTGGGCTTCGGGAGCCTCGGGATCAGCCCCCGAAAGGGCCGATCCCGAAGGCGCTGTTTCCGAAACCGCTCACGGGAGCAGCGCTGTGGAACCGCCACGACGCGGTGGACTCCGTGCCGGTCGGTTCATCGGCCGCAGTCGCCGTCGTATCAGCGGCCACCCACTGATACACGTAGCCCCCGTTGGCCACGAAGAGACCGGTGGTCAACGCCATCCCCACGGCCCACGGGACGACGACCATCACCGTCAGCGACACGCCGCCCTGCGTCTCGTCCCAGAACCCCGACAGCTCCGGGGCTTCCGGAGGGATGAACGTGACCGTGAAATCGGCTTCGCCCCACGGTGACCATACGGTCCCGGTAGCAGCCCGCACCCGGACGGTCCATGACCCCTCGGTGAGCTTCGTGCTCACCGTGAACGACGTCGCCGCGCCGGTCCCGCTGCGGGACTCCACGACCTGACCGTCACCGTCGAGCAGCTCGAGCTGCCACGACGACTGCGGCCGACCCTGCTGGTGGAACCATGTCCACTGCACCGGCAGCACCGACGCGTCCCACGTGCCCGCCGGCTGCGTCACCGCGACGCCGGGACGATCCACGACCGTGAAAGACGCGATCGCCGACCATCCGGAGAAGGTCGGGTGAGCACCCTTCGTGCGCACCTGCCATTGCACCGCACCGACCGGGACGGTGACCGTCGCCTTCTGCAGCGTCGTGCCCGACACGGTCGTCCATGCTCCGCCGTCGACCCGCCACTGCAGCTCGAATGCGGACTGCGAGGACGAGTCGACCGGGTTGTGCTTCCACGTGAGCACGACATCCGTATCCGAGGGGAGCACCGCCCCGTTCGGGGACAGGCTCGACGGCGGATTCGGTGGGGTGATCAGCTGCACCGTGTTCGACGCCGCCGACCACGCGCTGGTCAGGGACCCCACCTTCCCGCGCACCGTGTACGTGTGCGGGGTCGCGGAGTCGGGCGCCGTGTGCCTGAACGGGAGGGACACGCTCGTGGCGACCGTCGTGGACCCGTCCCGCACATCGAACGACGTTGCGTACGGCGGCACACCGGACGCGGACACGACGATGTCGCTGCCGGACCGGGCGGCGCTCACACCGGTCGGAGCCGCCGGCGTCGTGTACACCGTCGCCGTGCCCGACCAGCCGGACTGGCCTCCACCCGACACCCCGGCGACACGGTACTGGTACTTCTGGTTCGCGACCGTCGTCTTATCGGTGAAGGTGGCGGCGTTCCCCGCCGCGATGCCGACCTGCTGCCAGGCTCCGTTGTTCGTCGAACGCTGCACGATCACCGACGTGTAAGTCGACGTGCGCGTCCAGTTCAGGGTGTGCTGCGTGTCCGACACACGCGCCACGCTGAGGCCGGTCGGCGTGGAGGCCGGGTTCTCCTTGGCCGTGATCGACCCGACCCCGGACCCATCCGAGAGGTTGTCCTCGTTCCCGGCGTACACCTGCACCGAGACCGTGTCGCCAGGTGAGACGTTGAACGTGTACGACGTCGAGTTGGTGTTGAACGCTGCCCAGACGCCGTTACGCCACCACCAGATCCGGTAATAGGTCACCCGGCCGGAAGGCTTCGACCACGACGCCACCACGCGCCCCACGGAGGGGGACGACATCGCCGGGGTCCCCGGGCGCGCCGGGGCCGGCCATTCGATCTTCGCGACCGCCACGTCCTGAGTGAGCGACGTCGGCCCGCCCAGACCCTGTGTGCCCGAACCGCCGATCGCGAACGTGAACCGGGAATCCGCCGTCGACAGGTACCCGTCCGAGCCCACCGACCGGGTGACGTTGTACTCGGCCACCTTCCGAGACCCGAACCCGGAGGACAGATCCACCGACCCTGAGACGGCCGTGCCCGCCACAACCCCCGACCAGGACAGCCCATTCACGCGCGTCGCAGAATCCGAACACAGGATCCAGAACTCCACGTGGAATGACACCGTACGGGCACTGGTGTTCCGCGTGTACGTGATGACCTGACGCAGCGTCCCCGCGGAGCCCGTGGACTTCTCGTAGGTCGCCATCGGTCACCTCACCCCGTACTCAGAGGTCACCGACTGCGGCGTCGGCACCACATCCCGGACCACGCCGGACGCCTCGACCCGCATCCGGCCGATCAGCTTCCGGTCCGCGTCGACGATCACGAGCTCACGGGGGAACGCAGCTCCCCCGTCACGCGCCGGACGGTCATAGTCGGGAACCACCTGCGCCCCGCGAGGCAGGTTCAGCAGCTCAGGGCCACGCTCACCGACGATCACCGACCCACCGCGGGTGATCGTGCCACCCTCAGCGAGCATCGGGATCGTCGAGATGTGCAGGTCCAGGCCGAGCGCGTCGCCGACGACACCCGCGACACCGTTGATCCCGCGGATCACGCCATTCACGGCGCCGATGATCCCGTTGAAGATGCCCTTCACGAACCCGACGACCCCATTGAACGCGCCACGGATCACATCACCCGCTGTGCGGAATGCGTTGCCGATCGCGTCACCCACTGCCTTCACAGCCCGACCGATGCTGTCGAAGATCGGCCGGATGATCGAGTTCCAGATCCACTTGAACACGGCGCCGATCGCATCGAACGCCGGCTTCACGTACGTCTGGTACAGCACCCGGAAGCCGAGCCCGACGAGCCTCGCCTTGTCCCCGATCCATCCGAAGATCGGCTGCACGGCGCTGTTCCACAGCCAGGAGAAGATCGCGCCGATCCCCTTCGCCGCCGGGACGACAGCGTTGTTCCACAGCCATGCGATCACCGCACCGACGACCTTGATCACCGCGACCCACAGGTCGAAGATCGGGCGGACTATGCCCCACAGGAACTGAAACACCGCGACGATCCCGTTGATCGCCGGCATCGTCACGTTCTGCCACCACCAGGTGATCACCGAAGCGATCGCCTGAATCGCGGTGCCGATGAAGCTCGCGACCGGCTGAATCACGCTCGTCCACAGCCAGGTGAACGCGACACCGATCGCGTCGAAAACCGGCTTCAGGATCGTCTCCCATAGCCACGTCCACGCTGTCGCGAGCGCCTGCGTGAACGCCGTCCAGATCGCCTTCCCCGCCTCCGTCTGAGTGAAGAACCACACCAGCCCTGCCACCAGTGCGACGATCGCGGTGACGATCAGGGCGATCGGGTTCGCGAGCAGCGCCGTGTTGAAGCCAAGCTGCGCGGCCTGCGCTGCAGCAGTCGCCGCCGCCTGCCCCTGCGTGAGCGCGATGAACGCGATCTGCACCGTCTTCGCCACACCCTGAATGGCGACCCACGTCTGAGTGGCGATCGTCCACGCCTTCACCGCGACGACGATGCCGAGGAACCCGACACCGATGGCGGACACCCACGCCCAGTTCGCCTTGAGCCACGAGAACGCGCCCATGATCGCTGCGCCCACCGCTTCGAACACGACGCGCACGTTCGCGCCGACCGCGACCCAGCCCTCGAGCTGGCCGGCGAACTCGGCACGGTCCGCGGCGCCCATCGTGACCCCGGACATGAAGTCGTTAAGGACCCCGCCGACCGCGGTCGACACGTTGTTCACGACGTCGGTCACAGCGCCGAGCACGCCGACGATCTGCGGCTGCAGCACCTGGATGATCTTCCCCAGCCCGCGAGTGATCGCCGTACCCAAGTTCTGCTGCGCGGTCCCGATGCCCTGCGTCGCATCCTTCGCCTGCTGAGAGAACGACGCGTACCCCTTCAGGCCCTCATCGTTGAGCTTCAGGACCGCGCCGTTGAATTGATCGAACGACACCTTCCCGGACTTCATCGCCTCATACAGGTCGTTCTGATTCGCGGACGCGCCCAGCAGCGACTTCGACAGCTGGTCCATCTGCCCCGGCATCGCCGCGACCATGCCCCGCCACGCCGCGAGATCCACCTTCCCCACAGCGAGCTGCTGCACGTACTGGTCAAGCGCGTTCGCCTGCAGCTGCGTCGACTTCCCACCCGCCAGCAGCGCGTTGTTGAACGCGAGCGACAGGTCGGTTGCCTTCGCCAGTCCCCCGGTGAGCGGCGCGAGCTGCTGCACCACACCCGCCATGGCGTCCAGCGACGTCGGCAGCCCCATCAGCTTCTGCGACATCTTCTCGATCGACGCGGAAGCATCCGACGACGAGTAGCCGAGGTTCTGCATGATCTTCGGGAAGTTGTTCATCGTGTCCACACGCGACACGGCCCCGTCCAGGGCGGCGCTGATCGCGCCGAGACCCTTCGACACGAGAGCCGCGGACGCACCGGCGACGGCGCCGAACAGTGCCCCACCGATCGACTTGCCCTTCGCGGAGGCTTGCGCCTTCACATCGGAGCCGCCGAGCGCCTTCCCGATGTCCTTCGCCACACCCGGCATCTGCGTGTACAGGGCGATGTACGCCGACGCGATCTCGGTAGCCGCCATGCCGCCCCCTCTCGTTCCACGGAAGGAGCCCCGGGATGTGTCTCCCGGGGCTCCTTCCGTGTCGAGCGTTCAACGCCCGCTCATGCGTGCATCACGTCGCAGGAACGCGTCCGCCTTATCCATCTGCAGGGCAGCGGCATCCGTCCACGCCGGGTCAACCGGTGGCTGCGGACGCTCACCCTTCCCCTCGAGCAGGTGCCAGTCCAAGATCCGCAACCGGAACTCGATGTACTGCAGCACTCGCGTCTCAGGGGTGATCGACATCGGCCCGCCAAGCGCCCGCCACAGTGCGCACCCGGGCGGCAGATGCCCCGTCAGGTCCGCGAGCTCCAGGACAGGCACATCCCGGACGCCGAGCCGGTACGTTTCCCTCACCGCCGCGACGAGCGCACCACGATGATGCATCCACGCGGCGATGAGGATCAGGAGTTTGGGTTGATCGCCCCGAACACGTCCATCAGGAAGTTCTGCCCATCCTCGATCCGCACCCGCCCGTTCACGGATCGCAGCGCGTCCATCACCGTCCCGTACTGGTCGCCGACGACCTTGCGGAGCATCGACGGCAGACGGGACGCGTCGTTCAGGTCCTTCAGGGATGCGAGGTCGTCGAGCAGCTCGAAGTCGTCGAGCGCGTCCCTCGGGACGGTGACGGTCAGCTTCCGCGGCCCGGTCTCCTCCGGCTCCCCCGACTCGTCGTCGGCCGGGTCGATGGGCCTCGGCTCGAGGGTCACCGTCACTTCCCACCCGTCCTCGACCTGGACGACCTCGGGCTTCGGCTTCTTCAGCTTCTTCGCCTGATGGTCCTGCGGTTTCCTCGGCTTCGTTGCAGCCATGATCTCCTCCGATTCTCCGATGCGGGTAGGTGGTGGCCGGGCCTCGGAGCAGAGCCCGGCCACCAGTCGAGAAGGGTCAGGAAACGACCACGTCCGGGTCGGTCCCACCGGTCAGCCCGGATCCGTCCCCGGCGAGCGTCACCGTCGACGGGAACGTCACCGTGATCGTGCCCGTGCCGGACGCGGTGATCCCGGAGATCCCGGTCACACCCGACAGCGCGTTCAGCGCCGCGGCGACAGCCGATGCGGTCGCGTTGTACGCGATGCCCGCCGTGGTCGACCCGTTCACCGTCAGCGTGTACGTACCGCCGGTCGGCGTGCCGGTCACCTCCACGGCCCAGCCCGTCTTCCCCACGCCGCCCACGGTGCGGTACTTCGTCACGTCACCGATCTGCTCGGCGAGGAACCCGTACCCGGTGATGTCGCCGAGCTTGAACTCCCGGTCACCGTCCGGGGTGATCTCCCACCGCTCGTACACGCGGCGCTCGTGAATCGTGTCATCGTCCGCGTCGTACAGGTCGACCACAGCAACCCGGGCGGACACCTTCTGACCCGCCTTCGAGACGACCGTCTCCACACCGTTCGCGACGGTCGCGGACTTCTGGTCCTCCCACAGCGACTCCGTCTGCCGCTTCGTCTCGAGCGCGACGAACGCGAACTCGGTGCCGGTCTCCGTCATCCGGGTGCGGACCACACGGCCGCCCTGATGCCCGCGCAGCTTCGTCTTCGACCCGGACGGGGACTGCTTGATGCCGTCCTCGTTCAGCCAGCCGACCGCCTCGAAGGCGGGGTCCAGCGGGTCGTCGATGCTGGTCGGGAGTGCGGTGCCGATCGGCGCCAGGTAGACGGAGTCGTAATCCGACCCGTACACCCGCGCCAGGTCGGCGTTGGTCGTGTCAACAGCGGCCATGGTTTCTCTCTTTCGTGATGAGCCGGACATGGCCGGCGATGTGCCCTCACAGGCCCGTGAGGATCGTTCTCTACGCGCGGTGCGCGCGCACCGTCAGCTCGACGGTGAAGCTGTACCGGTCGCCACCGGTATCCGGGTCCGGATCGGAATACGGGCGGGACACTTCCCGCACCCCCCTCACGAGCGGCATCCGCAGATAGTCGTGCTGGAACGCGTGTCTGCACGCTTTCGCGTCGTCGGAGGCATCCGTCTCTGAAGTGGCCGTGCAGGTCACCGTGATCTGCGCGCGCTCGACTACCCGGTTCGACGCGCCCCCTCCGGTGCACCACGCTCGCGTGAACCGGTCGGGACGATTCCTCGGCACCTTCGTCGACACGCTCTGTCCGGTCACGTCGCGCAGAAACGCGACGACCATGGCTTCGACGTCCGCGAATTCGACCATCAGTCTCGCCCCGCGTTCAGCGCCCGGGTCAGCACCTTGTCACGGGCCTCCCGCTTCGCACCTTCCGCATTCGCCGGCCGGATGAACGCACGCGCCGTGTACCGGTGCGGGACCACGTTCACCTCGAAATCCGGGCCCGCGGCACGCTGGATCGCCTGCGCTCGGCTCACTACGGCCGCCGTCGCGCCACGGCTGGTCATCAGTTCGTTGATGCCGCGGAGCTTCAGCCGCACGCGCACCTTCTGCGCCATGGTTCAGCCCTCCACTCTGCGAAGCGTCGCGACGTTCCCGACCCGCTTCCCGTTCGGGTGCCGCCACACACGGGTCTCGCCGTCGACCTCGTACAGCAGCCCGCGGGCCGTAACCCGGTCGTGAGCGCCGAACACGGTCCCGTGGGGCATGTACACGGCCGGCTGTACGATCACCCGGTCGGCGCCCGGCTCCCGCGGCTCCGACGTCGACCCCGGATCGAACGCGTACACTCCCACGCTGACCGGGTCATCCCACGACTCAAGCTCGTTCCCGTGGGCGTCCGTCGCGCCGGGCTGGAATGCCTGCCAGCCGACGTGCTCGCTGATCTGACGCATCACGGGCCCACGTAGAACGGTGAGGTGGACGGGATCAGGTCGATGCTGAACGCACCGCCGTCCTGTACCCCGGTGAGCTTCGCCATCTCGTCATCTGTGAGGTACAGCTGGCCGGGGTTGTCGCCGCCGACCGTGCCGGACTCAGAGAACGGCCCTGTCGTCGTCTGAACCTGCCGGTACCCCTTCGGGTTCTGGAACTTGCGGATCACCATTGCCACGACGACATCGACCGTCGTCTGCAGCAGGTCCGTCTTCGGTGCTTCAGCGTCGATGCGCTCCTGGATATCCGTAACCCGCCGCTTCACCTCGCGCTCCGCCTTCGAGATCCACGTCTGGATCTTCGTGGTGTCTTCGGGTTCGTCCTCACCAATCCACGCGTCAGTCACATCCTTCGGTGCTGTCCAGCTCGCCATGATGCCTCCCGTCGTGTGGATTGGTCAGGAGTGGAGGGACAGGGACGTGATGCCCCTGCCCCTCCACCGGGCGGCGACTACTCGTCGCCGTCTTCGCCTTCGTCTTCCTCGTCCTCGTCCGCGAGTTCGATCGCTGCGAGGATGTCGGCCTTCTTGGTCGCGTCGCCGAGGTCGATCTCGTGCTCTTCGGCATACGCCTTGAGCTCGGCGACCTTCCACGAGTTGTCCGGGACCTCGCTCTGCTGCTCCGACGACTCGTCGCCATCCACGGAGCGGTAGGCCCGACCGATGCGCTTCGCCTCATCCTCCGAGAGACGGACGATCGTCCCGTTCGGCGCGGAGAGGCGCACCTGCTGCTTGGCGCCCATCAGGCAGCGTCCACGTACTCGACGTACGCCGCCGTGTCGTTGACGAGGAACCCATACTCGGCCTCAGCGAGGACCGCGACCAGGTTGTTCTCGAACAGCGACACGAGCTCGCCGTTGATCGTGACGGTCGCCTCGGTCGACACCTTGTAGGAGATGCCGCCGACGACGCCCCACGCGGCCTGCGACCAGTCGCCACCGAAGCCGTACGTCTTCGTGGTGGCGTCGTAGACGCCCTCACCGATGAACGCGGAGCGGCCGAGCAGACGACCCTGACGGATCGGGCCGGCGTTGTCCACGACCGGGCTGTCGATGAAGATCGGGCGGCCCGCGGTGTCGGTCGCGCCGTTCAGCACCGGCTCGAAGCGGTCGTCGAGCGCGAAGCCGGTGAGGCGCTTCCCGTCATCGACGAGCAGCTTGAGACCGGCGTTGATGTCGCCGAAAACGCCGCCTGCGGCCTGCGTGGTCGTGCCGATCTCGACGCTCTTCGTCGTCTGGGCGATGTACGTCGTGAACGGCGTGTTCGTGCCGTGCAGCGCCGCCGAGTCGAACGCGGCCGCGAACGCGTCACCGACCTGCGACCGGATCAGCTGCATGTAGTTGCCGGGGTTCGCCCGGACGACCTCAGCCGACACGACAGCGATCGTCGCGATCTTCTTCGGGTCCATGTTCTTCAGGCCGAGCGAGCCCTTGGATGCCGGCTTCTGCGCACCTTCAGCGACCCACCCTGCGGTGAGGCGACCGGTGACCACCGGGATGGACTTGCCGTTCCCGCCGAGGGGAACCTCGGGCGCGAGCGACTGGACGGTCGAGCTGCGCGCGGCACGCTCGAAGATGGGCTGCGACTGCTCACGGGTGAGGAACCCGCTGAAGTCACTCAGCTTGGTTGCGGCGGTGATCGCCATGGGGATTCTCCTTGGATCTGGGTCTCAGCTGATGCCGAGAGCCTGCTTCAGCGCGGTCTCCAGACCGTCGCCATTCAGCGGGATCGCCGGCTGGCCGCCCTCAGCAGGGGTGATGAACCGTCCCTGCTCGGGCGGCGTCTGCTGTGCGCCCCGCCAGTTGATGAGTCGCTCCGCCGATGCCTCGAGCTCTTCCTGCGTGCTGCCACTGAGCAGCTCCGCAGGTACGCCCTTGGCAGCGGCCACTTCGGCACGCGTCTTCGCGATCGTCACCTCGGCGAGCTCGCGCTGCGCCTTCTCGAGAGCCTCCTGCTGCTTCTGCGCTTCCGTCTTCTCGCGGTCCTCGTACTCCTTGACCTTCGCGAGCGCGTCGGCGGCGGCCTTCTCGGCTGCCTTCCGCGCGTCCCGCTCCGACTTCAGCGCGGCCAGACCGGGCTCGCCAAGCGGCTCGTTGGGCGTCGCGCCCTCATCCGCCCGGGCTTCCGGTGCAGCAGGTGCCGGCGTGGCCGGCGCGGTTTCGGTAGACATGCGTCCTCCAGTGGTTGAGCGGCAGTCGCGCCGCGTGAAACCCGACACCATCGCGGTGCGGGCAAGTCTGTGTCAGGTGATCGGTGCGAGCACCTGCGGGTATCGGGATCCGGGGCGATCCTGGATCTCGTAAAACGTGGGCACGGTCGTGCAGTTGCAGTCGTCGTGGAACTCCGCCGCGAGCTCGCGGTCACCGCGCGTGCGCATCCCGCCGCCGATACCGCCGACCAGCCGGTTCCCGTCTTCGTCGAACCCGGTGCGCTCCGAGCCGCGGCCGATCACCGACCCGGCGGCCTCCTGCGACCGGTACACGGGCCCGCGTCCGGCGAGCATGATGCAGAAGTCGCACGACTTCCCCGAGCGCGCGCGCTCCGGGTGCACGCGTCTCGACCAGCCGACCGCCGCAACGTTCCCGGCGCGGGCGTCAGCCTGCGCGAGCAGGTCAATAGTCTCTCGCGACGGCTGCAGGATGAGTCGCTGTGCGGCGCCGAGCAGCAGCGATTCGAAGGACGCCCAATCCGCGTCCGTCGAGAACAGGCCACCCACTGCCCACCTGACGACACCCTCGGACTGCTTCGTCTTCGCCGGCTGAGCGAACACCGTCTGCAGCGTGCCCGTCGACGGCGGCAAGTTGCGCACCATCTCGTAGAAGTCGGCGCCGAGCACCGCGGCCGTGTCTCCGAACGCCGTCATGAAATCCGGGAAGTACTGCAGCAGCACATCCCGCACCGCGGCGGGGTTGGAGCGGACGGAGAAAGCGGAGAGCACGTCGCGCAGCTGATCCTGACCGAGAGTGACCAGCGACGCCTGCGCAGTCCGGAACTCCTCGATCTGCGCAGACGTCGCCATGGTCACTCCTCAGCGGTCTTGATCGTGATCGGCTGCCCCGGAATGAACTTCACACCGGGGAGCCCCGCCAACCGCGCGGCGTCGGCCGCTTCGACACCGGCACGCCGTAGCACGCCGAGCGCATCTGCCTTCGCGCTGAGCACCTGCGCCTGCGTCAGCTCGCTGTCGCCGTCTGAGGGGGGGCGTCAGCACGAACACCCTTCGCCGCCTCCACCAACTGCGCGATCCGCGACGAGGCGTCGTTCCGACGTTGCTCAGCCTCCAGCTGTGTGATCTGCTCGAGCGAGAGCCCCGCGTACTGTCGGCCCACTCGGGAGGTCGCGAACTCCGGATCGCTAGCCGAGATCTTTGAGTACGCGTCCGCACGTGCGGACGGCGACACGATCGCCGGGTCCGTGAACTGGGCCCGCAGAGCCCGCATCTGAGCGGGTACCTCGTCCAGTCCGTCTCGAAGCATCACAGCCATCTGCGCCGCGTCTACGGCGCCATGACCCCACAGTGCGTTCGCATCGCGCGTCGTGGTGATCAGCGTCTCCTTCGCCGCGAAGATCGCATCCGCACTCGAAGGGTTCGAGGTGTCCGCGAACTTCACGTCGAGATCCTGATCGTCGGCGAACAGGTTCGCCCACATCCGCATCTGCGCGATGTGCGGATCCGGTGACGCGCCGGTGAACCGGTGCAGCTGAGGCTGGTCGCCCCGCTCGTTCGACTCCGTGTCCATCGCCTTGATGCGACCCATGACAGCCGTCCACCGGTCATTGCCGATGAACGACTCCACATCGGCCCCGAACAGCCAGTACTCCACAGCCGAGTAGAACTCCGACGACACTTCCCCTCGCACGATGGTGCGCAGCGCCGCGTCGGAGAAGTACATGCTCGCCCGGGTGATCCGCGAGTGCCCGAGAGGCCGGCCCAGCTCGAACTTGTTGACGAGCGGCGCCACGGATACGCGACCGAGTGGGTTCCGGCGTACGTCCACCAGCCAGCGACTACCGGACCGGGTCAGCGTGACGACCTTCTCGGGCACGTACATGACGATCACCGAAGGATCGTCCTGCTCGTCCGTCTCCACGATCGACAGGAACCCGCCGATCTGACGGCGCCGCGTGTCCCAGATTGCGGCCGACGACTCGGCTGACCGTGCGAGCATGAGCACGTCAGGCTCACCCGATTGCGTGTCGCCCTGCGACACCGTCACGAACGAGCATCCGTGGACCGCGGACGACACCTGCGCCGCCGGGAACTCGACTCGGAACCGGTTCTCCCACATCACCTGCTCGAGCCCGAACGGGTCATCCGATCCTGTGGCGTCGACGAACCCCTCGAACTTCGAACGATCCGTGAGCGCGTGGACGCCCTTCGCGCTCCATCCGAGCGCGGCCTCGATCGACCGCATCGCGGGCGGGATGGAGATCCCGAAGTCCTTCAGCGCAGCCTTGCCGTCGAAGTAGACGGTACGGGTAGCGTTGCGCTGCTTCTTGTCCTGCCACACCTTCAGCAGAGCGGTCAGCATCGACGCGTCGGAGTGGTCGAGAGCGAGCTCGATGCCAGGCGTCACAGGATCACCCCCGTCCTCTCACGCTTCACCGGCAGTTTCCGGCCCGTCCGCGCCCCATAGAGCGCGAGGCTGACCGCCTCCACAGGTGTCTCATCACCCGCGGGCGACGCCCAGCCCCAGGCGCCGTCACGCGTTCGCTTCTCCTGGATCGACTTCTTGGCCGACTCGTCGAGCTGCGCCTGACCGTCGCCAGCGAGGTGCGTGAGCGACAGCGGTTCCCCGCGCTTCGCCTCACGGGCCGCGGCCGTCGACTGCTCGAGCAGCATCCCGCACGCCTGGAAGTACTGTGCCGACGACGCGACGACGATCCGTTTCCGGGGCACCTTCCGCTTGATCAGCATCTGCTCCAACACCAGAGCACCAGCACGACCCGACAGAACGATCTGCGACGCGCGCTTCCACCGCGGCACGCCGTCGACCTTCTCGACGAACCAGTCAGCGAGCGGCTCGAGCGCCGCGTCCACCGGACCCTGCTGCGCGTCGATCAGCTCGACGTGCGCACGCTCCTCAGTGAGGATGCAGCCACCGAGCGACACCTTCATGCCATCCGCGGAGAACGCGACACCGAACGCGCGCGCACCCTCCGTCGGCACGTCGTCGACGGCGAGCATCGGCCACGACTTCGACAGCGGCCCGTCGCCGTCCGCTTCCTCATCCCAGATGCCGAGCCCCTCACGAGCCCAGTCCGCCGGATCCGTGAGGTTCTCCCGCAGGCGAAGAATCGACTCCCATGGTGTGCGGTGCGGAAACGACGGATTCGCCTTCGCGAGCACTGCGCGATCCTCGACGTTGTCGCCGGCGTTCGCGCCGACCTCCACGTACAGGGTGTCGTAATCGACGTTCTCGCCAGCGGCGCGACGCTTCTTGACGTCGAGCGCCTTCTTGCGGCGAGCCTTGAACACCTCGGCGGGATCCTCCGGCTTCGGCGGGGTGCCCATGTAGATGATCAGCGGGTTCTTCGCCGTGTTCGCCGCCGGGATCATGTCCGACAGCGCCTTCGCCTTCAGGATCTGCGCCTCGTCGAACACGACGATCGTCACACCGGGGATGCCTCGACCGAAGCCGTGCTCACGAGCGCCGAACATAATCCGGCTGCCGTTGCGGAACTTGATGCGCTGCTTGCCGTTGCCCTGCCGGATCCCGTTGTGAGCGACATACGGCGCGATGCGCCGGCGGCGCGCCAGCGTCGAGAGCGTCTCGAACGTCTCATCCGACGTCGCCGAGTGATGCGCGGTCCACAGCACCTTGATGCCAGGGAACAGAATGCACAGGGCGAAGATGATCGTCCCGATCGTGAACGTCTTGCCCACCTGACGGCAGATCGAGATCAGAACACCACCGATGCCGGCGGCATAGAGCCCGTTCGCGCGCTTCGCGAGGATCGCCCGCCCGAGACCCTTCTGCCAGGCGTCGTGCGTGACGCCCATCTTCTTGCACTGCGCCTCGACCGCCGGATACCCGGTCGTCTTGATCCCGGACGGCACGACCAGATGCTTCGCGACCTCGGACAGCTTCCGCTCAGAGGTCTTCGGGGTCGAGGTCTTCGTCTGGCGCGGACGCGGCATCAGCAGCCTCCTCCGACTCGCGCGCCTTGATCTCCTCGAGCTGCATCATCGTGTCGTTCAGCAGCCGCACGTTCGGCGGCAGATCACGCGCTGCCATGCCCGCCGCGATCTTCTCCGCGAGCTCGTCGCGCAGCGCCTCAAGGTACGCCTTCCGGTTCCCGGATCGCGCCGCATCGATGAGCGTCATCGGCGGCGGCGCGGCCGCCTTCATCCACGCCGAGAGAGTCGGCCGGGAGACACCGAGCGCCTTTGCCACCTGTGAAATCGACTTTGCAGCCCGAGCCTTCTCGACCGCATCCCGCTTAAACGCCTCGCTGTACACCCGACTCCCGCGTGATCCCGCGGCCTTCGGCGCTCCCACAGCACGCAGCTGAGCCTGTGCACCGCCCATCGTGAATCACCCCCTGCAAAGTGGAAAATGCCCGGGGAGAGATGGGCCCAATGCCGCGGGTGCGCCTGGCGCCGGGGGTGGGGGGGTGGGGTGCCCAGGGTGTTCGGCGTGCGGCGTCGGCGGTTTGCCGGGTTCGTGGGTTGCCGTGTTCGTGCTGGTCGGGCTACCAGATGCTGGAGGCGTGGACACGTTGACGTGTTGACGTGTTGCTTCGTTCGCCGTGCAGCTTGGCGCGTGCCTCGTCGAGTGTCATGTCGGCTTTGTACTGGTTGCACTTGCGGTGGAGCAGGTGGCAGTTCGAGCGTTCGTAGGGTGAGCCGCCTCGTGAGCGTGGGATGTCCTCGTCGACTTCACCGCGCATGGGGTCTGGGATGCATCCGGTGCAGTCACGGGTGGGGCAGCGCTTCCCGTGTTCCCCGGGCAGGTACATGAGGGACTTGTCTACTGGGTTGTCGCAGAGGGCGCAGTCGTTCTCTTCTGCTTTCACTCGGGCTACCAGGGAGCGGCGTCGTGCACCGTTCGCGTTGTGCCGAGGCGTCCCGGTCATTCGCCCTCGTCGCCGAGCATCTGCCAGGTGACACGCTCGACGACCACGTCCAGGAATCGCGCGAGGCCGGCCGCCTGCACCGCTGACGTCTCGGGTCCGAGCGCGTACTGTGCACCATCGATCATCGGGAGCGCCGACGCGTCGTCGGACTGGATGCGTGCTGTGGAGGCGACGACAGCCCAGCTCGTGACGAACGTGCCCTCAGGAGCATCGGTGGTCGCGAAGAACTCGTGAACGGCGTCTGCGAGCTTCTCGAGCGGCGTCTTCGCTGCCATCAGTCCCCCGTCGTGCGGTTGATGCCGTATAGCCGGTCGTGTGCCCGGTCGTCGGCTTCCATCTCGTCCTGGTCGGCGCAATCGCCGGCGTACAGCTGTGACACCCACTGCTTGCCGCAGTGGGTGCACGAGGTCATGGTCATGGCGATCAGGACTCCCACGCATCGCCGGCAGGCCCGTCGATGCGGAGGGCTACGACCGCGTGCTCGATGTCTAGATGCTCAGTGCAGAGCGTGGCCATGTCGTAGCCGCGACCCTCGATCCGGGCGTACCGGTTCGCGGGTGCGTCGCAGCCCTTCACCCTGCAGCTCGTCCACGAGCACTTCCCGTCGAGCACGACGTGATCGCGCTGCCACCGGCCGTAGCACTCGCGCGCTTCAGCCTCGGTGGCGTGCGGCGCGTGCTCGCTGCAGTAGCCGATTGGTGACTGTCCGACGCAGTAGTGCCAGCCGAAGCCTTCCGTCCTCTGCCTGGGGCCGTAGTGGATCATCGTGTGCCTCTCTGAGCCTCGGCGACGCACCGGCCGCATCATCTTGGGCGAGCACGGTGTGTCGACAGTGCTCCGCCGGGTCATGTGAGTGCCCGGTCTGTGGCTTCGACGCGCTGCTCGAGGTCACCGGGTATCACCCTCGGCCGGCCGGGTGATGACGTCGATGCGGATCACTGCTCTGCCGACAGCCATCATCAGTCCCCCCTGCTCAGGGCGTAACCGATCAGGGCACGCCATGAGTACAGCCATCCGATGGTGAGGCCGGCGCCGAGCACCAGGCCGACGAGGACCTTCACAACAGCGCCAGTCGCGCGACCGTCAGGTGCTGATCTTCCTCGAACTCGGGATGATCGCGTAGGAACGCGGTCACGGCTTCGAGGGCGTTGTCGTGCTCCCGGCTGAGGCGGCTGATCTCGTCGAGCGCGGCGTCGAGTGTCGCCGCCCATGTGATGCCGAGCATGACGGGCCGCCCCTCTCTGTGCCGTCCTGGCCGGGAGGACCGTGCGCTCTGGGGGAACACAACGGGCTCAAACCCCCGGCCAGGACCCTCCACAGTCCCCCTGGGAACGACAACGGCCCCGGGAGCAGATGCTCCTCAGGGCCAGTTATCGCGCAAGCTCAGCTTAGCAAGAACTGGCGACACACCGCAGAACATCAAGCGCGCGTGTCTCGCCGCGCTCAGGATCCCTCGTGACCGCCCATGCCCGACGTCGTCGCGTACTGCGACCGCTGCTGATTCGCTCGCATCTGCTCGGCGGCCGCGTCGACCGCTGACGTGTAAACGTACTTCAGTACCGATCCGTGCGGGCCGCGATGTCGGGCGACGACCTCCAGGATCTCGTTCTTCACCCAACGCTGCACCTGACGTTGCGACACCCGCGCACGTGTAGCCGCCTGATCGAGCGTGAGAAGCCTGTCGAACCACTCCCGGACGGGGCCGAGCTCGATCTCTTCCTCGTCGTCATCCGGGTACACGAACCTGTCGCTACGACGCTCCACGCCCCACTGGTCGACGGCATCCTGAACCGACCACATCTCGCGGAGCCCGTCGACGGCTGGATGCCGGTCCAGCACGTGTGATCCGAAGTACTCCACCGCCGACTGGTCGTTCTGGATCGCCGTCATGTCCTGACCCCAGGTCTCCCAGACCGACGCGACCGCTTCGACGGCGTGCAGAGCATCCAGCAGGTCCACCCCCACCGGGGCCTTCGCCTCCACCGTCGTCGAGCGAAAACGCACCTCATCCAGAGGCTGCGCCTTCGACGGGTCCGCGAGCGACCGCAACCGGCCGAGCAGATCGAAGATGTCCGACAGGAGACCCCGCATCCGGCCGAAGCAGCGGTCGCAGATCAGTGATCCGTCACGGCATTCACGCGGCGCGCAGCCCCGGCACGGGTCGTCGCCTTCGTAGTCTGGGCCGTGCTTCTCGCACGATGCGTAGTGCACGTCGAGCTTCGTGCAGCCCCTGGCACAGAAACGTTCGCTCACGATCCACCCCCTGCGAGATGCTCGATCGTCGCCCGGTGCACAGCCTCGGCCACCGACTGGATGAGGTCAGCGACGAGCACGCCCTTGACCGGCGGGCTGTCCGGAGTCCACCAGTCCGCCTGCGACTTGAACGCGGCGTCCATCACCGACTCTGGCGTGTACTCCGGGAACGAGGTGTCACGCAGTCGGTTCTCCTCTCGGGTGACCATGCGGCGCAGCGCGTCCGCGAGCGCCAGGTGCAGCCGGTCATGGTTGCCGTGCTCACGCACGTACGCCTCCCGCTCCAGCACCTCGCGGGCCCGCTCGAGCTCGTCCGCCGGCCCGTCCACACCCTCCGGGTAGGTGCACAGGCAGTCACGTTCGAGATCCGGGTCGCGAGACACGATCACCAGTCCCGTGCCGTGGCACGCTGCGCACGTCGGGTCAGAACGGTGTGTCATCGCCATACCCTCCGCTCGGGACAGTCCAGCCGTCGACGTCCGTCGCCGGCATATTTGCTGGCATATTTTCGCGAGGCTGTGCGTCGCTCCGGGCCGCGCGCGTCACCTGCGCTGTGGCATAGCGCAGCGAGGGGCCGATCTCGTCGACCTCCAGCTCGATCGACGTACGGCTGTTGCCCTCACGGTCCTGGTAGGAACGCTGCTTCAGGCGACCGGTCGCGATGACACGGGAGCCCTTCGACAGTGAGCCTGCGACGTGCTCCGCGAACTCACGCCACACGCTCGCGCGGAGGAACAGGGCGTCACCGTCCTTCCACTCCCCCGACTGCCGATCCAGCGTGCGCGGCGTCGACGCGATCGTGAAGTTCGCGACGGGCAGACCAGACTGCGTGTAGCGCAGCTCGGGGTCGGCCGTGAGGTTTCCCACGACGGTGATGATCGTTTCGCCGGCCATCAGCGGACCTCCTCGTACGTCTCGCGGAAGATGTCGGGCTTACAGGGGTAGAACTCGCCCTGCACACCCCGAATGATCCAGTCGCCGCCGTTCGCACGGTGCGGGCCCTCGAGTGTGTCGATCACGAGGAACGCAGGCGCGTCCTTCGATGCGACGATGTCGCGCGAGTGGACGTACAGCTCCTCGGGGTACCGCATCGGGTGGTACTCGCCGCGTCCGACGTAGCGGGCGGTGCCGTTCCCCGTGAGCACCCACTCGATGACGTCGGTCGCGTTGTTCGGGCCGCCGAGGAACTCGACAGCCTCGATCTCAACGGGCTTCTTCCGGAACTTGCTCATGCTGTCTTCCTCTCGTGTCGTTCCTGCTGATACGCCCGGTACTCGATCGCACGGGCACGGTCCTCGGCCCGTCTCCGGCGCCTGGCGTTCTCCTCAGCCGCGGCATCCCACCGCGCCTGCACCTCACGCGCCTTCCGCAGCTCCGCTTCCTCGCGGAACAGCCGCTTCCGCTCGACGTCGGCCGCGCACCCTGGGCGTTCGTTCCGCACCTGACGGAGCGTCGGGAACTGCTCACGCAGCGCCGCCCGCTTGTCGATCAAGCACCACCACGATGGGTCCGGTTCGGTCTCGACGACCTCAGAACGGTTCGTCATTGTCCACCCCCACCGCTTCGTTGAACTGCGTGAGCTTCTCCTCGTACACCCGGCGCTGCAGCCACTCGTCCCGGAACAGCCGCGCATCCCGGCAGGGGCCACACTTCTTCCTGCCGGCCCCGTGAGGCATGTGGTCGTCGCAGAACATCGGCGGGGCGTCCAGCACCAGAGGTCTCTCCGGCTGCTCTGGGGCGTCCTCCCGGTCCGCGCGCACCGCGTCCCACGCGTCCGCCCTCGCCGCGTCCTCGGCCCGCACCTGCGCTCTCGCGCGCTCCCGCGCCCGCTCGCGCCCGCGCGCTCCCCCACCCACAGCCATGGACGTCCATGGAGAAACTCCCGGCGGCTCCGGGGTGTCGATCCGCACGCCGCGCATGTCCACCTTCAGCGGGTGCAGCAGCAGGATCCACTCCCAGCCGTTCGCCTGATAGGTGGTCAGGAAGCCCGCCTCCATCAGCATCAGCAGATGCTCGACCGCTGCCTCGGTTGCCCACACCCTCTCCCGAGTCGGGTAGACCTGCGCCCCGATGCTCCGCGGGTCCATCAAGCCCCGGCCGAGCGGGTCCATGTGCAGCCACAGCCACACCGCCATCGGCTTCGCCTCGTCCGGCACGCCGGCGAGCGACTCCAGATCGGCGGGGCTGATCATTCGTTGCTTCGTTGACACCCTGGTCATTCCCTCTCGCGAAGCCCTCGATGATCCTGTCGAGAGCGAAGTTCAGATCCTCCATGCGGACGGTGAAACACTCCGTGTAGCCCTTCCCACCGCCGCCGAGCAGACGCTCGGCATCTCGCCACGACGTGAACGCGGCCGGGAACCAGCGACGCAACACTCTGAGCGCTTCCCGCTCCCATGAGGCGTCGGTGCCGCGCTGACAGACGATCGCGTGCCAGCCGCGGTCGAGCCACCGCTGCACACGCGACCACGCCCAGGCCCGGCCGATCTTCAACGTCATCGACCGTGGGTCCCAGACGACGTACGTCATCGCGTACTTCGGCATCGCGCTCATCGGAGCATGCACCCCCGATGCGGGCTCACGTGCGTGCCGTGGACGCGACAGCAGCGCGCCTCGTGATCGCACCTGACGTAGCGCTGGTCGATATACCCGAGCACCCCGTCGACGAGCGGGGTTACGACGTACCGGGCGTATTCGATCCCGGCTTCGGCATCCTCACGCGAGCGGGTCGGATACTCGGCGTCGAGCTGCCAGTAGTCGTCCGCCGCGTAGATCTTCACCAACAAGTCGATGAGCTCTTCGCGACGCGGGTCGTGAACTTCGACCGACGTTGTCTCAGCTGCCCCGCTCATGCGATCGCCGCCTCTCCTGCATCGAACAACGGCACGTCCGTTTCACGTCGCGCCGGCGGCATCCCCTCGAGGTACTTCTCACCGGCGGCCGCGGCCGCCGCGTTCGGCTGATGCTTCCGGCACGGTTCCGACTCGGTCGGCTCCTCGCAGACGGAGCAGACGTACCCGCCCATCCCGTTCAGGAAGATGAGCTTGTCGGCGGCGTCCGGGAAGTCCGGGACCGGCATGTGCTGGACGCCCGCGCACCAGCACTCCACCTCGCTGACGTCACCGTTCTCGAACTCGATCAGTGCCTCACCGGTGCACGCGCCGTGCTTGCCCTCTTCGCAGTCCCTGCAGATCGCTCTCATCACGCACCTCCGTTGAATCCGCGAGGATACCGTCAGCCATCTGGACCCAGCTGTCACGGATCGCGCGAAGGGTCCGTCCGAGCTGTTCGGCGGCCTCTTTCGTGGCACGCTGGCGCTCGGCTGCCGCCGCGGCACGCGCAGCAGCTTCCTCGGCGTCGACGTCGATGCCGGCTCGGATCAGTGCTTCACGCGCGCTCCGGTCGATCTGCTGCTGCACGCGGCGTCGCGCGCTGGCGAGCTCCTTCTCCACGTTCATCGGGTCCCTGCCTTCCTCTCGGCGCGCGACTGCGCACGCCACTCCTTATGTGCGTCCGAGACCTTCGAGCAGAGACCGAAGCGGTCCAGCTTCAGGCACCGCTGCCCGCACAGGGCGCACTTCGGGTGTCTCGCCTGCTGACCGTCGATCTCCGCGAGAGCGGCCGCCGATCTTGCGCGCGACGCGTCGTCGAGCGTCCACGTCTGCTCCTCGGTCATCGCCGCGCCTGACTCTCGAAGACGACCTGTGCACGCCACCGCATCCAGTCGTCGCCGTACACCGAGCAGCCCATCTCCATCGCCACCGCCGACGAGATCTGCACACGGCGGGTGCCCTCGAGCCGGAACCATGCGAGCTCGCGGGGGAAGTGGACGGGCACCTTCTCGGGGCACTGCACCCACCGGCGGACCTTCCACCCGTTCGCGAGCGCCACACCCTGCATGGCGTGCTCACACGCTTCATTGCAGGGGCCGCAGAGCGTCAGCCCGTCGACGGCCGTGGGGAGGTTCTTCGACCCGCCCATGCCCGTCGCCCGGCGGTGCTGGAACGTCAGCTCGAGCGCCCCGCAGATCACGCAGCGGTACCCGTCCCGCAGGTAGACGTTCGTGCGGGTCTCCGTCGTCGGGGCGGTCATCCTGCCACCGCCAGAAGGAACTCAGCGACCGCGTGCCCGAGGTCACGGGCGGCGGGCGGGGTGACGGCGTTGCCCGCCTGCTTCACCTTGTCGCGCTTCGTGCCTAGCAGCAGGTAGTCCGCGGCGAAGCCCATGCCCGCCTGGATCTCGTGGGGCTCCAGCATCCGGAAGCCCGCGTCGTCGACGTCGAGGCTGATCGGCTCCGAGGGCTCAATGAGCGACTGGTGACCCGCCGTGGTGAGCGCCCGGATCGGCTCGTCCACCGGCGTGCTCATGGCCGACTGGTCGCCGCGGTTGTTGTTGTTCCGCATGACGAGTGCGTGATGGTTGCCCTCGGCGCTCACCGTGTCGATCGGCGCGGCGACGGTCTTCGCGACGCCGTGATTCCGGAGCGGCACGAGCAGCCCCGTCTCGTTGCGGGACGACTGCGTGCGCAGCGGGTCTGCGGCGGATGCCGCCGACTTCCTCTCGCGCCCCTCCACCGGGATCAGCAGTGAGGCATGGAGCCCACCCGCGACGATCGACGGCAGTTCGCGCGTGACCGGCTCGGACCGAGTCGCATCAGCGCCGCTGACGTGGTTCACGATGAGCGGTTGCGCGACGAACATCGATCCGGACGCCGTCAGCGCGCCGAGCGCCTCCTTCGCAGACTTCGCCGGCACGGTGTTGCCCTCGCCACGGACGATCAGTGGCGGGATCGCCATGCCGTGCTCAATCGTGCCGAGCTGCACCGGCAGCGGCGAGTCGAGTTCGCTCACCCGGAGGTATCCGGATCCAGTCGTCACACCGTCGTACGTGTTCCCCGCAGCCTTCACGACCAACGGCGCCCAGTGACGCTCGATGCCTCGGCGGATCCGCTCGCGCGTCTTCTCCGCGAGAGGCTTCTCCCGGTCGCCGATGCGCGGGGCGGGCAGCGACCAGTCGATGATGGACGACGCCGGGAGCCAGCCCGGCTCGATCACCTGCCAGCACTTCGGGCACCGGTAGAGATACTGCGCGCGGTACCGGCCCCACTGCTCGGCCTTCTTCCACGCCTGCACCGCCTGCACCTGGCCGTGCTCGGGGCAGAACGCCAACGGCCGGGTCCACTTCCCCACGTTCGGCGCCGGGTGCTGCTTCGTCGACAGATCCGAACGCCACATCACGATGTACATGCGGTCGCGGGATTGCGGGGCCGGGAGGCCGCCGATCTGCGCGTGCATGCTATTCAGCCACACGAACTGCAGCCGGTAGCCGAGCGACTCCATCGCCATCTGCCAGGCCGGGAACTGGTCCCACCGGTACGCGTCGACGACGTTCTCCAGGATGATCGCCATGTACCGGTGGTGTTCAGCGAACCGTGGGATGTCCCACATCGTCGCGCGAGACCGGTTCGCCGCCTCGTCGGGCAGCGGGCGGGTGCCGTCGATCTCGAACAGCGCCTGATCTTGCATCCGCTGCCGCTTGATGCCCTTCGCGATCGAGTGGTTCGTGCACTCAGGCGACCCCCACAGCACGTGCGTGCGCGGGAAGTACGCCGGGTTCACCTGCGAGATGTCCGCCTGTGAGTGATCCGTCTCGGGGTGGTTGATCTGATGGGACCTGATCGCCAGCTCCCAGTGGTTCGCCGCGATCACGACCTTGTACCCGGCGGCCACGAGCCCAGACGACGATCCACCGGCGCCGCAGAACAGATCGGTGACCGTCAGCCCGTTCCAGGGGATGTCCGGGTGCTGGTAGCCGATACGCTCGGCGACTGCGGCGCTCATGCGGCGCTCCCTTCTTCGAGCGCGAGCAGGTCGAACAGCGTCGGCGTCGCCTGCTCGGCGTCCATCTCGCGCTGATACATCACTGCGTCACGGAACGATGTCGGGTTCAGCTCCGACGACTGTCCGCGGCGGCCGAGCTTCCGGGCTCGCAGTGGCACGGTCCCGAGCCCGCCGAACGGGTCATAGACCAGCTCGCCCTTCATGGAGTACCGAGCTATCAGCCGATCGACGATGTCGAACTGGAGCGGGCAGATGTGGAACTCGAGCGCCCGCCTGGACTGCTCGCCGTTGAGGGTGAGCATGCGGTTCACGTCGTCCCACACGTCGGGCCGCCACGACCCCGGGTCCAGGCTCTTGAAGGTCGACGGCAGCGCCTTCTTCGCTTCGAGCGCCTCACCGGTCGCGACGTGTGCGTCGAAGTCGTACACGTTCGCGCGGGACTGCGCCTTGAACAGCCTCGACCGGTCCTTCGGCTCGAGCTGGGCCAGTTCCTCAGGCGTAAGCAGTCGGTTCCCTGACGAGCGCCAGTCGGCGGCCGCATCGATCTGCCAGCGGGCGAGCGAGTAGTCCGCGATGTCCTTCGAGATCCGCTCGTCGGCGTACCCTTTCGCACGGTCGCTCTGCGGCTTGTGGAACAGCAGGATGTACTCCGGCGAACCGACGCCCATCTTCGAGCCGTCCTTGCGCATCTCGGTGTAGCCGAGGCGGTAGGTCTGGTTGTTCTCCCTGACGACGTCGGTCGTGACGGTGATCATGCCCATGTAGTCGAAACCCCACTTGAGCCCGTGCGCGAGCGCTTCGGCGTGGAACGGCGACACGGTCGGGATGCCGGCGCCGGTGACGTTGCCGAACTGGATGCGGTCCTTCACGTGGCACGCGTAGATCCGGCCCGGCTTGAGCACCCGGAGCAGCTGCGGCGTCAGATAGTCCATCTGCTGCCAGAAGTGCAGGTTGTCGTCGGTGTGGCCGAAGTCGTTGTAGCTCGGCGTGTACTCGTAGTGGTTCGCGAACGGGATCGACGTCACGATCAGATCGACCGAGTTCTCATCGATCTGGTCGCGCGTCTCCGGGACGCAATCGTTCAGCGCCAGCGTCCAGTCAACGCCCGACTCCACACGCCGCTCGACGCCCATCGACCGGGTGAGCGCTGCCGAGATCGCGGCCGGGTTCAGCCCGAACTCGCGGATCACGTCGCTCATCGTGTCGGTGAGACGGTCGTGCTCTTCCCACTTCGACAGCAGAGCGTCACGGATCTCCGACTCCGTCTCCGCGTAGATCAGGTGCACTGTGCAGGGCCTGGTCTGCCCGAACCGCTGGATGCGGTGCACCGCCTGGATGGTGTCGTTGAACTTGTACGTCACACCCACGAAGATCGCGGTGTTCGACCGTTGCAGGTTCATCCCCTGGCCGAGCTGCACCGGCTTGCCGACGAGCTCGGCCGTGTCGGCGTCGCGCCAGGCGTCGAGCCGGCGTTCCGCCTCATCGTCGGGCAGCGACCCGTGCACACTGGAGAACGGCAGTCCCTCGGCGCGCAGCGCATTCTCGATCGCGTCCTGCTCGTCGTTCAGATCGCACCACAGGATGATCGGATCATCCGCACCGTGCTCGGCGACGTGCGCGCGCACGATCCTGACCAGCTGCGCGACGCGCGCGTCGAGCGTCTCGCGCTTCTCCTTCGCGGCACCCTGCAGTGACATCGCGCCGCCGCGGACTAGCACGCCCTGGCCGTCGCGTTCGATCACGTCGGACTGCAGGTCGACCTCGACCTCATGCCACTGGATCGTCAGCGGCGGCAGATCATACCCCTCATCGGAGTGGCCGAGATCCGACGGCCGCTGAACGAAACATGCCCACGTGTTCAGCCACAGCCAGAACTCGCGCTCCTTATGCGGGTAGAGCTTGAGGTTCCCCGCCTTCGACGAGTCGCGCTGGAAGAACCGGGTCAGCGCCTGGCCGGTATCCATGATGCCCAGGAACCCGGCGTAGTGGATCAGCTCCTTGTGTCGGTTCGGTGACGGCGTCGCCGTCGCCACGAACCGGTACGGAATCGCATCGAACAGACCGAGGAACTCCTGGTACGTCTTCGATCCGAACGATCGCAGCACCGACGCCTCGTCGAGGCTGACCGCGTCGAACACGTCGACGGCGAGCTTCCCGTCGCGCACCGACTCGTAGTTCGTCACATAGATGCCCGACCATCCAAGCTCGACCTCTTCGGTGCGGCGGATGAAGCGGATCTCCGTGTCGAGCAGGTTGCGGCCGTCACGGATGAACTCACCGCGCACGCCGAGCGGCGCAATGATCAATGCACGGCCGCTGGCGACCGTCGAGGCTGGGTGCGAGATGATCTGCCGCAGGATCTCGATCTGCATCACGCTCTTGCCGAGACCGAACTTCGCGAAGATCGCCCGACGGCCGCCAGCGATCGCCCACTGGACGATGTCGCGCTGATGCGGCAGCAGGACGGGCGCGAGGTCGTCGGCGTTGACCGGGAAGCCGAAGCTCCGAACGAACGCGACCTTCTCCCTCAGGAACTCCTCGTACGTCATCGTCGGCGCATCGAGGAATGCGGGGTTCGTGAGCGTGCTCACCGGTGTTCTCCCCTCAAATTGGCGTTCAGCGATCGGAGGATGTCGATGTCCCGGCCGATCGCGCGTTCGTAGTCGCGGGCGTACTCGAACTGCAGGTACGCGGTGTCGCGGGCATCCTGCGCGCGCACGGCACGGTCGTTCGTCGCCCGGGCGAGGTCGCGGCGTTCGCTCATCGCCATCCGCGGGTAGATCTGCAGCAGCTCCTCCGCGCCGAGCGCGACCGCGATGCGCAGTTCGTTCTCGGCCGCGTTCAGCTGCTCACGGAACTTCGCCAACGCCGCCGGCGCACGGCCGTTCACTTCCCGGGCACGGGCCAGCGCGCCTGCGGCCTGGATCGGTGTGGGGAGCAGCTCAATCAGCGCTTCCTCGCTCAGGGCGGCGAGGTTCAGCGGGACGAGGTGCGCGTCACTGCCCGGGAACTTCTCGTCCTCGATGAGCTCGCCGCTCTGCTGGTCGACGTTCATCGCTTGCCTTTCTTGCGGGCGGCGGCGCGACGCGCGGCACGGTTCGCCGGCGGCTGGTGATCCTGCGGGCGCCTGACTTCATGTGCCGGTTCTTTCACCGACTCGAGTTCGTCGCGCATCTGCTCGTTCGCGCCCATCGCCGACCACGCGGCGCCCGACGCGAGGTCCGCCAGCTCGCGGCGGCGCGCACGCAGCGCGCGGTGCAGTGCGGTGCCGGCGGCGTCCGGGGTGAAGATGCGGGCGGCGCGCGCGTCCTTCTCGACCGCGTCGAGCGCGTCGGAGTTGGCGGCCGCGGCGATCTCCGCGGCCCAGTCACGCTCGGGTGCCGGCTGCTCGCGCGGCGTCCACGGTTCGGCGCGTTCGTCGCCCTCGTCGTCGATCACGATGTCGCCGAGGATGTCGCGGAACGTCTGCCGGAACCCGACCATGCGCACGGTGCGGCCGAAGTGGCGCATCGGTGAGCGGGTCCACTTCCCTGCCCACTCCTCGGATGCCTCCGGGAACTGCTCGGACCACCGGATCGTGACCTCGGTCGGGATGCGCACGTCCTTCCGGTACGTGGACACTCGTGCGTAGGCAGGGTGCGGGTGCTCATCGGTCGGCGCCCACGCGGTCACCCACGTCTCACCATCGTTCGAGAACTCGACCGGCCCGGTGCCATCCCACATGCCGGAGCCATGGACGATGCGCTCAACCTCACCGATCGTCTTCTTCTCCACCAGCTCAGCCATTGAGTGCTCCGATCAGCTCGTCGACGGAGAGGTGGATGCCGTCCGCCATGAGGTACATCAGCTCGGGCTCGGGTAGCTCCGGGATGAGGATGTGGAGCGACTTCGACGGGTGACCCGCGAAGTACCCAGCCTCGAGATGTGCGCTGCGTCCACTCGGGAGCAGCAGGACGCCGACGTCGGAACATTCCATTGCGTCCCAGTCGTTGCCGAATCCGGCCGCGGCCGTGTCGGTCTCCAGCGCGCGGGCGAACGCCCATGGCGACCATCCCTCCCAGAGATGGTCGATGTCGGACCAGCGGAACCCGCCGCTGTCGTCACCGTGGCCGCTGAGCGTCCAGGAGTCGTCGGGGTTGCGGAAGTCGTACACCGCGTGCCCGGCGGCGCGCAGCGCGGCGAGCACCTCCGACTGAAACTCGTTGCGCCAGCTCGACGCGAGATAGATCGTGTGCCTGGCCATCAGTCCGCCTCCTGGAATCGCAGCGACGTCGTGCGCCGCACCTTCGGGTACGCGCGCTTCGCGGCCGCCTCGATCAGCGCGAGTTCGACGCGCAGCTCCTGCACACGGGCGTGCGCCTCCGGCGCGGCATCCCGCCAGGCCGTCTCGTCGATCGACACCGTCTCCGACACGAGCGCCTGGAAGCCCCCATCAGCACCCATGCCCACAGCGCCGAATCGGGCCGCGTGCGGCATCTTCGCGATCGCCTTCTTCAACACCGCGTTCGCCGTCTTCTCCGCACGGGCTGCCTCGTCGAGCTTCCGCTTGACCGGCACCCACTCCGCGCGGGCCGCCTCGACGTCGTCGGGCAGGTCGTCGACGTCAGGGCATCCCGCGTCGCGCCACGCGATGAACGCGTTCGCCCGGTCCACGAGGTACGCGATCATCTCCTCGTCGCGGGGAACGTCGATCCAGTGCGCACCGTCAGCGGGCGGCATGTCGTCGTCGTCACGGACCTCCCACCCGTACAGGCCCGACGCGGCACGGAGCACGCGCATCTGCCACTGCAACTGCGCGTAGTGGTCGACCGGGATGCCGTCGTTCTCCCAGCCGTGCTCGTGCGACTTCACCTCGATCACGACGAGCGAACCGTCACTGTTCCGGCCGATACCGTCCGGGGTGGCCCGGTGCAGGTCGTTGTCGGCGGCCGCCCACAGGGCACTGTTCGGTGCGACGACGTGCAGCTGGTCGGCGGCTTCGTCGAGGAGTGCGTCTTCGCGGGAGTGTCCGGCGCGGGTCGCCTTGTTCCCGGTGAACCGGGACCCGTTCATCTTCGCTTCGAGGATCCGCTTCCACGTCTTGATCCCGCCACGGGCGATCTCCCACACCTCAGAGGCGGTGACGCCCTCGCCCCGCTCGAGCATCCACACGGTGCGGGGCGCGTCGGCCGGGACGACGATGCGCGCCGCGATGGTCTGCGCGGTCACTTCTCGTCGTCCGTCCGGTGGAAGGACACGTCCATGCCCTCGGCGCGCATCCGCTGAATCGTGTCGGCGAGCGGGTCACCGATGCCGAAGTCGAAGTCGAGGGTCGCGTCACCGGTCCGCTCGGCGCGAGTGCGCTGCATGATGTCGGTGATCGTGTCGATGTCCTCCGGGTCCCGGATGGGCTCGATGAACAGGACACCCGCGACGGGCGTGACCTCGCCTCCGGCGGTGTAGTCGATCTGCTTCTTCGCGGTGTCGACCACCATCACCACGAGGTGGCGGCGCTCCGGGTGCTGAACCAGCTGCGGGTGCAGACGGTCCATCCCGTTCGCGTCATAGTCCTTCGGCAGCGATGCCGACAGCTTCACGGTCATCGTGATTCCCTTCGATCAGGTGAGTAGATGTGGACGGTCACGAGATGGTCGTGAAGCCGTAAGCGAGGAGGGCGGCATCGGCGGCGCCGAGCAGCCCCACCGTGATGACCGGTCCCCAGAACCGGTCACCACGACCGGGGTCATCCCCGGTGAGGTTCGGGTCATCCCCAGACCCGATAGCCCGCCGCGCCCCCACAGGGCGACGGGAGTTCAGAACCGAGCGGACCCGGATGCGCGTCATCGCTGCCACCCCCGGTGATCCATCTCGTCCAGACGGCTCGGCGGCTCATCCTCCGGTGCGTCACTGATCCACGCGTCGCGACGGAACGCCCCGCAGGACCAGCAGAGGATCACGAAGCACCCGGCGAACAGGACCGCGAACACCAGGGAGAGGAACCCTCGCGGCATGAACCACAGCACCAGCGCGATTCCCACGCAGGTGAGCGTCGCCACCCAGCGGATCGTGCGCTTCATCACTCCGCTCCCATCTGTGCGAGCTCGAGCGACCCGAGCCGGATCCGGAGTCGTTCAAGACCGCGCGCGGTCACCCGCACCTGCGGGGCGGCGGGCATCAGGTCGCCCGTCTCCCGGTCGATGTAGGGCGGCATGGCGCGCTCCGTGAGGTAGCCCGCGTCGAGTGCCCGCGCGTACGGGCGCCACCGGCGGCGCTCACCCCGGTAGATCCACCCGATCTCGCCGAGCGTGTCGAAGAGTCGCTGAGGGCCCGTGTCGACGCCTGCACGCTTCAGGATGTTGGCGGCATCCGCGACTGAGTAGTCGCCGTCTGCGGAGGCCAGCTCGTCCCACGCTTCCGCGCGAGGCGTCAGCTCGGCGACGTGCGACTGCAGCTGCTCGACACGGCGCGCGCTGATCGCGAGCGCCTGGTGCACGATCTCGTCCTCGGTGAGCGCCGGCGCCATGCTGTAGGTCCCGGTGCGGCGCAGGCTCGGGATCACCTCATGGGTGAGCCAACGGCGGAACTCGCGAGCGCGAGGCGCGTCGGAGCGAATCACGACCTCGTACACGCCCGGCTCGTTCACGACCGTCGTGCGCTGCTCGCGACCGAGCGCATCTCGGATGGGGTACGTCTGGCGTACCCCATCGTCGAGACGGTCGACGACCGCCGACGCCGAGCGGGTAAGGCCGATCGCCGCGACGACGTCGGCAAGCACGAACCACGGCTCGTCCTCGATGAGCACCATGCGCACGACGTGGCCGACGAACCGCCAGATCTCCAGGCCGTTCATGCGTGCGCCTCGTCCCACTCGCGCACCGCGGCCACGGCGCGGCGGATGCCGACTTCGGCCTTCTCCCGAGCGAACGGGTGCATCGCGTCCCACGACGGGTAGACGCGGCGTGCGATGTGCTCCACGAGTTCGCGGGACGAGGGGATTGCGTCCGGCGTGCTTGGGGATCGCACGCCGGACGCAGCCCCTACGATCGGCTCAGAGGCCTGAACGGATGCGGGAACATCCGGGCCACCGACCGAAGGGGAACCATCATGGCTTGGTATGTGCATTTCGGAGGCGAGAGACTCACCGCCGTCGACGACGAAACGCAGGCGCAGATCAAGGAAGGCATCCGCACGATCGCTGCCCAAGGCGGGTGCGCCGTGGTTGGTCTGTCCACGAGCAGCGAAACCTACGAACTGATCTGGAGCCCCGGCGCTGCGATCTACTTCAGCTACTTCGATGAGACTGCTGATGACGAGACCGAGGTCGACCGCGAGTTCGCGAGCATCACCGCGGGGATGTAGCTCCACACTCGCCGTCCCAATCCTCGCGGCGACGCGGCGCGAGTGGCGGGGCCGGTTCGCCTCCAGCCACGCCCACCGAGCGCGACGCGCCCTCACGCAGTCGTCGCACGCCTCGAACGTCCCGCCCGGGTGAGCGTCACAGTACGGTGCCGCGGTCACGATGCACGCCCTGTGAGCGCGACGACGTCGGACCGCAGGTAGCGGCGGTGCTTTCCTGGGCGGATGAACCGGATCTTGCCCTCGTCTGCGAGGCGCGACAGCTGCTTCGTGGAGAGGTAGGCGATGCGCGTCGCTTCGCCGGGAGTGATGTACTCACCGGCCTGCATGTCCGCTGCCGGACTATTAAGCACCTGACTCATGCCGACGACTCTAACGGCCAAATAGTCCGAGTCAAGCGTTTTTGCCGATTTGCTTGATTCTTGTCCGATTTGTCCGCTATCGTTCTGGCTATGGCACTCGCATCTGAAACCAGCAGTACCCGCCGTCGCGCATCGCGCAAGGCGGACGCCGAGCTCGGCGAGCGCGCTCACATGCTCATCTGGCGCGCAGGCAAGACGCAGATGGAAATCGCACTCGAGATCGGAATGGAGTCGACCGCTCTCGGCAAGAAGCTGCGAGGGAAGAACGGCTGGGCACTCCAAGAGGTGCTCGATATCGCGGCCGCGCTGAACACGACCGTGGCCTACCTCATGGGCGAATCTGACGACCCCGAGAACCCGAACGGACCCGAAGCGCCGATCATCACGGTGTAAACGTGGCGCTCTACCAGCTGAGCTAAAGGCCCGTCCCGCCAGTCTACGAGAGCGAGCGTGCCGTATGCGGCTTCGCAGCGACGTCGCCGCGTCAGCGAGTCGCTAGGCTGGTGCGCGGTGTGCCGCGCGCCGTACCCGACGTGCCACTGACCCGCAGCAGCAGCTGACGTGACCCGTCAGCCGAAGAAAGGTGATCCGTGACTGTCCACGATCAGGATCCGTATTCGCAGGGCCCCCTCGACAGCGACCCCGACGAGACGAGCGAGTGGCAGGAGTCGCTCGAGCAGCTGGTCAAGGCCAAGGGTGCCGGCCGCGGCCGGGAGATCATGCTCAGCCTGCTGAAGGCCTCCAAGGAGCTGCGGCTCGGCGTGCCCATGGTCCCGACGACGGACTACATCAACACGATCGCGCCCGAGAACGAGGCGCCCTTCCCCGGCGACGAGGAGCTCGAGCGGCGGTACCGCTCCTGGATCCGCTGGAACGCGGCGATCACGGTGCACCGCGCGCAGCGGCCGGGCATCGGCGTCGGCGGCCACATCTCCACCTATGCGTCGTCGGCCTCGCTCTACGAGGTCGGCTTCAACCACTTCTTCCGCGGCCAGGACCACCCCTCCGGCGGCGACCAGGTCTTCTTCCAGGGCCACGCCTCCCCCGGCATGTACGCCCGCGCGTTCCTCGAGGGTCGCCTCACCGAGGCGCAGCTCGACGGATTCCGGCAGGAGAAGTCGCAGGCTCCCAACGGCATCCCCTCCTATCCGCATCCGCGGCTCATGCCGGAGTTCTGGCAGTTCCCGACCGTGTCGATGGGGCTCGGGCCGATCAACGCCATCTACCAGGCGATGACGAACAAGTACCTCACCAACCGGGGCATCAAGGACGTCTCCGACGCGCACGTGTGGGCGTTCCTCGGCGACGGCGAGCTCGACGAGGTGGAGAGCCGCGGGCAGCTCCAGGTCGCCGCGAACGAGGGCCTGGACAACCTCACGTTCGTCGTGAACTGCAACCTGCAGCGCCTCGACGGGCCGGTGCGCGGCAACGGCAAGATCATCCAGGAGCTGGAGAGCTTCTTCCGCGGCGCCGGCTGGAATGTCATCAAGGTGGTGTGGGGACGCGAGTGGGACGACCTGCTCGCGCGCGACGTCGACGGCGCGCTCCTGAACCTCATGAACGTCACTCCGGATGGCGACTACCAGACCTACAAGGCCGAGAACGGCGCCTACGTGCGCGAGCACTTCTTCGGACGCGACGAGCGCGCCGCCGCCCTCGTCAAGGACTTCACCGACGACGAGGTGTGGAACCTGCGCCGCGGCGGCCACGACTACCGCAAGGTGTACGCCGCCTTCAAGGCCGCCGTCGAGCACAAGGGCCAGCCGACCGTCATCCTCGCCAAGACCATCAAGGGCTACGGTCTCGGCCCGCACTTCGAGGGCCGCAACGCGACCCACCAGATGAAGAAGATGACCCTCGACGACCTCAAGGCGTTCCGCGACGCGATGCACATGCCGTTCACGGATGCGCAGCTCGAGGAGAACCCCTACCTGCCGCCGTACTTCAACCCGGGTCCGCAGGACGAGACGATCCAGTACATGCTGGAGCGCCGTCGGGAGCTGGGCGGCTTCCTGCCCGAGCGCCGGTCGAGCCACGTCGATCTCGCACTGCCGGGCGACGCCGCGTACGCGCTTCCCAAGAAGGGGTCGGGCACCCAGGAGGTCGCCACCACGATGGCGTTCGTGCGGCTGCTGAAGGATCTGCTGCGCGCGAAGGACTTCGGGCACCGGATCGTGCCGATCATCCCCGACGAGGCGCGCACGTTCGGCATCGACGCGTTCTTCCCCACCGCGAAGATCTACAACCCCAACGGCCAGCATTACACGTCGGTCGACCGCGAGCTCCTGCTCGCATACAAGGAGAGCCCGCAGGGGCAGATCATGCACGTCGGCATCAACGAGGCCGGCGCCATGGCGGCGTTCACCGCCGCGGGCACGGCGTACTCCACGCACGGCGAGCCGCTCATCCCGGTGTACATCTTCTACTCGATGTTCGGGTTCCAGCGCACTGGAGACGCGAACTGGGCCGTCGGCGACCAGATGGCGCGCGGATTCGTCATCGGCGCGACCGCGGGCCGCACGACCCTGACCGGTGAGGGGCTGCAGCACGCCGACGGCCATTCGCCGCTGCTCGCCTCGACGAACCCGGCGACGGTGTCGTACGACCCGGCATACGGCTACGAGATCGCCCACATCGTGCGCGACGGGCTCGAGCGCATGTACGGCGGCAGCCACCCCGACCCGAACGTCATGTACTACCTCACCGTGTACAACGAGCCGCTCGTGCAGCCCGCCGAGCCCGAGGATGTCGACGTCGAGGGCATCCTCCGCGGCATCCACCGTGTGAGCACGGGGTCGGGCGAGGGACCGCGTGCCCAGCTCCTCGCGTCGGGCGTGGGTGTGCCGTGGGCGCTCGAGGCGCAGCAGCTGCTGCGCGACGACTGGGGCGTGTCCGCCGATGTGTGGAGCGTGACGAGCTGGTCCGAGCTGCGCCGCGACGGCATCGCCGCCGACGAGCACAACTTCCTCCACCCCGACGAGGAGCCGCGCACCGCTTACGTCGCCGACAAGCTCCGCGGCGCGGAGGGTCCGGTCGTCGCGGTCAGCGACTTCATGCACGCCGTTCAGGACCAGATCCGTCCGTGGGTGCCGAACCGGTTCGCGACTCTCGGCGCCGACGGATTCGGCTTCAGCGACACGCGACCGGCGGCCCGCCGATTCTTCAAGATCGACGGTCCGTCCATCGTCGTGCGCACTCTTCAGTCGCTCGCCGAGGACGGCCTCGTCGACCGGAGCCTGTCTGCCCAGGCCATCGGGAAGTACCACCTGCACGACGTCACGGCGGGAACGAGCGGGAACGCGGGCGGCGAGAGCTGAACATGATCAGTGAGCAGGCCCCCACGGACAAGGCGGAGACCCTCGTCTGGCTCCGCCGCATCTCCGGGGACCTCGCGACGGCGACGATCACCCGGCTCGAGGAATCGCTCCCCTGGTACGCCGAGATGCCGCCGGCACGACGCTCCGCCGTCGGGCTCGTGGCGCAGGCCGGCATCACGTCGTTCATCCAGTGGTACGAGGATCCCGACTCGACGCCGTGGATCGCGTCGGACATCTTCGCCGCCGCTCCCCGCGAGTTGCTGCGCAGCGTGAGCCTCACCCAGACGCTGCAGCTCGTGCGGGTGAGCGTCGAGGTGACCGAGGAGCGCGTCGCCGGGCGCAGCGAGGAGCTGCGCGAGGCGATCCTGCTGTATTCGCGGGAAGTCGCCTTCACCGCCGCCGACGTGTACGCCCGCGCGGCTGAGGCACGAGGGCTGTGGGATGCGCGGTTGGAGGCGCTCGTCGTCGATTCGATCCTCACCGGCGAGGCCGACGAGCAGCTGCCCAGCCGCATCGCGGCGCTGGGGTGGCACGGCCACGGCGAGGTCGCCGTGCTGGTCGGCACGACGCCGCCGGTGTTCGACGTCGACCAGCTGCGCCGCACCGCCCGGAAGCTGGGGGTGGATGCGCTGATCGGCGTGCAGGGGTCGCGCCTCGTCCTCGTCGTCGGCCGCTCGCAGACGCGTGGTGAGGACGACGCCGAGAACGGGCTGCCGTTCCTGCAGATCGCGAACCACCTGGCTCCGGGCTTCGGGGACGGTCACCTCGTGCTGGGTCCACCCGTTCCGGCGCTCGTGGACGCCGGGCAGAGCGCCCGCGCGGCGCTGGCCGGATTCGCGGTGGCGCGCTCCTGGCGGCATGCGCCTCGGCCTGTCGAGGCCGACGATCTGCTTCCCGAGCGCGCGCTCGCCGGCGATCCGCTGGCCAAGACGACCCTCGTCGAGAAGATCTACCGGCCGCTCCAGGCGCACAGCGCCGACCTCGTCACGACGCTGTGGAGTTACCTCGACAACGGCCGTTCGCTGGAGGCCACCGCCCGCGAGCTGTTCGTGCACCCGAACACCGTGCGCTACCGGCTCAAGCGCGTCTCCGAGGTCATCGGCTGGGACGCCACCGGCCCGCGCGAAGCACTCATCCTGCAGACTGCCCTCATCCTCGGCGCGATCGGCACCGACGCGACCCGCCGACGCACACCGCAGCGACGCCCGCACTGATCGTGCCTGCTGTGCGGCGCGCACAAACGATTCCGGCATTCTTGTGCGGCTCTCGCCAGTTGGACGTCCGCGCTTTTGGCAGGATGGGATGGTGATCATCGCCGTCTTCCCCGGCCAGGGCTCGCAGACGCCTGGCTTCCTCGCCCCCTGGCTCGAGCTCGAGGGAGCCCGCGAACGGCTCGCCGGTTACTCCGACAGCGCGCAGGTCGACCTCGTCGCCGCCGGCACCGAGTGGGATGCCGACCGGATCCGCGACACCAAGGTGGCCCAGCCGCTGATCGTCGCGGCGAGCCTGCTCTCCTGGCATGCCGCGACCGACGGGGGCCACCTGCCCGCCGGCGTGGCAGGGCACTCGGTCGGCGAGCTGGCAGCTCTGGCCGCGGCCGCGGTCCTGCCCGATGCCGAGGCGCTGCGCCTGGTCGGCATCCGCGGGCGCGCCATGGCCGACGCGGCGGGAGCCGCGCAGACCGGCATGAGCGCCGTCGTGGGCGGCGACGAGGCGGCGGTTCTCGAGCGCCTCGCGGCCCTCGACCTCACCCCGGCGAATTTCAACGGCGGCGGGCAGATCGTCGCCGCGGGAGCCCTCTCCGCCCTCGCCGAGCTGGCCGCCGACGGCCCGCGCGGCGCGCGGGTCATCCCGCTCCAGGTCGCCGGCGCCTTCCATACCGGCTACATGGCGCCCGCCGTCGACACGCTGCGTGCCGCGGCCGCCGAGGTCGAGGTATCCGACCCCGCACTCACCCTCTGGACGAACAAGGACGGTTCGGTCGTCACCTCCGGAGCCGCAGCCGTCGACCTCATGGTCGCGCAGGTCGCGACGCCGGTGCGATGGGACGCCTGCATGGCGTCGTTCGCCGAACACGACGTCACGGGGATCATCGAGTTCGCCCCCGCCGGCACCCTCGTCGGTCTCGCCAAGCGCGCCCTGCGCGGAGTGCCGAGCGTGGCGGTGAAGACGCCGGACGACCTCGCGGCGGCGACAGCCCTGCTGACGGGAGAAGCAGCATGAGCATCACACTGACCCAGCCCACCGGGCCCGCGCACACCCGCATCTACGCGTACGGCGCCGCACGCGGGGAGAACATCGTGCCGAACGACGACCTCGTCGGCCCCATCGACTCCAGCGATGAGTGGATCCGGCAGCGCACCGGCATCATCACCCGCACCAGGGCCGAATCCGGCACCACCGCGATCGACCTCGCCGCCGACGCCGCGAGAGAAGCCGTCGAGCGCTCCGGGGTGGCGCCGGAGAAGATCGACGCCGTCATCGTCGCGACGATCAGCAACCCCAAGCAGACCCCGTCGGTGTCGGCCATCGTCGCCGATCGCATCGGTGCGACGCCGGCCGCGGCCTACGACCTCAACGCCGCGTGCGCCGGCTTCGCATACGGCGTCGCCCAGGCCGACGCCCTCATCCGCGGGGGCGTCGCGCACTACGCGGTGGTCGTGGGCGCCGAGAAGCTCAGCGACATCGTCGATCCCACCGATCGGAGCATCTCGTTCCTCCTGGGCGACGGTGCGGGCGCCGCGGTCGTCGGCCCGAGCGACACGCCCGGCGTCGGCCCCACCGTCTGGGGCTCCGACGGATCGAAGGCCGAGCTCGTCGGGATGAACGCGACCCTCACCGAGTTCCGCGACGGTGCCGTGCCGTGGCCCACGCTGCGCCAGGAGGGCCCGAGCGTCTTCCGCTGGGCCGTCTGGGAGATGGTCAAGGTCGCCCGACAGGCGCTGGAAGCGGCAGGAGTCGGCCCCGCCGACCTCGCCGCCTTCATCCCCCACCAGGCCAACCTGCGGATCATCGACGAGTTCGCGAAGCAGCTGAAGCTGCCCGCCTCGGTCACGATCGCGCATGACATCGAGACCACCGGCAACACGTCGGCGGCGTCCATCCCCCTCGCCGCCCACCGCCTCCTCGAGGAGCACCCGGAGCTGTCGGGCGGTCTCGCCCTGCAGATCGGATTCGGCGCGGGACTCGTGTTCGGCGCCCAGGTGGTCGTGCTCCCCTGACCGGGACGCGCGCAACCCTAGACTTGTCCACGGCCCGTCGGGCCTGCATCCGCAACCACCACGAAGGAGCAGAAATGGCATTCACCAACGATGAGGTCCTCGCCGGCCTCGCCGAGCTGATCACCGACGAGACGGGCATCTCGGCCGACGAGGTCGCGCTCGAGAAGTCGTTCACCGACGACCTCGACATCGACTCGATCTCGATGATGACCATCGTCGTCAACGCCGAGGAGAAGTTCGGCGTCACGATCCCCGACGACGAGGTGAAGAACCTCAAGACCGTCGGCGACGCCGTCACCTACATCACCTCTCACCAGGCGTGACCCCTCCGGTGGGGGCGCCCCGCCCCCACCGGCACCACACACCCGAGGAACCCGTACATGAGCACCCCCCGCATCGTCGTGACCGGCATCGGCGCCTCTTCGCCGCTGGGCGGCACCGCGCCCGAGAGCTGGTCCGCCCTGCGCGCCGGCGTCTCCGGCGCCCGCACCCTCGAACACGACTGGGTCGAGGAGTACCAGCTCCCGGTCACGTTCGCCGCCGAGGGTGCCGTGCGCCCGGAGACGGTCCTGGAGCGCCCGGTCGCGAAGCGCCTCGACCCCGCCTCCCAGTTCGCGCTCGTCGCCGCCAAGGAGGCATGGGTCGACGCCGGCAGCCCCGACGTCGAGCCGGAGCGGCTCGGCGTCGACTTCGCCACCGGCATCGGCGGCGTCTGGACGCTGCTGGACGCCTGGGACACCCTGCGTGAGAAGGGGCCCCGGCGGGTCATGCCGATGACGGTGCCGATGCTCATGCCGAACGCGGCGGCCGGCAACCTGTCGCTGCACTTCGGCGCCCGTGCCTACGCCCGCACCGTCGTGAGCGCCTGCGCCTCGAGCACGGAGTCGATCGGCGTCGCCGCGGATCACATCCGCGCGGGCCACGCCGACGTCGTGATCGCGGGCGGCACCGAGTCAGCCATCCATCCCATCACCGTCGCCGCCTTCGCCTCGGCACAGGCGCTGTCTCGGCGCAACGACTCCCCCGCGACGGCGTCCCGCCCGGGCAGCATCGACCGCGACGGGTTCGTCATGGGCGAGGGCGCGGCGGCCGTCGTCCTCGAGACCGAGGAGCACGCCAAGGCCCGCGGGGCGAAGATCTACGCCGTGCTGGTGGGAAGCGGCGTCACCGCCGACTCGTACCACATCACCGCGAACGATCCCGAGGGCCTCGGGGCGTCCCGCGCGGTGCGTGAGGCATTGGAGCAGGCGGATGCGTCGCCCGACGACGTGACGCACATCAACGCGCACCTCACCTCGACGCCGGTGGGCGACCCCAACGAGTACACGGCTCTGCACCGCGTGTTCGGCGACCGCGTCCGGGACATCCCGGTGTCGGCCACGAAGGCGTCGACGGGCCACCTCCTGGGGGGCACCGGCGCGCTCGAGGCGGTGTTCACGGTGCTCGCACTGCGCGATCGCGTCGCGCCGCCGACGATCAACATCACCGAGCCCGATCCCGAGGTGCCCTTCCGGCTCTCCGGCGACGAGCAGCCGCTCGGAGACGGGCCGCAGCTCGCGATCAGCAATTCCTTCGGGTTCGGCGGACACAACGCCGTCGTGGCGTTCGCATCCGCCTGACCTGACGCCAGAACGCCCCGCTCGCGCTGCGCGAGCGGGGCGTTCTGGCGTCTGTCGGGCGGGCGATTCGCGGTCTCAGCCTCCGGGATCAGCGGCCTCCGGAGACCGGTAATGGCGCCTCGACCCGCCCGAAGTCATCTGGGCGCGGTCAGCCGACCTTGTGCAGCCAGACCACCGGTGCGTCATCCGAGGCGTGCCGGAACGGCTCGAGCTCCTCGTCCCACGCCGCCCCGAGGGCGATCTGCAGTTCGCGCTCGAGTTCCGCGACATCGCCTGCCGCGACCTCCATCGCATAGCGCACGCGGTCCTCGCCGATCACGACGTTGCCCGCCGCGTCGGTCTGGGCGTAGTGGATGCCGAGGCCCGGCGTGTGCATCCAGCGTCCGCCGTCACTGCGCGGCGTCGGGTCCTCGGTGACCTCGAACCGCAGGTGCTCCCATCCGCGGATCGCCGTGGCGAGGGCCGCACCGGTGCCGGTCGGGCCCTCCCAGTAGAACTCCGCGCGCCGGCTGCCGGCGAGCACCGGCTGGTCGGCCCACTCGAAGCTCGTTGCACGCCCCAGTGCGCGTCCGACCGCCCACTCCAGGTGCGGGCACAACGCGCGTGGCGCGGAGTGAATCAGAATCACTCCACGCGCCTGTGTCGTCGCCATGGTCTCTCCGTTTCGTCAGGTGCGTCTTCCCCTACGACCTGACCGGATGCGCCGGCGACGTGCTGTTCGGTTGTCTCGGCCCCATTATGACCGGTGCGCCGGCGAATCACAAGCATGTGATTCGCCGGCGCCAACGGGTCACGCCTCGCTCATCGCGCGGACTTCCGCCTGTCCCTTGGCGGCGTAGTACGCGGCACGCGCCGCGTCCTTCCGCGCCTGCTCGGCGTAGCCGGCGTCGAGGATCGCCTGGTCGACCGGAACGCTCTCGACGTGGTTGCGTCCGTGATACTTCTCGATGTACGCGTCGAGCTCGGGGCCACTCGTCCACGAGGTGATGAGGTTGTAGCGCGGCTCGGTGCCGAGGTGGGTCGTCGCGTGCCACAGGCGCTGCGTGTCGATGATCAGCTGCGCGCCCGCCGGCAGCGCGATGCGCACCTCGCCCTGCGGGTCGGTGCGGTTCTCACGCAGGACGAAGAAGCTGTCCTTGTCGTCGGTGAGGTTGAAGAATCCGCGCACGACCCATCCCGTGCCGTCCGGGTTCAGACGGTTGTTGTCATCCTGATGCAGGTTGTAGAGGCAGTCGCCGTAGGGCGTGGGCTGCAGCTCGATGATGCGGCAGCGGCCGACGTTCGCTCCCGGCTCCTGCGCACGGCGGGTGAGGTTCGGCGCCTTGGCGACCTGCGACTCGATCCAGACGCCGTCCTTGTCGGTGCGCGGCGGCTTGTGGTTCCAGAACCCGTTGCATTCGATGTCGCCCTTGGCGCTGGCGAGCGGCGCGAAGCGGGTGTCGCCCGAGGACTTCCAGTCGACGTACTCGACGTCGAGCCACTCCTTCGGGTCGAGCTCCTGGTTGTAGCTGTCGAGGACGACGTATCCGGTCTCCTCGAGCGCAGCCGACTTGATGTAACCCATGATGCGAATCATGACCTTTCGTAGGGGGCCAGCGAAGTTTTTACAGGCCCGACTTAGGCAAGCCTACCTCGGGGTCTTCCGGCACTCCGGGGCACCGGCCGTGAATATCCGCGCCGCGTCAGGCGCACCCGGGAGCCGCCGCGAGGCCCGCCTAGAGTAGAGCGGGCGCTGCCTTCTCGCGTGCGGCGCCGAGCCGTCGCATCGATCGTGCAGGAAGAGTGAGAACAGTCATGGGCAGTGCCACGAACGTCGACGCCACCGCGGTCAACACGATCGCATGGCTCGCGCAGCCGGGAACCACGATCGTCGTGCCCGTGTATCAGCGGCAGTACCGCTGGGACATCGGCGGGTGCGAGCAGCTGCTGGCCGACGTGCGCGCCGTGGCCGATGCCGACGATCGCACGATGCACTTCATCGGCTCCATCCTCTCGGCGCCGGCCGCCGAGCCGGGCGACGCCGACCTGATCCTCATCGACGGGCAGCAGCGCATCACGACGCTCATGCTGCTCATCGCCGCGCTGCACCACACCGTGCGCGACGTCGACCCCGCCCTCGCCGCCGAGCTCGCCCAGGTGCTCGTCCGCGCCGATCGCGCCGACGTGACCAAGCTGCGGCCGCATCGCGAATGGGCGGACGTGTTCCAGGATGTCGTCCTCGAGCGCGACGCCGATGCGCGGCCGGAGTCGCGGTTCGACGACAACTACGCGTTCTTCCGCAGTCAGGTGGGGCCCGACGAGGCGGCGCGCGTGTGGCGCGGCATCCGGAAGCTCGAGCACGTGTCGATCACCCTCGGCCCGGGAGCAAACGCCCAGCAGATCTTCGAGAGCCTCAACTCCACCGGCGAGCCGCTGCGCGATCACGAGCTCATCCACAACTACATCCTGATGGGGCTCACGCACGAGCAGCAGACTCTCATCGAGGACGACTACTGGCTCCCCATCGAGCGGGCGACCGGAGAGCAGATCGCGGGATTCTGGCGCCACTATCTCATCATGACGACGGGGCGCGAGGTCACCGTCGCCGGCGAGCGCGGCGTCTACGACGCGTTCCGCGCCCAGGTGCCGCGCGTCGACCTGGCGACGCTGCGCGCACGCGCATCCCAGTGGCGGGAGGCCGCCGAGCTGTACGGCACCCTGCTCGACCCGTCGCGTGAGCCGGACGCCGAGATCGGACGTCAGCTGACGTATGTCAACACGTTCGGCCGCGGCATGTATCCGCTCGTGCTGCGCGGCTACAGCGACTTCCGCCGTGGTGAGCTCGACCGCGGCGGCTTCATCGCGCTGCTGGAGCACGTGCAGGCGCTGCTCCTGCGCCGCGAGATCGTCGGCATCGCGAACGACCGTCTCGTCGCGCGGCTCTGCCGTGCCCGTGACGAGGGGAACGATGCACTCCTCCACGCGATCTCGCGGATCACGCCGTCCGACGAGCGCGTGCGCGTCGCGCTGAAGTACGGCGATCTGCCGCACGCCGCGTACGTGCTCGGTCGGATCGCGGGTGCCGAGAGCCCGGCCGGGCTCGACGTCGAGCACATCTTCCCGCTCGCACCGTCGGACGACTGGAGCGGCGACGGCCTGCGCCGATGGAAGGAGCTGTCCGACGACGAGCAGAACAGTCATCGTGCCCTCGCCCAGTCGCTCGGCAACCTCACGCTGCTCGAGCAGCATCTGGCCGAGCGGGCGTTCGGGGCGTCCTTCCCTGCGAAGCGCTCCGAGTACGCTCGCAGCGCGCTCGCCCTCACGCGGGCGCTCGCCGACCGTGACGCCTGGGGCACGGCCGCCATCGCCGCGCGCACGGCGGCACTCACCGACGACCTGTTGCGCATCTGGCGGCGCCCCACGACGACGCTCATCGACGACGACGGCCTCACCCCCGTCCTCGACGCCCGGCGCCGCCGCGGGTGGCCGCGCGGATGGGAGCGGGAGTTCGACTATGTGGAGTATCGCGGCGAGCACTGGGAGGTGCACGACGTGAAGTACCTCTTCAATCGCGTCTTCCGGCGGCTGTGGGCGGATGCGCGTGAGCACGTCGTCGCCTACAGCGCGCGCCGCGGCGGCCCGATCTTCCCCGCGATGGCATGGAACGGCCAGTGGGATGAGCTCGACGAGGAGAACTTCCTCTACATGGGCTGGGACTCGAAGTACATGCTCACCGCGGTGCAGGGAGTGCTCGAGGAGGCGGGCATCGCGCCGGAGGTCTTCGTGAAGTACTCGTACATCGGCGCTGCCATGTGACACTCTCCGCGGGGCCCGTCGGGCCGACCGGGCATCCTAGGGATGCCGGGCGGCGGTGACAATCCCCTCCAGCGGCGGATGCGGCTTGCCTACCGTGGTGTGCTCCCCGAGATGAAGGAGTGGACATGGCCCAGGTGACCGAGAGCGTCGACGTGGATGTGCCCGTCGACGTCGCGTACAACCAGTGGACGCAGTTCGAAGACTTCCCCCGGTTCTTGAGCTTCGTGGAGTCGATCACGCAGATCGACGACACGCTGACGCATTGGAAGGTCAAGATCGGCGGCGCCGAGCGGGAGTTCGACGCCCGCATCACCGAGCAGCATCCCGATGAGCGCGTCGCGTGGCGCAGCGTCGGCGGCGACGAGGAGCAAGGTGGCGTCGTCACGTTCCACCGCCTTTCGCCGGAGTCGACCCGGGTGACCGTCCAGCTCGACTGGCAGCCCGAGGGCTTCGTGGAGACGGCCGGTGCCGCCGTCGGCATCGACGACCACGCGATCAAGAAGGACCTGGAGAACTTCAAGTCCTTCATCGAGAACCGCGGGACCGAGACCGGCGCCTGGCGCGGCGACGTGCAGTGACCGGATGACGGCGGTCGCCACTGGCCGCCGTCATCCGCCCATCGTCGAACGCGCCTCATCGACGGCGCGGCGCGCCTGTTCCAGGCGGCCGTCGACGTCGGCGAGTGCGGCGTCGAGCTCCTCGTGCTCCGCGCGGGCGTGCTCCTTCCCGTCGCGGGCCCGGGCGAGAGCCGCCTCGAGCTCCCGCTCGCGCGCGGTGAGCCGCTCGAGCTCCTCGCCGGCCCTCTGCCGGCGCCGGTCGATGTCGTCGTGCTCACGCTGCACACGGCTCAGCTGCTGCTCGGCGTCACGGAGCGCGCGCTCGGCCTCCTTGCGCGCACGACGCTCCTTCAGCTCGTCGACGGGCTCCAGTCGCTTGCCGGGCGCAGTGCCGAGTCCGCCCGCGACCGCGTCCGCGAACGCCGCGGAGTCGTCACTCGACGCCTCCAGGGGCCTGATCAGCCGGCCCGAGGACACGGCGGCAGCGGCATCCGGATTGAACATCGCCGCATTCAACGTCTGCTCCACCGCATCCGTCGTCGCCTGAGTGATCTTCTCGCCGCGGGTCGCGCCGAGCTCCGCCGCCTGCCGGGCGAGGGCGTGGACGAGCTCGCGACGCTGCCGAGTCAGCGCGGTGAGGGCGCGGGCGTCGAGGTCTTCCTGCGCCTCCCGCAGCTGGGCTGCGAGTTCGAGCGCCTCGTCGAGTTCGCCGCGACGTTCGTGCGCGAACAGGTTGACGAGCCACGCCGCGACCAGCGGCTTGCGGAGCGCACGCACCTGCTGGGCGAGGGATGCGTCGGCCAGGTCCTTGGCGCGGGCGTTGCGCGCTGCGGTGAACTCGTCGGGCGGCAGCACGTAGAGCTCCGAGGCGATGCCGTCGAGCGTGTCGTCGGAATGCGCTGCCATCGCCCCATTGTGCCCGACCCCTCGGGCGCCGTCGTCTGCCGTAGGGCGGGTGGGACTTGAACCCACGATCGTCGGGTTATGAGCCCGCTGCCTTCACCAGCTTGGCCACCGCCCCCTGTCGGATTCCGAGCCTACCGCCCAGCGGGGTGAGCGCCGTCACTTCCGGTGAGGGCCCTCATCCCCGTCTCGGCGATCGCCCGGCTGCGGAAGACCGGTCCCATGGCTCCCGCGCCGGAACGGGAGTTCCTGACTCTCGCTGATCACCTGCGGATGATTGCGCGCGAGCGAGATCACCCCGTAGACGGCGATCGCCCCGGCGACCGCGAACCCGACGAACGCCCACACCCCCGCCGTGGCAGCTTCCCGGAGCACGGTGAGGCCGATCAGCACCGCGACCATCGGATCGATCACGGTCAGCCCGGCGATCACCAGATCGGGCGGCCCCACCGAGTACGCCGTCTGCACGAAGTACGCCCCGAGCCCGGCGGCGAGCAGCAGACCGATGACGCACACGATCGTCATCCAGTCGATCTCCCAGCTCTGCAGCCGCTTGATCACGATCTTCGCGAGCGTCGCGACGAATCCGTACAGGATGCCGGACGCCACGATGTAGAACAGCGGATGCGCGCGCGTGCGCACGAGCAGCCACACCGTGGTGAGGGCCACGAGGACGACGCCGAGCATGATCAGCACCGTGAGCAGCTGTCCGTCGGTGAGATGAGTCTCGGTGGCCACGAACGCGGCGATCGTGACGAAGATGAAGATCCCGCCCACGCACGCGATGATCGACCGCACCGAGTCGCGGGTCGGCCTGTGGCCCGACACCCGCGCGTTCAGCAGCGTCGTGATGACGAGCGAGATCGCGCCGAGCGGCTGCACGAGGATCAGCGGGGCGAACGCGAGCGCCGAGAGCTGACACACGATCGCCAGCCCGAGCATGAGCGTTCCGGCGACCCACGACGGCCGGCGCAGCAGGCTCAGGAGCTGCCGGCCGCTCAGGCCCTCGCTGCCGCTCGTGCCGGTGAGGCGTTCGACCTTCGTCACACCGCGGTGCTGGTACTGGGCACCGAACGACATGAACACGGCTCCGAGCAGCGCCAGCGGGATGCCGATGAGGATCGCGGGGTCGCGGAACACGCCGACCAGGTGGTCGGTGACGTCGTTCAGCGGAATCTCCGTCGCGATCACTCTTCGACATTACCGGCGGCGGGCCGCAACTAGGCTTAAGGCGTGGCCATTCTGCCGATCCGCATCATGGGCGATCCTGTCCTGCACGCTCCCGCGTCCCCCGTCGACCAGATCACCGACGAGATCCGTGCACTCGTGGCCGACATGTACAAGACGATGGATGCCGCGCCTGGCGTGGGCCTCGCGGCGCCCCAGGTCGGTGTGCCGCTGCGCATCTACGTCTACACGTACCCCGACGACGACGGAGCGCCGTGGCGCGGCGCCGTCATCAACCCCGAGCTTTGGATGAAGCCCACCGAGCCCGGTGCCCCCGACCCCGACGAGGAGTCGGAGGGCTGTCTCTCGTTCCCCGGTGAGCGCTTTCCGCTGCGGCGGTCGGAGGCCGTGGTCGTCACGGGCCTCGACATCGACGGTCACCCGGTGCGCATCGAGGTCGAGGGATGGCGCGCCCGCATCATGCAGCACGAGTTCGACCACCTCAATGGTGTGCTGTACATCGACCGCCTCTCCGACAGCGACTGGAAGACGACACAGAAGATCGCCCGCAAGCGCGGCTGGGGACGCCCGGGCCAATCATGGCTGCCTGGAGTCGACGACCTCGACGCCTGACGACGCCGAGGCGGTCAGCGTCTGCGCGGACGGTCCTGCGCGGAACGCGGCGGGTCGACGCTGACGTCGAGCCGATCCTGACCGTCGAGCGACGACCACCGGCTCGCGGTCCCCTTAGCCGCATGGGCGGCGCCGCGAACAGCGCGCTCGTCCGCCCAGCTGTTCAGGCGGTGCCCGGCGTGACCGCGGACGTGCTCGAGGACCACGTCGGGGAGCCCGTGTGCACGCCGGGCGTCACGCTCGGCGATGAGCTCCTTGAGGATCTCGACGTTCTTCGTCGGCGCACCCGTGCTCGTCTTCCACCCGCGACGCGCGTGACCGTCCATCCACGAGGCGTACGTGTCGATCGCGTATTTCGAGTCGGCCTGCACGATGAGGTTCTCCACATCGCGGTGGTCGCGGATCGCGTTGAGCAGCCCGAGCAACTCGCCGATGTTGTTCGTCCCCTGCGGGATCGATCCGGCAGCCCAGTGTCCGTCGGCGCCGACCCACGCCCATCCGGTCGGGCCGGGGTTGCCCGAGCACGCGCCGTCGGTCGCCACGGTGTAGTTCTCGATGATGTCGTCCTCCCGCACCCTGCACGGCGCGAGAAGCGCCCCAGCACCTCCATTATGTCGCGGGGCGGGAGGCCGCCCGATCAGCTCCGCTTCTCGACGGGCTGCGAGCCCACGCTCCTCCGGCTCGCGTCGCGTCCGACGAACAGGCCCAGCAGGATCATGACGACGGAGACGACGAACAGCGCCACGACGCCCCAGATGTTGACGGAGAGCACGTTCGCACCGGGATCGACCCAAGCCCAGACCGCGTATGCCCAGATCGCGAACTCCAGGACGCCGCCCCAGAAGAGGTAGAGCCTCGACGCGCGCGGTCTGAGCGCGCACAGCAGACCCGCGACCCCGAAGATCAGATTCACGACGTTGGCGAGGATCGACACCTGGAGGAGCCCGAAGAGCATCGCGTGCGACTCGGGTCCCGCCCAGCGCAGCGTGTCGAGGTTCGTCGTGACACCGGGCACGAATCCGGCGATGCCGACGAGCAGCAGCACCACTCCGACGACACCGCTGCAGATCTGGATCGCCGCCAGGCGGCGGCGTTCGTGCGCCATCAGAGGTCCTCCCCCTGCTCCGGGCTCGGGTCGGTGATCGCGCCGGTGGCCGGGGAGTCGATGACGATGTGAGCGACGCCGCGCAGCGCCGCCTCGGCGTCACCGTATCTCACGGCTTCGTCCCGATCGGCGAAGCTGCGCGACGCCTCGTTCGATCCCAGGACTTCGGTGACCCACTGCCCCCGCTTGCACACCGTGCGCACGTCGCCCGGTCGTGCCGTGTCATCCGTCTGTGCCGCGTCATCCATCATGGTGTCCTCCACATCACGATCTGCACGCCACGCTAGGCGTGTGCGACGGGGAGGCGAGGGGGTTGACATCGTCTGGCACTGCCACGGCGCTCGAGCGCGCCATCGGACGAATGACGAGTACGCCACCGCATCGGGGATGTCAACCCCGTGCCCCAGTGCACGAGCGCCCGGAAAGACTCAGCGCACAGGTGACAAGACCGGAGGACGCAGAGCCATCATGGGCAAGCTCATCTACGACGGCGGGATCCGCATCGACATCGACGATCGCGTCCTTGCGCATCTGCAGGTCGTGATCGGCAGCAAGCTGCGACGCGGTGAGCCGTTCTACTTCAGCTGGCGCGACGACCCGAGCCTCGGCGAAGGTCGCACCACGATCTGGCTCAACGAGCAGTCGAGCCTCGTCTACAAGTACTTCGGCACCCGACAGCACGAGTTGAACCCCGCCTGGATCGACGCGCTCGCCTTCACCGCGAACTCGACGTCGGGGCTGTACATCGTTCCGGAGCCGCCGCACGAGGACGCGTTCTCCTACGACCTCGCGCAGGAGATGGAGTGAGCGCCGGTCAGACCTCGTCGGAGGTGCCGACCGACACCTGAGGAAGGATTCCGGTGTCGATGTGCTCGGCGACCATGGAGATCCCACCTGAGGTGTTCGCCGAGTTGGCGAGGTCGTGGATCCACTCGCGGCTCAGTTCCGGCGCCTCGGGCTCGTCGAACACGAAACGCAGCGGGATCGACGGGTGGAGCCAGACCGTGGTCCGGCCACGCGGTTCGCCCTGCGGATGCTGCCACGACAGCGTGAAGCTCTCCCCGCGCCGCAGCTTCGTCGCGATGACGACCTTCAGGTGGGCGAGGGCCCGATCTTCAATATGGATCGGCGTGTCAGGACTGCCGTAATACATCGTGCCCATGGGGCAACCATAAGCCACCGAAGCGCTTCTCGTGCATCCACCGGGCTTCTCATGACGATCCGGGCGTGTCGACTCCCCGCTCGGACCGCTCTTCGGGCTCGCCATGGGCGTTCGCCTCACCCGAGTAGTCGGGACGTTCCGGCTGTGTGGGCTGCACATCGCCTTCGCCACCCTCACGGCCGCCGAACGGCCGGCCGTGGTCGGCGAACTCCTCGCGCATGAAGACGAACCGCCAGCCGCCGAGGGTGAAGCGGGCACCCGTGCGCAGCACCTCGCCGTCTTCGCCGTTCACCGTCGGCTGTGGCTGCAGGCGCGCATTCGTCTCACCCGGCTCATGCGGGATGTAGACGAACTCGTCGTTCTCGTCGTGGTAGATCTGCGCAGCGAGCGTGCCGAGCCCGTCCAGACGGATGTCGGCGTCGGCCGCCGAGCCGATCGTCGTGACGTCGAGCGTCAACGGCGCCTCCCGGTGGAAGTCGTCGCCCGTGATCATCAGGCGGGGATTGCCGGCGCCCCATTCGGCATGTGTCGACTGTGGTTCTCGCATACCCACAGCATCCCCCGCCCCGAGCCCGAGCGAAAGGGGTTGACGGGCCACGGATCGTCTGTCAGGTGTCAAGCCCCTGCGCGCTCTGGCCAGGCCGCTCTAGCCTGCCGGGATGACACGCGAGGAGGACGCCATGGGCGAGGATGCGAACCGCGACGCGGACGACCGGAAGCAGGATGACGAGACGACGGACGAGGACCAGGCGCGGAACACCTACGGTGCGGAGAGCGCGCCGGACGACACCGCACCCGATATCGTTGTGCGCGGTAGTGAGAAGGATGCGCATGACGCCGAGGTCAATCGGCGACGCGAGGGCTGACATGCCGGAAGGATGGTCGCTATGGGGCGGTTCGTGTACGAGGGGTCGGCGAAGACCGAGGTCGAAGACAGGGCACTCGCACACCTGCAGTTCGTCATCATGGACAAGCTGCGTCGGGACGAGCCGTTCGGCTTCACGTGGAAGGACGACCCCTCCGTCGGCCAGGGACGCACGACGGTCTGGCTGAGTTCACGCTCGAACCTCGTCTTCACGTACTACGGCAGCCGTCAGCCGCAGCTCAATCGCGAGTGGCTGGAGCAGCTCGCCGCGACCGCGAACTCACTCACCGGCCTTCATCTGACCCCCGAACCCGAGGCTGTCGAGCCGATGGAGCCCGGCCAGAGCGCCTAGGCGCCCGGACGCGAGCCCCACGGCGACGGCTCCGGTCAGGACGACTCCTCCGCCGTGGTCATGTGCGCGGTGCCGACGGGCTTCGATTCGCCCGACCCCCGCTGACGCAGGTAGATGCTGAACACGACCATCGACCCCACCGCGAGGAACTCGGACTGCCAGTTCTGCAGCGTGCGGTTCCAGAAGTCGGGCTCGATCAGGTACTCGGCCCACGTGATCGCCGGCTGACCGTGCTCGGCATTCTCCTGGTTCATCACGACCACGCCGCCGAGCGACTGCGCGAACCATGACAGCAGGAAGATCGCTCCCATCATGATGAGCAGCGAGTTCGCGTAGAGCCATCCCGCGAAGCCCGAGCTCCTCGCCCCGCGCGGCGACTCGGGCTGAGCGTGACGCCCGACCTTCTGCTCACGGTCGGTGCCGACGCCCTGGTCACCGGGGCGTTTCGACTCCGGTGACCCGCGCTGGATGAGCCACACGGTCGCGAGGATGAACAGGAAGAACTGGAGGAACTCGCTCTGCCAGTTCTCCGCCACATCGACGAGGAAGGCGGACGAGGTGATGAACTCGCCGTAGCCCATCGTGCTCGTCCCATGCTGCAGGGCGTCTTCGTTCTGCTGGAACCAGCCGGCCAGCGACTGGCCCGCCAGTGCGAGCAGGAAGATCGTGAGGAAGCACAGGCTCAGTCCGTTGTCGCGCAGGAAGCGTTTCACGTATCACCGTCCGATCAGCGGGATCACGATCATCACGGCGAGGCCGGCGAAGATCAGGGCGGTCCAGGTGGCGAACATGACGGGCCGTCCCCGGTCGTCGCGTTCGCCGCGTACTCGTCTGATCACCATCTTGTCGACCATGGTCGCACTCGACCATGCGCGCCTCGCTGCTGTCGAGGGGCTTGACTTCGCTGCGGCAGATCGGGAGTTGCCGTGTCAACCCCCGTGCGCCCCGGTCGCCGTCCCGGCACCGTGGTGTCCCCGAGTGAGAGGAGCCGGCATGGTCAGCATCGCCGATGAGGGGTACGACCCTTCGAACGAACCGCACGAGAACGAAGAGGTCCCGATGCAGGACATCGAGGCGCAGGACGAGAGCCTGCAGCCCGAGACGCAGGACGACGATCCGCTCGACGCGGAGCTCGGCCCCGACGGGCAGGGCGACATGCTGCCCGAGGATGAGCCGGAGGCGACGGATGACACGGACGACGGGCCGGACGACCTGCGCGTGGAGGATCCACGCTGACGCCGCGCGGCGAGACGTGACACAGGGCGACGCCCCGCCGGGGCGTCGCCCTTATCGTGTCAGAGCGGCTTGCCGCCGGTCACCGGGAGCACGGCGCCGGACACGTATGAGGCGTCGCCCGAGGCGAGGTAGACATAAGCGCCCGCGAGCTCCGCGGGCTGCGCCGCTCGGCCGAGCGGAGTGTCCTGCCCGAACGACGCGAGCTTGTCCTCATCCCAACCGGTCCCCGGAATCAGCGGCGTCCAGACCGGTCCCGGGGCGACGGCGTTCACACGGATGCCCTGGGGACCGAGCTCCTCGGCGAGAGCGCGGACGAAGGCCACCTGCGCGGCCTTGGTCATGGCGTAGTCGATGAGCCCCGGCGACGGCTGGAAGGCCTGAATCGAGGAGGTGACGGTGATCGTGGCGCCGGCGGGCAGATGCGGCACCGCGGCGCGCGCGGTGAACATCATGGCGTACAGGTTCGTGCGCAGGACGCGGTCGAACTCCTCCGTCTCCAGCTCCGCGATCCCGCTGCGGTCCTTCTGGTAGGCGGCGTTCAGCACCAGCAGATCGATGCCGCCGAAGGCTTCGATCGTGCGGTCGACGATGGACGATGCGAAGTCCTCGTCGCGCAGATCCCCCCGCGAGGCTCAGGCCCGCGCGGCCCGCCTCGTGGATCAGCTGGACGGTGCCATCGGCATCCTCCTGCTCCTCCGGCAGGTGCACGATCGCGACATCGGCCCCTTCGCGCGCGAACGCGATCGCGACGGCGCGCCCGATTCCGGAGTCGCCGCCGGTCACGAGCGCCTTGCGCCCGGCGAGCCGGCCGTGGCCGACGTAGCTCGTCTCGCCGTGGCCGGGGTCGGGTGTCGTCTCATCGAGGGTCGCGGGCTGATCCTGCCCCTGCGGCGGGAACCCCTCGGTGCGGTGCTCATCGTGCGGATCGGCGGCGGACGTGTCGGTCATGGCAGTGCTCCTCTCGGTCGATCGGCGGGATGGCTCGGCTCAGTCGACCGTCTCCATCTGTTCGTGGGCGAACTGCACATCGCGGTCGTCGAGCCGTGCGCCGTCTTCGACGCTCTGCTCGGTGATGGTGCGGATCTCGGCGCGCACGCGTTCGCCGAGCGGCGCGTGCGGGTCGCGCAGCACTTCGTGCCGGGCTCCGGCGGTCAGGTACGGCCACCACGTGCGGATCGGCGGGACTATCGTCTTCTCGGTCACGTCGGCTCCCTTCCTCCCGGTCCCGGAGCCGGCCGGCTCCGGGACTCACGTGAAGTCTGCCGCCGGGGACGAGGCCGGGTACGGGGCTTGACACCGCGTCCGTGCGCGGATAGCCGGGTGAGGAGGGATATCCGGGTGAGGAGGGATATCCGGTTCAGGATGCGTCGGCGCCGCCGCGCTGCCCGGGCCGGTCCTCGTCGCCCTCGTCGCCGTCGTCCTGCGAGCCGTCGCCGCCGGAGTCCTGGTCGTCGCCGGTGCGGCCGGTGTCGGCGTGCTTCTCGTCCGGTGAGCCCTGGAAGGGGCCGGGCACCTGCGCCTCGTCGGGCACGTCGACGTGCTTGTGCGGATCTGTCGAATCGGACATCCGTGCTCCTTTCGTCAGGCCGCGGGATCGCGGCCGCGGGTGATGCGCTCGACGACGGAGGTCGTCGAGTAGGTCGGGAAGTAGCCCAGCGTCTTCACCTGCCCGCCGTAGGCGAGCACCACGCTCGTCTCGTCGAGCATCTCCGGCGTGTAGTCGCCGCCCTTCACGTACAGCTGCGGCCGCAGCAGCGACAGCAGCGCGATCGGCGACGACTCAGGGAAGGGGATGACGTAGTCGACGCAGTGGAGGGCCGCGAGCACCCGCGCCCGGTCGTCGACCGTGTTCACCGGGCGCTCCGGTCCCTTGAGCCTGCGCACCGAGTCGTCATCGTTGACGGCGACGACCAGGATGTCGCCGAGCGCCTTCGCCTGGGCGAGGTAGGCCGTGTGCCCGGGGTGGAGGATGTCGAAGCATCCGTTCGTGAACACCACGGTGCGGCCGGCTCGTCGCTCGGCATCGAGCACCGCCCGGAGCGCCGTGCGATCGGCGACGACGGCATCCTCGTGCGGGCGCCCGCCGCGCAGGTCGGCCAGCGTGCACACGTTCGTGCCGACGCGCTGCACCGCGACGTCGGCGGCCGCCTGCGCGATGTCGGCCGCGTCGGCAAGGTCGCAGCCGACGGCGGTGGCGAGGGCCAGGGCGGCCGCGTACGTGTCGCCGGCACCCGCGGTCTGCGACTCCGGCACTGCCCGCGCGAGCGTCGCGTGGGCGGGTTCTTCCCCGTCGAGGGCGACGGCGCCGTCGCGGTCGAGCGTGACGACGGCACGGTGGGCGTGCGCGGCGGTGAGGATGTCGGCCCGGTGCGCGTCGGTCACCGCTCCCCGGTCCGCGCCGTTCAGCGGCATCCCGATCAGTCGCTCCGCCTCGGCCGCATTCGGCGTCACGATGTCGGGTTCGAGGGCCGCCCAGCGCGAGAGGTCGTGCGAGTCGACGATCGTGCGGCACGAGCGGGCGAGCGCGCCGAGCCGCCCGATGAACGCCGTCGGGAACATCTCGCTCGCGTAATCGCAGACCATGAGCGTCTCGTCGGCCTCCATCGCCGCGACGACGGCAGCCCACTCGTCCTGCTCGGCGGCGGTCAGCCGCAGCGCCGACGGCACGTCGGCGCGTACGAGGATCTGCTCGTTGCCGACGATCCTCGTCTTGCACGGGGTGTCGGCGCCGTCACGGACGACCACCGCAGTCACGTCCACTCCGCTCTCCTCGAGCAGGTGCCGCAGCCGCCGGCCCTCGTCGTCCCCGCCCACCACCGTCAGCATGCGCACGCGACCGCCGAGAGCGGAGAGGTTCGCCGCGGTGTTGCCGGCACCGCCCGCGCACTCCTTCGTCGCGTGCACCTCGACGACCGGGACCGGCGCCTCCCGTGAGAGGCGCTCGACGCGACCGGTGACCCAGCGGTCGAGCATGGCCGCTCCGAGCACCGTGACCCGGGGATGCTGCTCCTCGATCTTCTGCGCGACAGCTTCGACGACATCGACCATCTCCTTCTCCTACCCACGACCGCCCACGATCACACCTCGTTTCGAACACTCGTCGCCGGGGGAAGCAGAGGGAGTGAGGAACGCATGACCGACGGCAGGTTCGCGGGTGTGGCGACGATCGCCGTGCTGCGCGGGGGCGGCCTCGGCGACCTCGTCTTCGCGCTCCCTGCAGTCGAAGCCCTGGGCCGCGCGTATCCCGACGCCCGCATCGTGCTCCTCGGCACCGCGGCGCACCGTCAGCTGCTGGAGGGACGCCGCGGTGCGGTCGACCGCGTGGAGGTGCTGCCGGAGACTCCGGGTGTGCAGGGGCACGGCGACGACGCGGCCGGCCGCGAGCAGTTCTTCGCCCGCATGCGGGCGCTGCACATCGATCTCGCGTGCCAGATGCACGGGGGCGGACGGTTCTCGAACCCGTTCCTGAGCGAGCTGCACCCGCGGCACTCGGTCGGGCTGCAGACGCCCGACGCGGCGCCGCTCGAGCGGACGCTGCCGTACGTGTACTACCAGCACGAGGTCGCCCGCTGGGTCGAGGTCGCCTCCCTCGCCGGCGCGTCGCCCGCCCTGACGGAGCCGCAGCTCGACGTCACGGACGCCGAGCGTGAACTGTCCCGCGCGCGGTGGCCGGAGTCCGACCGCCCGCTGCTCGTCGTACATCCGGGCGCAACCGATCCGCGTCGGCGCTGGCCCGCCGCATCCTTCGCCGCGGTCGCCCGCACGTGCGCCGGCGACGGATGGCGTGTCGCGGTCGTCGGCGACTCGGGCGACGCCGCGGTGGCCGACGGCGTGGCGCGCCTCGCCGGGCACGACGGCGTCGAGTCGCTGGGCGGCCGGCTGAGCCTCAGCGAGCTCATCGCGCTGCTGAACGCCGCCACGGTGTTCCTCGGGAACGACAGCGGGCCACGTCATCTCGCGCACGCCGTGGGCACCCCCACGGCGGGAGTGTTCTGGATCGGGAATGTCATCAACGGCGCTCCGCTGTCGCGGCGTCGCCACCGCGTGCAGATGGCGTGGACCGCGGCGTGCCCGGTGTGCGGCGTCGACGTGACCCAGGTCGGCTGGACCGCCCCGCGGTGCACGCACGACGTGTCGTTCGTCGCCGATGTGCCGGTGTCGGCCGTGCTCGCCGACGTCCGGGAGCTCGCCGCGGCGCCGTGAACCGTCGCCGCCCGCGGCCCCGACGCGCGTTGCGCTCCTACGGCCAGGACGGCTCGTCGTCGGGACACATGACGAACTCCCGCAGCTCCACGCCCGCCGGCTGCCGCAGGGCGAACACGATGGCGTCGGCCACCGCTGCCGGATCGATCAGATGCGCGTCGGGAGCCGGCCGGTACTGGGCGTCGCGGCCGTCGAAGAAGCGGGTGTCCATTCCCGCCGGGAAGACCGTCGTCACCCCGACCTTGCCCTGCAGCTCCTGCGCGAGCGCCCGCGAGAACCCGACGAGAGCGAACTTCGACGCGCAGTAGGCCGTGGCGGCCGGCAGGGCGCGCAGCGCGAGCGAGGACGCGACGAGCACGGCGCGGCCGTGCGCGGCGGTGAGGGCGGGCAGCGCGGCGCGCACGACGGCGACGGTGCCCAGGAGGTTCACGGCGACGATGCGCTCCCAGTCCGCCGTCGCGACCTCCGAGAAGAGGCCGGGGCGGTCGATGCCCGCCGCCGTGACGACCGCGTCCACGCCGCCGGCATCGGCGATGATCTGCGGCACCACCCTGTCGACGAGCGCCGAATCCGAGACGTCGACCTCGTGCGCATCGGCGTCGACGCCGTGGGTGTGCAGGTCGAGGACCAGGGGGCGCCCCCCGGCCTCACGCACGGCCGTCGCCACGGCGGCGCCCAGCCCGGAGGCTCCCCCGGTGATCAGCACGTTCCCGATCGGGCGGTCAGCAGTCATGGACGTTCCTCCTTCTCATCCGGCGCACACGTGCGCCTCTGAATCGGCGCGCTCGCGCCGCTCATCCGCCGGCGGCGTCATCCGACGGCGCTCAGCGGCGCCGCATCCCGGTCGTCTCGAACCGGGTGCGGCGCCCGTGCGGCCACCGTCACGACCCGCCCGCAGCGGCTGATCACCGCTCGCTCGGCCGGCCCGGTCTCGGCGCCGTGCGGTACGACCCAGACATCGGGGCGGAGCTGGTCGAGCAGCGCCTCCGCCTTCGCCCCCTCACCGGCGGCACCGACCGCGTCGACGCACTGCAGAGCGGCGAGGATCTCGCGCCGCTCCGCCGTCGGCCGGCGGGCGCCTGCGCCCGGCGGATCCTCGTCGAGCACGATGAGGCAGTCGCCGAGGCACCGCGCGGCGGCGAGCAGCCGGACGACGCCGGCGTCGATCGCGTCGAAGCTCCCCCTGGTCGCGACGACGGTCCCGCCGCGCGCGTGGGTCGCACGCGCGCGGGCCACCACGCTCTCCGCGGACGAGAGCCGGCGCTCGGGTTCACCGTGCAGCGCCGCGACGCCGCCTCCCGCGATGAAGCTGCTCGCACACTCGACTCCCGCTTCCAGGGCGGACGCGACATCCTCCCCGCGGGCCAGCGCGACGGCGGCGGAGGCAGCGAGGCGGTCGCCCGCGCCGCAGGAGTCGGCGGCGGCGACCGGGCTCGTGGGCACGACGTGGGGATGCGGTACGCCCCGGCGCGCGAGCACGGCGCCCGATTCGCCGAGGGTCACCGCGACGGCGGGAACCTGCCACCGCTGCACCAGCGCCGCGGCGGCGAGGGCGGCGGCGCGCGCGCTCTCGCCCACGACGTGGCCGAATGCGGCGGCCTCGGCGGCGTTCGGCGTGACGAGGGCGGCGGTGGGCACGGGTCGTGGGCCGCGGGGGTGCGGGTCCCACACGATGGGCGTCCCGGGACCACGGCTCTCCAGCAGTCGGCGCAGCAGGGGATCGCTTGCGACACCGCGCCCGTAGTCGGCGACGATGACGGCATCGCAGTCGCCGAGGGCGGTGAGCGCGTCGGTGCGGAAGGGGTCGAGATGTCCGAAGGCGTCGCCGGAGTCGATGCGGGCCACGGTGTGGCCGCCTGCTCGCAGCCTCGTCTTCACCGGGGTCGCGCCGGCCAGGCTCGTGGTCGCGAGCTCGACATCCCGATCCTGAAGCGCGGTGCGCAGCTCGTCCGCCTCCGCATCATCCGCCAGCGCCGTCACGAGGGCGACGTCGACGCCGTCGTGTGCGAGGAGCGTTGCGACGAGTCCCGCGCCTCCGGGGCGGCGGATGCTGTCGCGCACCGACACCACCGGCACCGGCCCGTCGGGGGCGAGCCGGTCGGCGTCGCCGATCAGGTCGACGTCGAGGAGGGTGTCGCCGATCACGCCGATCTTCATCGTGGTCCTCCCCGGTCGCCACGGTCACGGATGTGCGCATCGAACACCCGGCACAGCATGTGGATGACGACGAGCTGGGCCTCCTGCACGGCGGCGCCCGTCCCGGGCAGCGTCAGCGACCTGTCGCAGACATCGGCAAGGGGGTTCGGCGCCTCACCGGTGAGCGACCAGGCCTCCGCCCCGACGGCGCGCGCCGTGCCGGCCGCGCGCAGGAGGTTCGGGCTGCGACCGCTCGTCGACAGCAGCATCACGACATCCCCCGCCCGTGCGTGGGCGGCGACCTGCCGGGCGAACACCTCGTCATAGCCGTAGTCGTTGCCGATCGCCGTGATGCTGGACGTGTCGGCGTGCAGCGCGATCGCCGAGAACGGCGCCCGCTCGCCGTCGAACCTGCCGACGAGCTCGGCGGTGAGATGCTGGGCCTCGGCCGCCGATCCGCCGTTGCCCGCCGCGATGAGCCGGTGCCCGCGACGGAGCCGGTCGGCGAGGTCGTGCCCCCACTCGAGGATGACCGGGATGTCGGCGGTGAGCGCCTGGAGCGTCGTGGCGTGCTGGCGCAGGTGCTCCGACAGGGCGACGTGCGCGGTCTGGCTCGCCCGGGTGGCGTACGTCGTGGTGCTCATCGTCCCACCGCCGCCGTCGTCGTACGGGGCGCATGAGCGCGACCGGCCAGCGCCTTGCGATAGGCGCGCTCGGTGTCGAGCGCGACACGTTCCCATGTGAACCGCTGCACGGCGCGTGCGCGGCCGCCGCGTCCGAGGGCGCGGGCCCACTCCGGCTCGCGGCGCAGCGCCTCGACCGCCGCGGCGATCGCGGCGGCGTCCTGGGGCGGCACGTGGATGCCGGTGACATCGTCGACCACGGTGTCGCGAAGCCCGCCGACAGCCGCCGCGATCACCGGAACGCCGGTGCTCATCGCCTCCAGCGGCACGATGCCGAACGGCTCGTACCAGGGCGTGCATGCGACGGTGTCGGCGGACCGCAGCAGTGCGGGCAGCTCGGCGTGGGGAACCTGACCGAGGAACACGACCCGGTCGGCCACTCCGCGCAGCTGCGCGTGCGCCATCAGGCGCACGGCGTCGGGATCGGTGCCGATGGTCGATTCGGGATGAGCGCCTCCGGCGACGACGAGCTCGACATCGTCGACGCCGCGCCGACGCAGCAGGGCGAGCGCGTCGATGAGGAGATCGACGCCCTTGCGGCGCACGAGCCGCCCGACGCTGAGCACCCGGAAGGCGGCGGTGCGGTCGCGGGACTCGCCCTCGGGGGTGAACAGCGCGGTGTCGACGCCGCATGGGGCGAAGGCGATGCGGGAGGGAGCGACGCCCATGCCGCGCAGCTCGAAGGCCTCGTCGGAGCAGGTCGCGATCACCAGGTCGGCGTTCCGCCCCACGGACGGCTCGAGCTCCCGGCGCTGCGCGGGACTCGTGTCGTCGGCGCCCTGGAAGCGACGCTTGACGTGGCCCAGCGCGTGGAAGCTCTGCACGACCGGGGGCGCCGGCTGCGGCATCCGTCCTGCCGCATCGAGGGAGGCGACCCCCGACATCCAGAAGTGCGCGTGCACGACGTCGGGGGCGTCGGCGCTCCAGCACGAGAGCAGGTCGTCGGCGAACTCCGCCATCAGCGGCAGCAGGTCGTCCTTGGGGATGCGGCGCGCGGGTCCGGCGTCGACGTGCACGACGTCGACGCCGTCGCGCATCGCCACGCGGCGCGGCAGCGCCTCGTCGTCGCGACGCGTGTACACCGTCACCCGATGGCCGCGGGCGGCGAGGGTGCCGGCGAGCGCCGCGACGTGCACGTTCTGGCCGCCGGCGTCCACTCCGCCGGCGGCGGCGAGGGGGCTGGCGTGCTCCGAGACCATCGCGATCTTCATCGTGTCGCTCCTACCGTTCGTCGGGCGCGCGGCGCGGACATCGCCACCGCGTGCGTCAGCACCTCGTCCCAGCGGGCGAGGAAGCGCGGGAGTGAATAGTTCTCGAGCGCGTACTCCCGCCCGCGCTCCCCCATCTCGTGCGCGAGATCCGGATCCGCGATGAGGGCTCGCGCCCCGCGGACGAGCTCGTCCAGCTCGGTCGAGACGACGCCGGCGCCGGCGGGGATCGCGCGGATCGCCTCGGTGGCGGCGACGGCGACGACCGGCATCCCGCTCATCATCGCCTCGAGCAGCGACAGGCCGAGCGAGGTCCACCGATACGGATGCAGATACAGCCGCCGATCGGAAAGCTCCGCGTGCAGCCGGTCGGCGGGAAGATCGCCGGCGTCGTGCACTCCGTACCCGCGTCCGGAGGAGGCCTGCGCCGCCGCGATGCCGAACACGTCCACAGGGGCGATCGCGGCGAACGCCGGCAGGAGATCCGTGCCCGTGGTGCGGCCGCGGCGTCCGGGCTCGTTGATCACCACCCCGATGCGCGCGCTGTCGCCCCGGTACAGTCGGCCGAGATCGGGGATGCCGTGCTCGACCACCGTGGTCGGGGCGCGGCCGCTGTCCCAGAAGAGCCGGTTGAAATGCGTGACATGGACGATCGGGATCGAGTGCTGGTCGGCGAGCGGATGCCGAGAGTGGGCCGCCGACGGGCGCGGGGCGTTGTGCTCGAGGTACACCGCGGGCACGTCGCGCCCCGGACGCCGACCGGTGGCGTCGTGCACCTGCTCGATCTCGTCGGGGCTCTGCAGGACCGCGACGTCGATCGGCTCGTCGCGCAGTGCGCCCGGGTCGACGATGCGCGCGCCGGGCCAATGCTCCGACAGCCGCAGCGGCTCCGTCGTCGGAATGAGGTACTCGTGGTCGCCGCGGAGGAAGCTGTCGGCGTATCCCCCGTGCACGTGACGGAACAGGATCCTCATGCGGAGGCTCCTTCCAGGCGGGCTGCCTGGGCGGCGAGACGCTCGCACGCATCGGCCACGTCCTCCGGCCGCACGTGCGTGAGGCACGGGTGGCCCGGGATCGGGCACTCCCGTGCCCGCGTTCCCCGGCATGCAGCGTCCTGGTCGCCGAGCAGGATGGTCGGCACCCCGTACGGCGCCCACTTGAGCGCGGGCACCACCGGCGAGAAGAGTGACACGACGGGAGTGCCGACCGCGGCCGCGAGGTGCGCGGGACCGGTGTTGCCGCAGATGAGCACCGACGCGCGGGCGAGCACGGCGGCCAACGCCCGCAGCGGGAGCGCGCCGCCCAGGTCGCGGGCAATCCCGCCGCCCTGGGAGACCGCGGCGGTGAGGGGGCGCTCGGCGCGGTCGCCGGTGACCACGATCCCGTGCCCGCGCTCGTGCAGCAGCCGCACGGCGGCGACGAACCGGTCGGCGGGCCAGCGCCGCGTGGGAGCGCTCGCCCCGGGATGGACGACGATGTACCCGCCGGTGAGGCCGAAGCCCGCCGGTACCGGGCCGGGTTCGACGATCCGCAGCCTGCCGTCATCGCCGGGCGGCAGCGTGTAACCTGCGGCCGCGGCGATCGCGAGCGCGCGCTCCGGCTCGGGGCGGTCCTCCACGAACGTCTCGCCGGGGATCAGGCGCACGTCGAGCAGGGCGCCCGGATGGTCGACCGAGACCGCCGTGATGTCACCGATGCCCGCCATGCGGAGCATGAGCGCGACCGGCAGCGGCGACTGGTGGAACGACGTCAGCACGATCGCCCGGTCGAACCCGCCCGCGCGGATCGTCCGCACCGTCGCGTCGATGCGGCTCTGCGTCACGGGCGGTGGATCGACGACGACCCAGGGGCAGTCCCATGTGAGGACGTCGTCGACGCCCGGCAGCAGGCGCGCCGCCGCTGCGCCGGCGGCGCTGCACAGCATCGTCACCCGTTCGACGTCGTGCCCCGCTGCCACCGCCCGGACGGCGGGGCCGCAGATCAGCACGTCGCCGACGCTGTCGAGCCGCACCACGAGCACGCGCGTCATCCGGCCACCTCCAGCGGGTGGTCCACCGCGGCGAGCACGAGATCGACGGCCGCGGACAGGGTCGCGGCGACGCGCGGCGCGCGCGCGACCTCGTCGGCCCGGGTCGCGTCGTTCGGGACCAGGACGGCGGTCGCCCCGGCGCGTTCGGCCGCGAGCCGATCGGCTTCGATGTCGCCGATCACGACGACCTGAGCCGGGTCGACGCGCAGGATCTCGCATGCGATCAGCACGAGGCCCGGCGCGGGCTTGCGGCAGTCGCAGCCGGCATCCGGAGCGTGCGGACAGTACAGGCATACGTCGAACGCCCCGACGAGCTCCTCGAGCCGCCGGTTCACCGCGCCGACCTGCTGGTCGGTGATGTATCCGCGGCCGACCCCCGACTGGTTCGACACGAGCCCCGTGCGCACTCCGGCCAGCCGCAGGCGCCGCAGTGCCGCAGCGGCACCGGGCAGCGGCACGACGGCGGGGGGATCGCCGTTGTACGGCACGTCCTCGACGAGCGTGCCGTCGCGGTCGAAGAGCACCGCGTCCGGCAGGCCTGTCACAGTCATCTCCTCACCGTCCCCTCGCTGCGCAGGTTCCAAACCGGCGGGCCGACGTCGCCGCGCCGCCCTGCAGTCCGCGACGGGAGCCGCTCCGGGTGGACAGGACCGGGCGGCGCAGGGCATCGTTTCCCGCATGACCCCGACGATGCTCGTGCTGCGCGCACTCAAGCTCGGCGACCTGCTCGTCGCGGTGCCGGCGCTGCGGGGCCTGCGGCGAGCGTTCCCCGACCACCGCATCGTGCTCGCGACGACGGGCTGGCTCGCGCCCGCCGTCGACCTCGTCGGCGCGGTCGACGAGATGCTGCCCGTCCCCGGCCTCGACGCGCCGATCCCCCTCGCGCCCGGCTCGGTCGACGTGGCGGTGAACCTCCACGGCTCGGGTGCGCGCAGCCGGCGGCTTGTCGGCGACCTGCGCGCGCCGCTCACGATCGCGCATCGCATTCCGGCCGTGCCGGGCGACCCGCGGGAACCGGTGTGGCGCGACGATCTGCACGAGCGGGAGCGCTGGGTGCGCCTCGTCGGTGCGTTCGGCGTCGATGCCGATCCTGGCGAGCTCGCCCTCGATCCGCCGCGCGCGGCACCCGCGCTCCCGTCCCCGACCGTCGTCCATGTGGGTGCCGCGTACGGCTCGCGGTGCTGGCCGGAGGAGCGGTTCGCGGCGATCACCGCCGCCCTCTCCGCCGCGGGGCACGATGTGCTCGTCACCGGCGGCGAAGCCGACCGTGCGCGCGCGGTGGCGGTCGCCGAACGCGCGGGGCTCGACCGGTCGGCCGTCGCCGCGGGCCGGATGGATCTGGATGTGTTCATCGCGACGATCGCCGCGGCCCGGCTCGTCGTCTCCGCCGACACCGGGGCCGCTCATGTCGCGTCCGCGTACGGTCGCCCGTCGGTGGTGCTGTTCGGCCCTGCGCCGGTCGCCGAATGGGGACCGCCGCCCGGTCCGCACATCGCGCTGACCGACGAATCGGTGCGGCGCGGCGACGCCTTCGCCCCCGACCCCGATCCGGCGCTCCTCGCCGTGACCCCGGCCGACGTGCTCGAGGCGATCGACCGGCTCGACGTGTGAGGTCATGCGCCGATCGCCAGCCGCAGCCGTTCCAGCGTGCGGCGCAGGAGCCGCGACACGTGCATCTGGGAGACCCCCATCCGCTCGGCGATGCTCTGCTGCGACAGGTCTTCGAAGAAGCGCAGATACACGATCATCCGCTCGCGCGCCGGAAGGGTGCGCAGGGCCGCCCACAACATCACGCGCTGCTCGTACACGCTGATTCCGGCGCGCTCGTCGGGAAGCGCGTCGGCGAGCGTCGTCGACGCATCCGTGTGCACCGGGGCGTCGAGCGACACGGCGCGCAGCGACCCGTCGCAGGCCACGGCGGCGGAGACCGCCTCCGGCGACTCGTCGAGCGCGCGCGCCACGTCGGCGCGCGAGGGGGTGCGCTGCAGTTCCTGGGCGAGACGGGGCATTGCACGCAGGATCCGGCGATTGAGGTCCTGCTCGGCACGCGGGGGGCGCACTGACCAGCCGTGATCGCGGAGGTAGCGTTTCAGTTCGCCCTCGATCGTCGGTGCGGCGTACGCGGCGAATCCGGCTCCGCGGCCCTCTCGGTAGCGGCGTGCGGCCTTGATGAGGCCGAGGTAGGCCACCTGCACGAGGTCTTCGTCGCGCCCCGCGTCGTGGCGCCCGAACCGGCGGGCGATCGACTGGGCGAGCGCGAGATTCCCGATCACGAGCTGGGTCGTGCGGTCCGCGATGTCAGCTGTCATTTCGGCCTCCCTTTCGTGCGCCATGCTCAGCGGGAGAAGCGCTTCTGTGGAGGGGCTTGAAGAAGCAGGAGAAGCGGAGTACTGCTCCCCCTGCCGTCACGCGGTCGTGCGACGCTGCGGAGCGCCCTGCGCGGGCGCCAGGATGACGTCGGGTGCGTCGATGCGCCGGTCGTCGAGCGTCGTGGGCGACTCCAGGTGCACGGCGCCGCTGGGAAGGATGCCGGCGCCGCCGAAGCGCTCCATGACGCGCCACTGGGCGACGACGTCCTCCCCGACGTGGGACGCCGGCAGCCGGGTCCAGAAGTCGAAACCGCCCACGGCGGTCAGGGCGGACCGGCGGAACATCACGCACCCGCCGACCCAGGCGACGCGGTACGGCAGCCACCCGGTCTCGGGGAACTCCACATGGCGGGCGATGTGCGTGAGGTTCGCGGCGTTGTGCAGTCGCCAGCGATCGTGCTCGGGGGTGTCGCGGCGCACCCGCTCCGGCGAGACGGCGCCGTTCCAGACGGCGAACGGCTCCTGCTCGTCGGGCCGCTCCTCGCCCAGGAACGACAGCCCCTGCACCGCCATCCCCACGAACCCGCAGCCGAGCTCGTGCAGGGCCGTGTGCATCGTCTGCAGGGCGCCGGGCTCGAGCCACACATCGTCGTCGAGGTACAGCACCGCGTCGGCGTGGGAGCGGTGCAGCAGGAAGGCGCGCTGCTCCGCCATTCCGCGCCGCCGTCGGCGGATGAGCTCGACGGGGCGGCCCTGCGCCGCGAGCACGCGGGCCATCGCCTGCACCGCGGGCGATCCGAGCGGCTCCTCGTCATCCGATTGATCGCTCACGACGACACGGAACGCGGGGTCGTCCTGAGCGGCGAGACCGGCGAGGGTGACGGCGAGCTCGGCGGGTCGCCCGGCGGTGGGGATGAGCACGTCGAGGGCCGGGTCCGGGCCAGCAGGGCGTGCCGCGGAGACGGGGTGCGCCCAGTCACGGGCACGACGGCGGGAAGTCATCGTCGCAGGTTCAGCCGAGGCCCCGCCGCCCTGCCACCGGGTTGACACGCCGCAGACGGCGAGAGATCGTCGAACCGAGCCCTGTCACCCGAGCCGGAGCGTCATTCCGCGCAGCGTGTACCCCGAGACGAGGTCATTCCACCCCAGCACCGGCGGGGTCGCGATCACCGGGTCGCGCCGGAGCAGGTCGCTCAGCAGCGCATCCGTCTCCCCGATGGCGAGGGAGCGTCCCGGGCACTTGTGCGCGCCGTCGCTGAACGTGAGCCCGGCTGCGTCGACTCCGGGCGGCATCGCCCTGCCCGGCCGGATGCCGAGCGGATCATCGCCGACGGCGTCGTGGTCGGCGTTCGTCTGCCGCACGCACACGTCGACGAGGTCGCCGCTGTGCAGCACCCAGGACTGCTCACGATCGGTGATCGTGAACTCGTCCTGCACGCGCCGGTAGAGATGACCGACGACGGGCTCGAGCCGGATGAGCTCCTCCAGGATCGCGAAGCGCTCGTCCCGACCGGCGATGCGGTACCGGTCGGCAAGGCGCGGATCGTCGAGAAGATGCCAGCACGCCATCGCGATGAACTCCCGGGTGGTGACCATGCCGGCGGTGCCCTACGTCACGCACTCGACGAGGATGTCGGCGGGTCCGTACCCTTCGGCGAGCAGATGGCTGACGACGTTCGGCCCGGGATTCCGCCGCAGCGCGCGGATCGCGTGCGACCCGGCCGTGATGAGCGACCGGGCGACCGCTGACGCACTCGTCGCCGAGATGCGGCGGCGCCTGTCGGAGGTGTATCCGGAGACGACGGATGCGCACGCCCTCCACCGGGAGATCCTGGTGCGCGACGACTGCGGACTCGTCACGCCGGCGCCGTGGTCACAGCGGCCGGGCGTCGACACGCCGTGGCCGCAGCTGGTCCTGGCGGGCGATGCCGTGCGCTGCGAACTGCCGGTCGCGCTCATGGAGCGCGCCGCGACGACGGGGTTCCTTGCCGCCAACCGACTGCTGGAGCGGTGGGGAGCCCGGGGGCACGACGTCTGGACCGCACCGATGGGCGGACTTCTCGCGGGCCGTGCTGCGCGCCGCCGGACGGCCACGCATCCGCCGTCCATTCCCTCAACAGCATGATGGGGCTGAGCGCAAGGGGGTGCGCCGCATGCCCCGGCACCGATAGCGTCTCAGCATCACGTCGAACGCCGGACCCGCCGGCGTCAGAAGAGGAGAAGCACATGAACATCCTTCTGATCATCCTCGCGGTGATCGCCATCGTCCTGCTCTTCGTCGGCGGCTTCGTCGCCGCGGTGAAATGGCTCCTGTGGATCGGGATCATCCTGCTCGTGATCGCGATCATCGCCTGGCTCCTGCGCACCATCACCGGTCGCCGGAACACGTGACCACGAGCGGCCGCGAGCGCGTGCGATGACGACGACGGCGACAGACGCGAGCCTGCGTCGCTATCGTCACTGCGCACGCGCCGCGGCCGCCCGCGTGATCGACGGCTACTCCACGTCGTTCGGCCTCGCCACGCGGCTGTTCGACGCACGCACACGCGGCCACATCCGGAACATCTACGGCCTGGTGCGAGTGGCGGACGAGATCGTCGACGGCGCCGCCGCGCAGGCCGGCGTCGACCGGTCGGGACAGCGCGAGATCCTCGACGACCTGGAGCGCGACACCGCCCGCGCCCTCGCCGGAGGGTACAGCGCGAATCTCGTGGTCCAGGCGTTCGCCGACACGGCTCGCGAAGCGCGGCTCGACGCGGCGCTCACCGCACCGTTCTTCGCCTCGATGCGCCGTGACCTCGATCCTGCCCCGTTCACGCGCGCCGAGGTCGAGACGTACATCTACGGCTCCGCCGAGGTCGTCGGCCTCATGTGCCTGCAGGCGTTCCTCCTCGGGGTCGACTGCTCCCCCGCGCGCCGGGAGCGCCTTCAGGCGGGCGCCCGCCGGCTCGGCGCCGCGTTCCAGAAGGTGAACTTCGTCCGCGACCTGGCGACGGATTGGCGCCTGCTGGGACGCAACTACTTCCCTGCGATCGACCCCGATGCGCTCACCGACGCCCAGAAGAACGGCCTGCTCGACGACATCGACGACGACCTCCGCGCGGCGCGGAGCGCGATCGATGAGCTGCCCCTCGGCTGCCGCGGCGCCGTCGTCGCCGCGCACGACCTGTTCCAGGCCCTCAGCGCGCGCCTGCGCGCCGTGCCCGCCGCACACATCCTGACGACCCGGGTCAGCGTTCCGCCCGCGGTCAAGGCGGCGCTGTTCGCCCGCGCAGAGCTCGCCGGCCTGCGCGGCGCCGTCCACCGCAACGGGAACCACGGATGAGCCGCGCCGTCGTGATCGGCGCGGGAATCGCCGGTCTCGCCACGGCAGCCCTCCTCGCCCGCGAGGGCCACGACGTCACCGTGCTGGAGGGGCGGCCCGAGATCGGAGGCCGCGCCGGCGTGTGGCAGCGCGACGGCTTCCGCTTCGACACCGGGCCGTCGTGGTACCTCATGCCGGAGGTGTTCGAGCACTTCTTCCGCCTGATGGGCACGACGACCGCGGAGCAGTTCCGGCTGGAGCGGCTCGACCCCGGCTACCGCGTGTTCTTCGAGGGGCAGGATCGCCCCGTCGACGTACCGGCCGGCCGCGCGGCCGCCCTCGCCCTCTTCGAAGGCATCGAGCCGGGAGCGGGCGCGCGCCTGGCCGCCTACCTCGACTCGGCCGCCGACGCCTACCGCGTGGCGCTCGACACGTTCCTCTACACGACCTTCGCCGCTCCGCACCGGCTGGTGAGCAGCGGCGTGCTGCGGCGAGCCGGACGGCTGACGCGGATGCTGCGTGAGCCGCTCAGCGCCGCCATCGCGCGCTCGTTCACCGACCCGCGCCTGCGGCGCATCCTCGGCTATCCGGCGGTGTTCCTCGGGTCCTCACCGAATGCCGCTCCCGCGATCTATCACCTGATGAGCCATCTCGACCTCGACGAGGGCGTCTGGTATCCCGAGGGCGGCATCGCCCGCGTCATCGATGCCGTCGCGGAGCTTGCAGTCGCCCACGGCGCGCGCATCCGCACCGGCACGAGGGCCGTCGCGATCGAGACGACCGGGCATCGTGCGCACGTGACCGGCGTGCGTTTCGTCGACGCATCCGGTGCCACCGGCGCACTTCCCGCCGACGTCGTCGTCTCGGCCGCCGACCTCCACCACACCGAGACCGCGCTCGTGCCGCCTCGCCTGCGCACGTACCCGGAGCGGTGGTGGTCGCGGCGCTCTCCGGGGCCCGGAGCCGTTCTCGTGTACCTCGGGGTGCGCGGCGGGATCCCGCAGCTCGCCCACCACACGCTGCTGTTCGCCGAGGAGTGGGATGCCGGCTTCACCGCGATCTTCGACGAGCCGACATCGGTCCCGGAGACTCCGTCGCTGTACGCCTGCCGCACGAGTGCCACGGATCCGGGCGTCGCGCCCGACGGCGCGGAGAACCTCTTCCTCCTCGTGCCGGTGCCGGCCGATCCCGGCCTCGGAGGCGGCGGCGAGGACCGCACCGGGAGCCCCGGGGTGGAGGCCGTCGCCGACACCGCCATCGCGCAGCTGGCGCAGTGGGCGGGCATCCCGGACCTCCCCGAACGGATCGTCGCGCGGCGCACCGTCGGCCCTGCCGACTTCGCGGCCGACCTGAACAGCTGGCGCGGCGGGGCGCTCGGCCCCGGCCACACGCTGCGCCAGAGCGCCTTCCTCCGGGCGGGGAATGCGTCGTCGCGCATCCGCGGCCTCTTCTACGCCGGCGGCAGCACGATCCCCGGCATCGGGCTGCCGATGTGCCTCATCAGCGCCGAGCTCGTGATCAAGCGGCTGCGCCGCGACACCTCGACCCGTCCCCTCAAGGAGCCCCTGTGACCACCACGCCCATCCGCCCCTCCGATCGGGTCCGCCAGGTCGTCGTCATCGTGTGCGTCGTCGCGGCGATCATCGTCGCGGCGATCGGCTCGGGTGCCTTCGGCGGCACGCCGATCCAGGATGCGGCGGGCGGTGCGCTGTCGGCGCACGCGACCCGCATCGCCCCGGCCGGCCCGGCGTTCGCGGTCTGGTCGGTGATCTACCTCGGTCTTGCCGCGTATGCGGTGCGCCAGCTGCTGCCGTCGCAGGCGGCGAACGATCGCGAGCGGCAGCTCGGCTACGCCGTTGCGGTGTCGCTCCTGCTGAACGCCCTGTGGATCATCGTCGTGCAGGCCGGCTGGATCTGGGTGAGCGTGGTGGTCATCATCTTCCTGCTCCTGGTGCTGGGGTACGCCTTCACCGTGTGCCTGCGATCGTCGGGCGGCGGATGGGCCGAGGCGCTCCTCGTCGACGGCGTCGTCGGCCTGTATCTCGGGTGGGTGTGCGTCGCGACGGCCGCGAACATCACGGCCGCGCTCGTCGCGTCGGGGTTCGACGGCTGGGGGCTGTCGGCGGATGGATGGGCCGTGGGCGTGCTCGCGGTGACGGGCCTCGTCGGAGTGGCACTCGCGGTGCGCGGAGGCGGACGGGTCGCGCCGGCACTGTCGCTGTGCTGGGGGCTCGTGTGGGTCTCCGTCGCGCGCCTGGGCGGCGAGCCGCACTCGGTGCCCGCCGCGGTCGCGGCGCTCGTCGCGGCGGCGGCGGTCGCCGCGACGACGGTGATCTGCCGTCTGGCGGCCGCGAAGAGCAACGTCGCATGATCCGTCGCGACGCGCTGTCGTGGGTGCAGCTCGGCGTCGGAGCCCTGGGCGCTGCCGTCGTGCTGTGGGTGTGCGTCACAGCGTGGGGCGGCGTCGTGCACGCCCACCCGGCGTACCCGATCGTCCTCGCCGCGACGCTCGTCGTGTCGGTGGCCGGCGGCGTGTGGGCGCTGCGGCGGCGGAGGCGACGACGGCGGGTCGTGCGCATCGTCCTCCTCGTCGTGGCCGTGCTGTGCCTCGCCGCCGTCGCGTGGCTGCGGCCGCACCCGGCGGGACCGACGGCGGTGGCCGCCATGGACACCGACACCCGGGTCACGGTCATCGAGACGCCGACGCGGATCGTCTTGACGCCGACGGTCGGTGCAGCGTCGACAGGAGTCTTCTTCCAGCCGGGCGCCCTCGTCGACGCGCGCGCGTACGCCGCCGTGCTGCGACCGATCGCCGAGGCAGGCTATCCGGTGGTGATCGCGAAGCAGCCGCTCGGCATCGCGTTCCTCGCCCTCGGCGCACTCGGCGACGCGGAGCGGGCGCTCCGCGACGTCCGGGCCTGGATCACGGCGGGCCACTCGCTCGGCGGAACCGTCGCCGCCATGCAGGCTTCCACGGGTCAGGGCGAGACACCGCCGGCGGCGGGTCTGCTCCTGTACGCGTCCTACCCGGCGACAGACCTGAGCGAGAGCCTCGACGTTCCCGTGCTGTCGATCTCGGGCACCAGAGACGGGCTCTCGACGCCGGCGAAGATCGCCGCATCGAAGCGGAATCTTCCCGCGGACGCGCAGTTCGTCGTGATGGACGGGGCATCGCACGCGCAGTTCGGCGACTACGGGGCGCAGGGCGGCGATGGCGTCCCCACGATCCCGGCCCACCTCGCGCGGGAACAGATCGCCAGCGCGAGCGTGGCGTTCGTCGAGCGGGTCGCCGCCGGCTGAGGCATCGCTGCGGGACGACCGGATCGCCGCGGCCTGAGCGGGAAAGGAAAAAGCCCCGAGGTGGAGCTCGGGGCTTTCGCTCCCCCACTTGGACTCGAACCAAGAACCTGCCGGTTAACAGCCGGCTGCTCTGCCAATTGAGCTATGGAGGAATGTGCTCCGCGTCCCCGCGGGCAACCACACCATCGTAGCAAACTTCCCGGCGCGCTCAGGACGCGACGATCCTCCGATCGGCCTCGGCGCCCGGGGTCCACAGCATCTCGTCCATCGACGGGCCAGAGGCCACCACATGGCCGGCACGCAGGACGAGGACCTCGGCGTCCAGCGCCGCGATCCCCTCCCGGTCGTTGCCGACCAGCAGCGTCGACATGGCGTCCTCGTCGCGCCGCCGGCGCACGGCGTCGACGACGGCGTCGCGCGCCTGCAGGTCGAGATTCGCGAACAGATCGTCGGCGATCAGCACCGTCGGTCCGAGCATGAGCGCCCGTGCGATCGCGACGCGCTGCCGCATCCCCGCGCTGAGTTCGTAGGGGTACTTCACGCTGGTTCCGAGCGGCAGCTTCAGCTCGTCGAGCAGCGACGCGACGCGGATCGCCAGCGCCCGCTTGTTCACCCGGCGGTCGCGACTCGTCACCGGAGACGCGATGACCTCCTCGACGGTGAGGCGCGCGGGAAGGCGGGTGTTCGCCCCCTGCGGCAGATGGCCGGCATAGAACGTCAGCGCCCGGCGAGCCCGCCCCGCGCTCCGCACCGGAATCCCGTCGACCCAGGCCTCGCCGCCGACCACCGCCAGTCCCGGCTCGGCCGCACCGGCCAGCACCGCGGCGAGCGTCGATTTCCCCGACCCGGTCGGGCCGAGGACGCCGAGCGTGCCGCCGTGCGCGAGTTCGAGGTCGACGCCGTCGATGACCCGATCGGCCGACGTCTGCCGCGCAGCCGAGCGTGCAATCGACAGGTCGGAGCAGCGGATGGCGACATCGGCGTCGCGTCGGCGAGGCATCCCCCCATCCTGCCGGGTGCGCTCGGGCGCCGCCACTACGAGTCCGCGAGCAGGCGCTGCCGCTCGGCGTCGAGGTTCCGCAGCTCCACGCGGACCGCGCGGCCCTCCTCCGAGTCGGCCGACACGCGCTGGATGTCGCCGAGCAGCCCGCGCTTGCGTTCGTCGAGCGAGCGCATCACGAGCCGGCGGGCGAGATCCTGCGTCGACAGCGCGGCGTGCTCGTCGTCCCGGGCGGGGAACTCCCCCGTGAGCAGCTCGGCGGCGAGCCCCCGGTACGGCTCGCGCACCGCCGAGACGGCGTCGACGGCCCAGCCGTGCCGTGACACATCCGAGACCGCGGCGACGCTCTGCCGCACGGCGTCGAGAGCGGGATGCCGCAGGGGGAGCCGCACCGCACGCTGCAGCAGCTCGGGGTCGATGCGGTGCCCGAACTGCAGGAACCCCATCAGCGCGTCGCGCTCGAGTGCGACCTCGCCGGTCCGCGGCAGCGACGCCAGGGTGACCCGCAGCTCCGGAGCGCCCTCGGTCGCAGACGTCGTGCGCACGTCCGGTCCCCGGCGCTCCCCCGCGGGCGCGCCGCCGTTCTCGGCCCTCTGTCCGGCATTCTGGCCCGCCTTCTCCTCCGCGCGTCCGGCCCGCTCCACCTCGCGGTGCACCTCGCCGGGGTCCATTCCGAGCCGTCGCGCGAGCACGCGCTCGTACTCGCGCCGGACGATCGGGTCGCGCAGCTCGGCGACGATCGGCGACGCCGAGCGCAGCCCGCCGATGCGTCCCTCGACGGTGTGCAGGTCGTACCCCGACAGCCGCTGGTCGATGACGAACTCGAACATGGGCGCCTTCGTGTCCATGAGCGAACGCACGGCGGCGTCGCCGCGCTGCAGGCGGAGGTCGCACGGGTCGAGACCGGTCGGCCCCACGGCGACGAAGCTCTGCGCCTTCACGCCGCGGGTCGAGGCGAAGGCGCGCACGGCGGCCTTCTGCCCGGCGGCGTCGGGATCGAACGTGAAGACGACCTCGGCGGCGGCGTCGTCGCCGATGACACGGCGGAGGATGCCCATGTGGTCGGCGCCGAACGCCGTGCCGCAGGTCGCGACGGCGGTCGTCACCCCCGCGAGGTGGCACGCCATGACGTCGGTGTACCCCTCCACCACCACGACCCGTCGGGGCTCGCCGCGCGCGATGTCGCGCTTGGCGAGATCGAGCCCGTACAGCACCTGCGTCTTGCGGTACAGCGGGGTCTCGGGCGTATTGAGGTACTTCGGCCCGTTGTCGTCGTCGAACAGCCGCCGCGCCCCGAAGCCGAGCGTCTGCCCGGCGATGTCGCGGATGGGCCAGATCACCCGCCCCCGGAACCTGTCGTACACGCCCCGCTGACCCTGCGAGACGAGCCCTGCGGTCGTGAGCTCGTCCCGGGTGAAGCCCTGCGCGGTGAGCGCGTCGAGCAGCCCCGACCACCCCTTCGGCGCGTACCCGACGCCGAAGTGCGCCGCAGCCCCCGCGTCGAAGCCCCGCTCCCCGAGGAACCGCCGGCCCGGCTCGGCCTCGGGCGACATCAGCCGCTCCCGGAACCACTCCGCCGCCGCGGCGTTCGCCGCATACAGGCGCGACCGTCCCGAGGTCTCCGGTGCCGCGCCGCCCTCTTCGTAGTGCAGCGTGTAGCCGATGCGTGCCGCGAGGCGCTCCACCGCCTCGGTGAAGGACAGGTGATCCATCTGGCGCAGGAACGTGTACACGTCGCCCGACTCGCCGCAGCCGAAGCAGTGGTAGAAGCCCACCTGCGGCCGCACGTTGAAGCTCGGGCTCTTCTCGTCGTGGAAGGGGCACAGGCCCTTCATCGAGCCGACACCCGCGGACTTCAGCGCGACCCGCTCGCCGATCACGTCGGCGATGTTGACGCGCGACTTGACCTCGTCGATGTCGGCCTGGGCGATCCGTCCGGGCATCAGTCCACCGCCGCCATGTCGTGGGCGGCCGGCACCCACACGCCGAGCGACGACGCGTCGACCGGCCCGACGAGCCGCGCGTGCCACGCGAGGGCCAGCTGGTCGGTGAGGCTCGCGACCTGGTCGACGATCACGCGTCGGCGTGCCGCATCCGTCACCGCCGCGGCGAAGTCGCCGCGGAACATCGGATCGAGCTGCTCGGGCTGCGCCCACAGGGCGTCGGCGAGGCGCTTGAGAATGCGGCGCTGTTCCTTGTAGAGCGCCTTGCGCCCCTCGATCGAGACGACGAAGGCTCCGATGACGCCCTTGAGCACCGCCATCTCGACCTCGATGACCCGCGGCACCACGACATGCGCGTGGTACCGGGTGAGCACCGGCGTGGCGTACGCCTCGCGGGTGGCGGCCGTCGCGGCGCGGGCGAAGCGGCCGATGAGGTCGCTCGTGAGGTTCTTGAGCCCCGCGAGGGCGGCACGCGACCCGTCGAAGGAGGGAAGCCACTGGTCGAGGGCGGTGAGCCGGTACAGCGCGTCCTCGAGCTCGTCGCGATGGAAGTCGTAGCCGACCCACGACTGGATGGCGTCGAGCAGTCCCGCGTGCTCGCCGGGGGCGCGCAGGCGCGCCGGGTCGAGGTAGCCGTTGACGATGGCGTCCTCGAAGTCATGCACCGAGTAGGCGATGTCGTCGGAGAGGTCCATGACCTCCGCCTCGATGCACCGCACCCGGCCGGGCGCGTCGGCGCGCATCCAGTGGAAGATGTCCTCGTCGTCGGCGTACACGCCGAACTTCAGCCGGCCGCCGGCATCCGGCAGCGGGCGGTCGGCCGTCCAGGGGTACTTGCACGTGGCGTCGAGACTCGCACGGGTGAGGTTGAGTCCGTAGCTCGTGCCATCGGGGCCGATCACCTTCGGCTCGAGGCGCGTCACGATGCGCAGCGTCTGCGCGTTCCCCTCGAACCCGCCGAAGCCCGCGGCCCAGTCGTTGAGCGCGCGTTCGCCGTTGTGCCCGAACGGCGGATGCCCGAGGTCGTGGTTGAGGCAGGCGGTGTCGACGACGTCGGGCGACAGCCGCAGCGCCGTGGCGAGCTCACGGCCGACCTGCGCGACCTCGAGGGAATGCGTGAGCCGGTTGCGCGCGAAGTCGGCCGGAGACGCGGGCGAGAGCACCTGGGTCTTCGCCGCGAGACGGCGAAGCGCCGCCGAGTGCAGCACGCGGGCCCTGTCGCGCGCGAAGTCGTCGCGCTGCGAGCGGTGCCGCTCCCCGTGGAATCGTGCGGCGTCGGCGTCGTCGTATCCGCTCGGCCGGCCCGGGGAGACGCCGACGGCGGAGGCGCTCTCAGCCGCCACTCGTATCGGCCTCCGACTCCGAGAGGCTTCGTGCGTGCGCGCCGATCTCGCGGGAGTCGAGCCACCCCTCGGGCAGCACCGTGCGCTTCGGCGTGCCGGCGCGGCCGCGCTGCCCCTCCGCCGCGGCACCGGGGTACGGCGCGTCGAGGTCGAGCTCGGCGAGCAGATCGTCGATCTCGGCGAGACTCGACGCGGTCGCCAGGCGCGCCCGCAGATCGCCGCCGACGGGATAGCCCTTGAAGTACCACGCGACGTGCTTGCGGATGTCGCGGCAGCCGCGATCCTCGTCCTCGAAGAACTCGACGAGCAGCTCGGCGTGCCGGCGGAAGGCGCGGGCCACGAAGGCGAGGGTCGCATCGACCGGCTCACCGGTCGCAGCACCCGCTCCGCCGAGGGCGCGCGCCAGGTCGCCGAACAGCCAGGGGCGGCCGAGGCATCCGCGCCCGACGACGACTCCGTCGCAGCCGGTCTCGTCGATCATGCGCTGCGCGTCGTCGGCCGACCAGATGTCGCCGTTGCCGAGCACCGGGACGCTCGTGACGGTCTCCTTCAGGGTCGCGATGGCCGACCAGTCGGCGTGACCGGAGTAGTACTGACTCGCGGTGCGTGCATGCAGCGCGATCGCGGAGACCCCGGCGTCCTCCGCGATGCGCGCGGCCTCGAGGTACGTCAGGTGGTCGTCGTCGATGCCCTTGCGCATCTTGACGGTCACCGGGATCGGCCCGGCGGCCCGCACCGCCGCCGTGACGATGTCGTGGAACAGATCCAGCTTCCACGGCAGCGCCGACCCGCCGCCCTTGCGCGTCACCTTGGGGACGGGGCATCCGAAGTTCATGTCGATGTGGTCGGCGCGGTCCTCGTCGACGAGGAGCTTCACCGCATCGGAGACCGTGTGCGGGTCGACGCCGTACAGCTGGATGGAGCGCAGCGATTCGGACTCGTGGTGGGTGATGAGCCGCATCGTCGTCGCATTGCGCTCGACGAGGGCACGTGTCGTGATCATCTCGCTCACGTAGAGGCCGGCGCCGTACTCGCGGCACAGGCGGCGGAACGCCGTGTTCGTGATGCCCGCCATCGGTGCGAGCACGACGGGAGCGTCGAGTGCGATGGGCCCGATGCGCAGGGTGCGGGCGGGGGCTGTCGTGGCGGTCACCTCCCCATTCTCCCAGAACCGGCGCGCCCCGCGCTCGCGCGCGCCTACGCTGTGGATATGACCGACGACGCCCTGCGCGACATCCCCTTCACCACCGCCGACGGATCGATCGCGACCCTCGCCGACTACGGCGGGAAGGTGCTGCTGATCGTCAATGTGGCCTCGAAATGCGGCCTGACGCCGCAGTACGAGCAGCTCGAGCAGCTGCAGCGCACGTACGGCGACCGCGGCTTCACGGTGCTCGGATTCCCGTGCAACCAGTTCATGGGCCAGGAACCCGGGACCATGGACGAGATCCTCGAGTTCTGCTCGACGAGCTACGGCGTCACGTTCCCCGTGCTCGACAAGGTGAAGGTCAACGGCACGGGCGCGGCGCCGCTGTTCAAGGCGCTGAAGAAGACGAAGGATGCCGAGGGCAAGCGCGGCCCGATCATGTGGAACTTCGAGAAGTTCGTGCTGACGCCCGACGGCGTGCTGCACCGCTTCCGCCCGCAGACGAAACCCGACGACCCCTCCGTCGTCGCCGTGATCGAAGAGGCGCTGCCCGCCTAGTTCCGGTGCTCGTCCCAGACCTGGCGGACGATCTGCGCGAACGCCTCGGGCGGCTGTGCGCCGCTGACGCCGTACTTCCCGTCGATCACGAAGAACGGCACGCCGTTGATGCCGTACGCCGCCGCCTGCGCCTGGTCGGCGCGGACGTCGTCGAGGTGGCGACCGGACTCGAGGGCGTCACGTGCGGCGCCCTCGTCCAGGCCGACCTCGCCGGCGAGTGCGACCAGGTCGTCGACGCGACCGACGTGCCGGCCCTCGGTGAAGTAGCCGGCCATCAGGCGCTCGGCCATCTCGTGCTGGCGGCCCTGCTCCTTCGCGAAGTGCAGCAGCTCGTGGGCCTTCACGGTGTTGGTGTGCTGGAGGATGTCGAAGCGGTAGTCCAGTCCGGCATCGGCGGCGACCCCGGTGACCCGCTCGAGCATCTGCTGCACCTGCTCGCGCGGCATCCCCTTGTGCCCGGCGAGGAAGTCGATCTCGTCGCCGTCGAAGTCGACCGGCGTGTCGGGAGAGAGCTCGAAGGAGTGGAAGACGACCTCGACGTCGGGGGCGTCGTCGCCGGCGGATGCGGCGGCCAGCCCCTTCTCGAGATTGCGCTTGCCGATGTAGCACCAGGGGCAGGCGATGTCGGACCAGACGTCGATGGTGAGGGGTTCAGTCACGTGGGGTGAAACCTCCGGGTGGGCCGGTGTATTCCGGCGAATGCTCTTACAGGGCGGTGTCGGGGGCGTCCACGGCTCCGCCGAATCGGCGGTCGCGGTCGAGGTACAGGTCGATCGCGTGCCACAGGTCCTGGCGCGTGAAGTCGGGCCACAGCGTGTCGAGGAACACGAACTCGGCATAGGCGGACTCCCACAGCAGGAAGTTCGACGTGCGCTGCTCGCCCGAGGAGCGCACGAACAGGTCGACATCGGGCATGTCGGGGACGTACAGGCGCCGGCGCACCAGCTTCTCGGTGACGGCCGACGGCTTCAGCCGTCTCGCCGCCACGTCCTCGGCGATCGAGCGCATGGCGTCGACGAGTTCGACGCGCCCGCCGTAGTTCACGCACATCGTGAGGGTGAGCACATCGTTGCCGGCCGTGAGCTGCTCGGCGTACTGCAGCTCCTTGATCACCGAGCCCCAGAGGCGCGGCCTGCGCCCGGCCCATCGGATGCGGACGCCCCACTCGTTCAGCTGATCGCGCCGGCGATGCAGCACTTCCCGGTTGAAGCCCATCAGGAACCGCACCTCGTCGGGCGAGCGCGTCCAGTTCTCCGTCGAGAACGCGTACACCGACAGGTGCGTGACGCCGGCCTGGATCGCGCCCGCCACGACGTCGAGGAGCGCCGCCTCGCCGGCGCGGTGACCCTCGATGCGGGTGAGCCCCCGGCGGTTCGCCCACCGGCCGTTGCCGTCCATCACGATCGCGACGTGCTTCGGCACCGCGCCCTTCGGATACTGCCGCGGGTGCACACCGGTCCAGTCGATCGGCCGGTACTCCACGGCGTCCTTGTGCGTATAGGGCTTGGGGCTCACGGGCGCGCTTCCTCCGGCACCGCCGGCTCGTTCAGCACGTGCTGCAGGGCGCGGATGCCGCGCTCGAGGTGCCACTGCGCGTAGGCGGCGACGAGGCCGGATGCGGCGGCGGTGGTGGATGCGGAAGCCGTGTCGACGACATCCCACTCCCCCGCGATCAGCGCCTGCAGGAGGTTCGACGTCGTCATGTCGACGTGCACGGAGCCGGCGGGCGCGCAGCCGCGGCAGACGATCCCGCCCAGCTGCGCCACGAACGAGTCGTGCGGCCCGGGCAGCCCGCAGCGCGCGCAGTCGCCCAGTCCGGGCGCCCACCCCGACATCGCCATGGCGCGCAGCAGATAGGAGTCGAGGATGCTGCGCGCGGCGTGGTCGCCGCGCGCGAGCGCGCGCAGTCCGCCGACGAGCAGCAGGTACTGCTGCGGCGTCGCCTCGGCCTCGTTGAGCCGGTCGGCGGTCTCGACCATCGCGCTGGCCGCCGTGTAGCGGTCGTAGTGCGCGGCGATGTCGGCGCCATAGGCGCCCAGGGAGTCGGCCTGCTGCACGATGTCGAGGCTGCGCCCCTCGTACAGCTGCACATCGGCCACCATGAACGGCTCGAGGCGCGCGCCGAACCGGGAGGACGTGCGCCGCACCCCCTTCGCCACGGCGCGGATCTTGCCGTGCCGGCGACTGAGGAGGGTGACGATGCGGTCCGCCTCCCCCAGCTTGTGGGTTCGCAGGACCACGACTTCGTCGCGGTAGGTGGGCACCACTCGATTATCCCGGCAAGCGGAGACAATGGATGCGTGGCCGACACGATCATCGTCATTCCGCTGTGGGCGGACCTCCTCGCCGTGGGTCTGGGCGGCATCCAGGGCGCCGTGTTCGCCGCCGGGTTCCGCGGTCAGCGACGTCTCGACTTCCTCGGCGTCGCGATCATCGGGATCATGATCGGGATGGGCGGCGGCCTCATCCGTGACCTGCTGCTGAACACGACGCCGGTGACCCTGCAGAACAACTGGTACCTCGTGACGGCCACGGCGGCCTCCCTCGTGGGGATGCTCCTCGCCGGGACCTTCACGCGGCTGAACGGTGTGATCGTCGGGCTCGACGCGCTCGTGATCGCCCTGTTCGGCGCCTTCGGGACGAGCAAGGCGCTGGCTTTGGGGCTCCCGCTCGTGCCGGCCGTCTTCGTCGGAGTGTGCTCCGCGGTCGGCGGTGGCGTGCTGCGCGACGTCCTCGTGGGACTTCCCGTCGCGATCATGCACGTCGGTTCGCTGTACGCCGTCGCGGCCGGTGGCGGATGCGTCGTGCTCGCGCTGCTGCACGCCTTCGGGGTCTCGCTCGTGGTCGCCGCCGTCATCGGGATCGTCGTGACGACCATCATCCGGCTGCTCGCCGTGATCTTCGACGTCTCGCTGCCGGAGCAGCGCATGCTGCACCGCCGCAAGGTGGCCGTCGAGACCAGCGCGATCCCGATCGTCAAGCCGACGGACTGACGGACCTCAGACCGTCGCGAGCTCCGGGGTCGCCTGGCGGGAGCGGATCGACCGGTTCACACCCGAGACGATGGCCTTCAGGCTCGCCGTCGAGATGTCGGAGTCGATGCCGACGCCCCACAGCCGCTGCCCGTCGACCTGCAGCTCGACGTAGGCTGCCGCCTGGGCGTCGCCGCCCGAGCTGAGCGCGTGCTCGACGTAGTCGTACACGGTGACGTCGATCCCCTCGGCGCGCAGCACCTCGAGGAACGCCGCCACCGGCCCGTTGCCGGAGGTCTGCGTCTTCACCTCGGTGTCGCCGTCGCGCAGCGTCACATCCAGGGTGACGTCGCCGGTCATGTCGCTCGAGGTGCGGGTGCTCCGCAGCTCGAAGCGCCCCCAGCGCGCCTCGGCGTCGTCCGCCGGCAGATACTCGTCGGTGAACACCGACCAGATCTGCTCGCTCGTGATCTCGCCGCCCTCGGCGTCCGTCTTCGACTGCACGACGCCGGAGAACTCGATCTGGAGCTTGCGCGGCAGGTCGATCGCGTGGTCGGTCTTCAGCAGGTACGCGACGCCGCCCTTGCCCGACTGCGAGTTGACGCGGATGACGGCCTCGTACGAGCGGCCGAGGTCCTTCGGGTCGACCGGCAGGTACGGCACACCCCACTCGATGTCGTCGACCGTGACGCCCTGCGCGGCGGCGCGGGCGTCCATCGCCTCGAAGCCCTTCTTGATGGCGTCCTGGTGCGAGCCGCTGAACGCGGTGAACACGAGGTCGCCGCCCCACGGCGTGCGCTCGGGCACGGGCAGCTGGTTGCAGTACTCGACGGTGCGCTTGATCTGGTCGATGTCGCTGAAGTCGATCTGCGGGTCGATGCCCTGGGTGAACAGGTTGACGCCCAGCGTCACGAGGTCGACGTTGCCCGTCCGCTCCCCGTTGCCGAACAGGCAGCCTTCGATGCGGTCGGCTCCGGCCATGTACCCGAGCTCGGCGGCGGCCACCGCCGTGCCGCGGTCGTTGTGCGGATGCAGCGACAGGATGACATTCTCGCGGTGGTCCAGGTGCCGGCTCATCCACTCGATCGAGTCCGCGTACACGTTGGGCGTCGCCATCTCGACGGTGGCCGGCAGGTTGATGACGACCTTGCGCTCCGGCGTCGGCTCGAACACCTCGAGCACCTGGTTGCAGATGTCGACGGCGAACTCCAGCTCGGTGCCCGTGTAGCTCTCGGGCGAGTACTCGTAGTACACCGTGGTCTCGGGAATCCGCTTCTCGAACTCACGGCACAGCCGCGCGCCGTCGAGCGCGATGTCGATGATGCCCTGCCGGTCGGTGCGGAACACGACCTCCCGCTGCAGGATGCTCGTCGAGTTGTAGAGGTGCACGATGGCCTGCTTCGCGCCGGCGATCGCCTCGTAGGTGCGCTCGATGAGGTGCGCACGCGACTGCGTGAGCACCTGGATCGTGACGTCGTCGGGGATCGCCCCCTCGTCGATCAGCTGGCGCACGAAGTCGAAGTCGGTCTGGCTCGCCGAGGGGAAGCCGACCTCGATCTCCTTGTAGCCCATCTGCACGAGCAGATCGAACATGATCCGCTTGCGCTCGGGGCTCATCGGGTCGATGAGCGCCTGGTTCCCGTCTCGCAGGTCGACGGCGCACCAGCGCGGGGCCGTCGTGATGTGCGCGTCGGGCCAGGTGCGGTCGGGGAGGTCGACGCTGATCTGCTCGTGGTACGGCCGATACTTGTGGATCGGCATCGACGACGGCTGCTGGTTGTTCTTCATGATGCGGGCTTCTTCTCTTCGTCAAAGGGGCGGGCCGACGACAAGCTCCGCGACGAGGAAGGCCCTAGAACGAGGACTCGTCGCGGCAGCTAAGGAGAAGCACGAAGCCTGCGCGCATGCAGACAGCGTACACCCGCCCCGGCGGCGACGACGACATGTGTCAGAATCCGAGCCGGCCGAGCTGCTTGGGATCGCGCTGCCATTCCTTCGCGACGCGCACGTGCAGCGACAGGAAGACGCGAGAGCCGATGAGCGGTTCGATGCCCGCACGGGAGCGGGCTCCGACATCCTTCAGTCGCGCGCCCTTGCGCCCGATGATGATCGCCTTCTGGCTGTCGCGCTCGACCACGATGTCGGCGTAGACATCGGTGAGGTCGCTGTCCTCCCGGGGCGCGATGTCCTGGATCGTCACCGCGATCGAGTGCGGCAGCTCGTCGCGCACACCCTCGAGGGCCGCCTCGCGGATGATCTCGGCCACGCGGTCCTCGATGCTCTCGTCGGTGACGATGTCGTCGGGGTACAGGGCCGGACCCTCCGGCATCAGGCGCAGCAGCTCGTCGCTCAGGACGTCGAGCTGGTCGCGGGTGAGGGCCGACAGCGGGATGACGGCGGCCCAGTCCTCACGCAGCTGGTCGACCTCGACGAGCCGTTCCGTGATCTGGTCGCGGGTCGCGGCATCCGTCTTCGTGACGATGGCGACCTTCTTCGCCCGGGGATAGCCGTCGAGTGACGCGGCGATGCGCCGGTCGCCGGGGCCGACCTTCTCCGTCGCGGGCGCGCAGAACGCGATGACGTCGACATCCCCGAGCACCTGCTCGACGAGGTCGTTCAGCCGCTGCCCGAGGAGCGTGCGCGGACGGTGGATTCCCGGCGTGTCGACGATGATGAGCTGACCGCCGGGACGGTTCAGGATGCCGCGGATCGCGCGCCGCGTCGTCTGCGGCTTCTCGCTCGTGATCGCGACCTTCTCGCCGACGAGCGCGTTGGTCAGGGTGGATTTGCCGACGTTCGGGCGCCCCACGAACGTCACGAAACCGCAGCGGTTCTCGGTCATCTCTCCCGTCCTTCCGACGCCGCCGGCGGCGTCTCATCGTGCGGCGCTCGTTCGACGAACACGGTGGCGATCCCCCGGCCGCGTCCCCGCGACACGCCGCCGGTGAGCCGCAGCCCGTCGACCTCGGCGGCGGCGCCGGGCTGCGGGACGCGTCCGAGCGCCTTGCCGAGCAGTCCGCCGATCGAGTCCACCTCTTCATCCTCGAGCTCGAGGCCGAACAGCTCCCCCACCTCGTCGACGGACAGGCGGGCGCTCACCCGGTAGCGCCCGGGCTCGAGCTCGACGACCTCGTTCGATCGAGGATCGTACTCGTCGGAGATGTCGCCGACGAGCTCCTCGATGAGGTCCTCCAGCGTCACGAGCCCCGAGACCCCGCCGTATTCGTCGACGACGAGGCACACGTGCACGGCGTCGCGCTTCATCTGCTGCAGCAGCGTCTCCGCGCGCATCGACTCGGGGACGAACACCGGCGGCCGCGCGATGCGGCTGACGGGGGCGTCGCCCCATCCCGTCTCGTCGCGGAAGCTGATGAGCACCAGGTCCTTGAGGTAGAGCACCCCCACCACGTCGTCGGCCTCGTCGTCGACGACCGGGATGCGTGAGACGCCGCGCTCGAGGAACACGCTCATCGCCTCGCGCGCGGTGTCGTTCGCGTCGACGGTCACGAGGTCGGTGCGCGGCACCATGACGGCGCGCACGAACGTGTCGGTGAAGTCGAACACCGAGTGGATGAGGTCGCGATCGTCCTCTTCGATGAGGTCCTGCTCGGCGGCCTCGTCGAGCATGCTGAGCAGCTGCTCCTCGCTCGCGAAGGACGCGCCGCGAGCGCCGCCGGGCGTGACCCGGTCGCCGAGGGCGATGAGGCCCTGCACGATGGGCCCGAGGATGATCCGCAGTCCGTGCACGATGCCGGCGGATCCGCGCAGCAGGCCCTGCGCGTGCCGGCGCCCCACGGAGCGCGGGCTCGCGCCGACGAGGACGAAGGAGATCGCCGTCATCAGGAGGGCCGCCGCGAGCATCGCCCACCAGATGTTCGCGAACAGGATCGTGAAGGCGACGGTGACGAGCACCGCCGCCGTCGTCTCGGCGAGGACGCGGATGAACACCACCGCGTGCAGATGCGCGTCGGGGTCCTCGGCGATGCGGCGGAGCGTGTCGGCGCTGCGGCCGCCCTCGTCGGCGAGCTCGGTGAGATCCTGTCGTCCGGTGACGCTCATCGCGGCGTCGAGGGCCGCCATGAGCCCGCCGAAGGCGACGAGCAGCACCGCCGCGACGAGCAGCAGGGTCGCTGTCATGCGTTGCGGCGCCGGCGCTCGGCGGTCTGGAAGCCGAGCAGCAGCTCGCGCTGCAGGCCGAACATCTCCCGCTCCTCGTCGGGCTCGGCGTGGTCGAAGCCGAGGAGGTGCAGCAGCCCGTGGGTGGTCAGCAGCAGCAGCTCCTCGAGCGTGGAGTGCCGGGCGGCCTCGGCCTGCGTCTCGGCGACCTGCGGGCAGAGCACGATGTCGCCGAGCAGACCCGGCGGGGTGGGCTCGTCCGCCGTGCCGGGGCGCAGCTCGTCCATCGGGAAGCTCAGCACGTCGGTCGGGCCGGGTTCGTCCATCCACTGCACGTGCAGCGCCTCCATGGCGCCTTCGTCGACGAGCAGGATCGCCACGTCGGCGTCGGGACTCACGTGCAGCTCGGCGAAGTGGTGCTCCATGAGACGCAGGAGCACCGTCTCGTCGACGGCGACCCCGGACTCGTTCGTGATCTCGATCGTCATGGCCGTCCTCGCTTCGGCAGGTGGTCGCGTGTCGCTCGCGCGTGCTGGGCGCTGCGGCGCTCCGCGCGGTTGGCGAACTCGCTCGCCTCGTCGCGCTCCCGGCGGGCGGCGAGGCGGTGCTCGTCGTACTCGGTGTACGCGTCGACGATGCGGCCGACCAGCGTGTGCCGCACGACGTCGTCGCTCGTCAGGTAGGAGAAGTGGATGTCGTCGATGTCGGCCAGCACGCGGGTGACCAGCCGCAGGCCGGACGCCCCGGCCGGCAGGTCGATCTGCGTGATGTCGCCGGTGACGACCATCCGGGTGCCGAACCCGAGCCGGGTGAGGAACATCTTCATCTGCTCGGGCGTCGTGTTCTGCGCCTCGTCGAGCACGACGAACGAGTTATCGATCGTCCTTCCGCGCATATACGCGAGCGGGGCGACCTCGATCGTGCCGGTCGCCATGAGCTTCGGGACGAGCTCGGGATCCATCATCTCGTTCAGCGCGTCGTAGAGGGGCCGCAGGTACGGGTCGATCTTGTCGGTGAGCGTGCCGGGGAGGAAGCCGAGCCGCTCCCCCGCCTCGATCGCGGGGCGGCTGAGGATGATCCGGCTGACCTCTTTGCGCTGCAGCGCCTGCACGGCCTTCGCCATCGCGAGGTACGTCTTGCCGGTGCCCGCCGGTCCGATGCCGAACACGATCGTGTTCTCGTCGATCGCGTCGACGTAGGCCTTCTGCCCGGCGGTCTTGGGGCGGATGACCTTCCCGCGGGAGCTGAGGATCGCCTCGCCCATGACCTCGGACGGCCGCAGTCCCGAGTCGGCCTGCAGCATCCGGTTGGACGTCACGACGTCGATCGGGTCGAGCCCCTGGCCGGTGCGCGTCATCTCCAGCAGCTCGTCGACGAGGGCGCGCGCCGCCGCGACCTGAGCGGCTTCGCCGGAGAGTGTGATCTCGTTGCCGCGCACGTGCACGTCGACGTCGGGATGCTCGCGTTCCACGACGCGCAGCAGGCGGTCCTGTGGCCCCAGCAGCTGCACCATCGCGATGCCGTCGGCGTAGATGTGCTCGACGGCGGGGGCGTCATCCGGCATTCATGCTCTTCTCGTCGAGGCCGCCGCTGAGCACGTGCGCGTGCACGTGGAACACGGTCTGGCCGGCCCCCTCACCCGTGTTGAAGATGAGGCGGAAGTCGCCGTCGGAGTGCTCGTCGGCGAGGGTCTGCGCGAAGTCGACCATCTCGGCCAGGAGGGCTGGGTCGCCGTTCGCCAGTTCGGTGACGTCGCGGTACTGCGCGGTCTTGGGGATCACGAGCAGATGCACGGGCGCCTTCGGCGCGATGTCGCGGATGGCGAAGAGCGTGTCCGTCTCCGCGACGATCTCCGACGGGATCTCGCCTTCGAGGATGCGGGTGAAGATCGACGGTTCGCTCATGCGGTCAAGTCTAGGAGAGGGCGGCGACGCGGTCACCAGCGGCCGAGGGCGGCGTTCACGACCGCCACCGCGGCCGGCCCGGCCGTCGACGTGCGCAGCACGGTGTCGCCGAGCACGACGGTCGAGGCGCCGGCGTCGCCCAGCAGCGCGAGCTCGTCGTCGGCGATGCCGCCTTCGGGACCGACGACGAGCACGATGTCGCGGTCGTCGGAGGCGATGATCCCGGCCTGGGTGAGCCGGCGGGCACCGGTCGGCTCGAGGACGAAGACGCGGGATGTCGCGGCCCGCCGCGCGATGTCGGCCGTCGTGGCGACAGCGCCGACCTCGGGCACCCAGGCACGGTGCGCCTGCTTGGCCGCCTCCCGCGCGATCGTCTGCCAGCGCGCTCGGCCCTTCTCGGCCTTCTCGCCCACCCACCGCGAGACGCTGCGGGCCGACTGCCACGGCACGATCTCGTCCACGCCGAGCTCCGTCGTCGCCTGCACGGCGAGCTCGTCGCGGTCGCCCTTCGCGAGCGCCTGCACGAGCACGATCCGCGGGCGCGGCTCCGGCACCTCGCGGCGGTCCGTCACGATCACGAGCACGCGACCGCGCTCGACGAGCGCGCATTCGCCCTCGAGCCACACGCCGCGGCCGTCGCCGAGCGTCACCCGCTCCCCCGCCCGCACCCGCCGGACCGCTGCCGCGTGGTGCGCCTCGGCTCCGGAGAGCTCGATCGACGAGCCGACCGCGGCGGCCGACGCATCCGTCGTCAGGAAGTGGAGGGGCACCGTCAGCTGTTCCGGAACCTGTCGCGCAGCTTCGCGAACAGTCCCTGCTGGAAGTGGGCGAGCTTCGGCGCGGGGGCCTTGGTCTTCTTCTTGAAGTCCTCGATGAGGGCGCGCTCCTTGGCGTCCAGACGCGTCGGGGTGACGACGTGCACGCCCACCCGCAGGTCGCCGCGCTGGGAGCCGCGCAGCGGCGTGATCCCCCGTCCCTTGATCGTCAGGACGTCGCCGCCCTGCACGCCCGGCCGCACCTCGAGGTCGACGGGGCCGTCGAGCGACTCGATCGTGGTCGTCGTGCCGAGGACCGCGTCGGGCATCGACACCTCGAGGGTGGCGAGGAGGTCGTCGCCGTCGCGGCTGAACACGTCGTGCGGCTCGACGACGACTTCGAGGTACAGATCGCCGTTCGGCCCGCCGGCGGGGCCGACCTCGCCCGACCCGGGCAGCTGCAGCCGCAGACCCGACTCGACGCCCGCCGGGATGTCGATGCCGACGGTGCGGCGCGAGCGCACCCGCCCCTGACCCTGGCAGGTGGCGCAGGGGTACGGGATCGTCGTGCCGTAGCCCTGGCACACCGTGCACGGAGCGCTCGTCACGACGTTGCCGAGGAGGCTGCGCACGGTGCGCTGCACGTGCCCGGTGCCGTTGCAGATCTCGCACGTGACCGGCGAGGTGCCGGGCTGACAGCACGAGCCGTCGCAGGTCTCGCACACCACGGCGGTGTCGACCTCGATCTCGCGGTGCACGCCGAACACGACATCGCCGAGTTCGAGGTTCACGCGGACGAGGGCGTCCTGTCCGCGCTCACGACGCGATCGGGGCCGCGCGCCCCGGCCGCCCCCGGCCGCCCCGAAGAACGTCTCGAAGATGTCGCCGAAGCCGCCGAAGCCGCCCGCCTGGCCGAACGGCGAGTCGCCGCCCATGTCGTACCGGCGCCGCTGCTCGGGGTCGCTCAGCACGTCGTACGCGTGGGTGACGAGCTTGAAGCGCTCCTCGGCATCGGCCCCCGGGTTCACGTCGGGGTGAAGCTCCCGCGCGAGCCGGCGGTACGCCTTCTTGATCTCCTCCGCCGACGCCTCGCGCGAGACGCCGAGAACCTCGTAATGGTCCTGATCAGCCACAATCGCCTTCCTGCCCGCGTGCGCGACGCGGGATCGTGTGAATCCTCGGCCCGGTCAGCGCGACATCTCGTCGTCGTCGAGCAGGCGGTTCAGATAGTGCGCGACGGCTCGCACCGCCGCGAGGTTGGTGGGGTAGTCCATGCGGGTGGGGCCGAGCACCCCGACGCGCGCGGGCGACCCCGTCGCGTCGTAGTCGCCGGTGACGACGGATGCCTCGCTCAGCCCGAACGCCGCGTTCTCGCGCCCGATCGAGGCGGCCAGCCCCTCCTGGTCGGCGACCATCTCGCTCATCAGGCGGAGCAGCGTCACCTGCTCCTCGATCGCCTCGAGGAGCGGGTAGATGCTGCCGCGGAAATCGGCCTCGCTGCGCGCGAGGTTCGCCGTCCCGCCGAGCAGCAGGCGATCCTGCCGGAACTCCTCGAGCTCCTCGGCGACGACGCCCAGCACCACCCGGAGCGCGGCGTCCAGGCGCGTGGTCTCGGGCGCCTGGGCGCTCAGCGCCTCCGCGACGGCATGGGCGCCGTCGCGGACGCTCTGCCGGGTGACGAGGCCTTCGACGCGGGCGCGGAGCCGGTCCACCTCGGCGTCGTCGAGGTCGATTGGCATCCCGACGATGCGCTGTGAGACGCGGCCGGTGTCGGTGACGAGGATCACGAGGATCCGGCCGCCGAGATCGACGATCTCGACGTGCGAGACGTTCGCGCGGGCGAACGAGGGGTACTGCACGATGGCGACCTGGCCGGTGAGCCGGGTGAGGGCCCGCACCGTGCGCGCCAGGACGTCGTCGAGGTCGCTCGACCCGTCGAGGAACGTCGTGACGGCGGAGCGCTGCGCGGGCGAGAGCGGACGGATGCGGGCGAGGTGGTCGACGAAGACGCGATACCCCTTGTCGGTGGGCACCCGACCCGACGAGGTGTGCGGCGCGACGATGAGCTCCTCGTCCTCGAGGAGCGCCATGTCGTTGCGGATCGTCGCAGCCGACACGCCGAACGCGTGCCGGTCGACGATCGACTTGCTGCCGACGGGCTCACGCGTCTCGACGTAGTCCTGCACGATGGCCTGGAGGACCTGCAGTCCGCGTTCGCTGACCATTCCGTGCTCCCTCCGTCGTCCGTGCGGCGGTGCTGTCTGGCACTCGCCCCTTCCGAGTGCCAATTCTACCGGGCGCGACTGACGCCGGCGCAAAGGGCGGTCTCATCCGGTGAGCGCGCGCACCACCGCGTCGGCCAGCAGCCGGCCCTTCCGCGTCAGCACGACGGTGCCGGCCACCGCGGCGGCACCGTCGACGAGGCCGTCGGCGATGAGGCCCGCGACGGCATCCCGCCTCTCGAGCTCGGCGACCGCCATCCCCTCGCGGATGCGGGTGCGCAGCAGGACCGCCTCGAGCTCCCGGGCTCGGACGTCGGGCCGCTCGCGGCCCGCGGCCGGCGACTCGCCCGCCGCGAGGCGCTGCGCGTAGGCGGCCGGATGCTTCACGTTCCACCACCGCAGCCCCGCGACGTGGCTGTGCGCGCCGGGGCCGAAGCCCCACCAGTCGCCGCCGCGCCAGTACGCGAGGTTGTGCCGGGAACGGTGCGCGTCGCCGCGCGCCCAGTTCGACACCTCGTACCACTCGTACCCCGCTTCGGCGAGCAGCCCGTCGGCGAGCTCGTACATGTCGGCCTGCAGGTCGTCGTCGGGGGCCGGCACCTCGCCCCGGCGGATCTGCCGGGCGAGTTTCGTGCCCTGCTCGACGATCAGGGCGTACGCCGACACGTGGTCGGGCTCGAGCGCCAGGGCGGCGTCGAGCGAGGCCCGCCAGTCGGAGAGAGACTCCCCCGGCGCCCCGTAGATGAGATCGAGGCTGACGTCGAGACCCGCCGTGCGCGCCGCGTGCACCGCGGTGGGCACCGCCGCCGGCTCGTGGGTGCGGTCGAGGGCTGCGAGCACATGCGGCACGGCGGACTGCATGCCGATGGACAGCCGCGTCACCCCCGCGGCGGCGAGCGCGGCGGCCGACGCATCCGTCACCGTGTCGGGGTTCGCCTCGACGGTGATCTCCGCCTCCGGCGCGATCCCGAACGCGTCGCGGACGCCGGCCAGCATCCGGGCGAGGTCTCCGGCCGGCAGCAGCGTCGGGGTCCCCCCGCCGAAGAACACCGTGGCGGCCGGTCGCAGCGCGCCGGCGTCGGTCAGCACCCGCCGCGCGAGCGCCACCTCGTGCAGCAGCGTGTCGGCGTACTGGTCCTGCCGCGCCCCGCGCAGCTCGGCGGCGGTGTAGGTGTTGAAGTCGCAGTACCCGCAGCGCACGCGGCAGAACGGCACATGCAGGTACGCGCTGAACGTCGCGTGCGGGTCGTGACGGAGGTCGGCGGGCAGCGCGCCGTGGGGCGGCGCGGGATCGCCGAGCGGAAGGGCGGACCCCATCAGGCCGGGGTGGTGTACAGCGGCGAGATCGCGCGCAGGTACCGCTGGAACAGGGCCTTGCGCCGCCGCGAGACGAGCACCGGGATCATCCGGTACACGAACGAGCTCGGCGCGTCGAACGCGCGCACGGTGAACCACACCTCGTCGTTGTCGTACCAGTCGACCATGAACGACTCCTCACCGCTCACGACCGAGTCGCCGACGGTGCCGAGGGCGAAGCCGACGCGGCGGGGCTCCTCGACGGCGAAGATCACGCGCAGCTCGGCGTCGGCCTTCATGCCCGCGATGCGTCCGCGCACCCGGATGGTCGACCCGGAGCTGACCCACGGCGTGCCGTCGGCGTCGAAGCGCTGCTCCGATTCGAGGCGGCTGGGCGCCACCGGGTGACCCTCGTGATCGAAGCTCACTCCGGAGTACATCGGCCCGGCGGCAGGACGCACGTCCGAGACCGCGAGGCCCCCGTCGCGCAGCGCGCGCCACGACAGCAGGGCCTCCGAGGCGGAGTCGAAACGCCCCTGGCCGCTGCCGATGCGCCAAGACTCCTGCGCCGGCACGCTGCGCTCGGGCGGGTACTGCATGAGGTCCGGCGCCTGGGTGGCGCCGACGGCGGCATAGTCGACCGTCTCGTCACGGAAGGTCCCTCGGCGCATGCGCTTCAGCCTACCCAGATCAGGCTGACCGCTGGATGAGAACCGGGCCGCTCGAGGCCGGCTACTTCTTCTCCTTGCCGCCCTCGACATCGCCCGAGAGCGCGGCGATGAACGCCTCCTGGGGGACCTCCACGCGGCCGACCATCTTCATGCGCTTCTTGCCCTCCTTCTGCTTCTCGAGGAGCTTGCGCTTGCGGGTGATGTCGCCGCCGTAGCACTTGGCCAGCACGTCCTTGCGGATCGCGCGGATGTTCTCGCGGGCGATGATCCGAGCGCCGATCGCGGCCTGGATCGGCACCTCGAACTGCTGCCGCGGGATGAGCTTGCGCAGCCGCTCCGTCATCATCGTGCCGTACGCATACGCCTTGTCCCGGTGCACGATCGAGCTGAACGCGTCGACCCGCTCGCCCTGGAGCAGGATGTCGACCTTCACGAGGTCGGCCTCCTGCGATCCGCTCGGCTCGTAGTCGAGCGAGGCGTAGCCCTGCGTGCGGCTCTTCAGCTGGTCGAAGAAGTCGAACACGATCTCGCCGAGCGGGATGTGGTACCGGAGCTCGACGCGATCCTCGCTGAGGTAGTCCATGCCGAGGAGGCTCCCGCGGCGCGACTGGCACAGCTCCATGACGGTGCCGACGAAGTCCTTCGGCGTCAGGATCGCCGCCTTGACCATGGGCTCGGCGACGGTCGCGACGCGGCCGTCGGGGTACTCGCTCGGGTTCGTCACGATGACGTTCTCGCCCACGTCGGTCGTGACGTCGTAGACGACGCTCGGAGCGGTCGTGATGAGGTCGAGGTCGAACTCGCGCGCGAGCCGCTCGGTGACGATCTCGAGGTGCAGGAGGCCGAGGAACCCGCAGCGGAAGCCGAAGCCGAGCGCCACCGACGTCTCGGGCTCGTATGCCAGCGACGCATCCGACAGCTTGAGTTTGTCGAGCGCCTCGCGCAGCTCGGCGTAGTCGCTCGAGTCGATCGGATACAGCCCCGAGAACACCATCGGCTTCGGGTCGGTATAGCCGGCGAGCGGCTCAGCGGCGGGCTTGCGCTGATCGGTGACGGTGTCGCCGACCTTCGACTGGCGCACGTCCTTCACGCCGGTGATGAGGTAGCCGACCTCGCCGACGCCGAGCCCCTTCGTGGGCGTCGGCTCGGGGCTCGAGACGCCGATCTCGAGCAGGTCGTGCGTCGCCCGCGTCGACATCATCTGCACCCTCTGGCGCGGCTCGAGCTTGCCGTCGACCATGCGGACGTAGGTCACGACGCCGCGGTAGGAGTCGTACACCGAGTCGAAGATCATGGCGCGGGCCGGCGCATCCGGATCACCGGACGGCGGCGGGATCTCGGCGACGATGCGGTCCAGCAGCTCCTCGACGCCCTGCCCGGTCTTGCCCGACACGCGCAGCACGTCGTCGGGGCTGCCGCCGATGAGGTTCGCGAGCTCGGCGGCGAACTTCTCGGGGTCGGCCGCCGGGAGGTCGATCTTGTTGAGCACCGGGATGATGTGCAGATCGTTCTCGAGCGCGAGGTAGAGGTTCGCGAGGGTCTGCGCCTCGATGCCCTGTGCGGCGTCGACGAGCAGGATCGCGCCCTCGCAGGCAGCGAGCGAGCGCGACACCTCGTATGTGAAGTCGACGTGCCCGGGGGTGTCGATCATGTTCAGCGCATATGTCTCGGAATCCGTCGCCCACGGCATCCGGACCGCCTGGCTCTTGATCGTGATGCCGCGCTCGCGCTCGATGTCCATGCGGTCGAGGTACTGGGCGCGCATGTCGCGGTCGGCGACGACGCCCGTGATCTGCAGCATCCGGTCGGCGAGCGTCGACTTCCCGTGGTCGATGTGGGCGATGATGCAGAAGTTTCGGATCAGCTCGGGAGCCGTCGCTGACGGCTCGAGGGGCTGCAGGGCGCGTGGTGACATGTCCCGTCGATTCTACGGTGACCCGCGGATCCGCCGGATCCCGCGGGGCAGGCCGTAGCCTGGCTGCATGACGGCGCAGGTGGTCTTCGTGCACGGCATCCGCACGTCCGCCACGATGTGGCGGGCGCAGGTGGCGCATCTCGACGAGCAGGGCGTCCCCTCGGTGGCGGTGGACCTTCCCGGCCACGGGACGCGCATGGCGGAGGAGTTCACGCTCGAGGCGGCGTTCGCGACGATCGAGGAGGCGGTGACGGATGCCGCGGCCCGCGGCCCGGTGCTGCTCGTCGGGCATTCGATGGGCGGGCTGCTGTGCACCGAGTTCGTGGGGAGGGAGGACCCGCCGCCGGTCGCCGCGTTCATCGCCGCGTCCTGCACCGCGGTCCCGCGCGGCGCGGGGCTTGCCGCCTACCGCTTTCTCGCGCGGCGCATGGACCGGCTTCCGGACCACGGGCAGTGGCTGGCCGACCGGGTGCTCCAGCTCACGCTGCCGCACGAGACACGCGAGGACTTCGGCGCCGGCGGCTACGCGTTCGTCGCACAGGACATCGCGCTGAAGAGCCTGTCGGTGCTCGACCTCGTCGCGGCCCTGCGGCGCATCCGCATCCCGATGTGGTTCGTGAACGGCCAGTACGACCAGCTGCGGGTGAACGAGCGACTCTTCACGAGCCTGGTGCCGGATGCCGAGCTCATCGTCGTGCCGCGGTCGACGCACCTCGTGACAGCGATGCGGCCCCGGGTGTTCAACGCGGTGCTGGATCTGGCACTCGCGACGATGAGCGTTCGCGCGCCATCCCCGACATGACGCCGCCGACCGCGGAGACCACAAAGCTCGCGAGCAGCAGCAGCCAGAACCCGCCCACGAGCGCCACGAGCGCGGCACCGACGAGCGGGCCGACGAGCTGGCCGAGCGCCGCCGACGTGTTCACGAGCCCGAGGTCGCGCGCGTGGTCCTGCGCGTGCGGCAGCAGATCGGTCGCGTAGGCGAGACCCACGGTGGAGAAGGCTCCGTAGCCCGCCCCGAGGACCGCGGCGGCGATCATCGTCGTGGTGAGCGACGGCGCGACCATGATGACGAGGGCGGCGACGGCCTGCACGAGCGCGGACACGACGGTGAGCCGCCGCCGCGCCCCGGTCCGGTCGGACCACCACCCGGCGAGCACCGATGCCGCCACGACGAAGATCGTGTAGACGACGATCACGAGGAGGAGATTGTCCTCCGCCGTCGCCTGCGGCTGCCCCAGACCGTACATGAGGAAGAACAGGAACAGCGTGGTGGGGAGGGCGTTGCCGACGTTGACGACGAAGCGGCCCCACACGACCCAGGCGAAGTCGCGGTCGCGCAGCGACGCCCACGGCAGTCCCCGCGGCTGTCGGCGCTGCGCCGCGGGCACCTCACCCGGCGCCGGATCGGGCAGGAGCACCGCCGTGCCGGTGCCGACGACGGCGATGAAGACGGCGAGGACGAGGTAGCCGGCGAGCACGCTCAGACCGAGGAGGACCACCGCTCCCACACCGAGCACGATGCCGACGGCCTGCGAGGAGCTTGCGGATGCGGCCGCGCCTCCGCGCTGCGATTCGGGCAGCTGGTCGGCGATCAACGCGGTGAACGCCGCTGAGGCGACGGCGATGCCGACCGACACCCCGGTCCACGCGAGGCCGATGAGCCAGGGGCCTTCGGCGAGGCCCGTGAGGGCGAGGCAGACCGCGGTGAGCCAGCTGGCCCCGACGGCCCACGGTCGGCGCCTCCCCCACCGGGTGCGGGTGCGGTCGGAGAGCGCGCCCGACAGCGGGCCGGCGACGATGCCGGCGAGTCCGCCGACGCCGAGCACGATGCCGGAGTACACGACCCCGTAGACCCAGGTTCCGGCCGCGCCCGGCGTGTTCAGCTGCCCGGGCAGCAGCAGCTGGACGGGAGTGAGCTGCACCGTCCAGATCGCGAGCCAGGCGAGCGTGAACAGGACGAACCAGCGGCTGCCCACCCGCGCCGGAGCGACGGCGTTCATGCGCGGACCTCGGCACGGACGGCGTGCGCCGCCGACACGAGGACGCCGTACCAGTCGTACGACGCCTTCGGGGTGCGCCGGCCCGTGGCGTGGTCGACGTGGACGAGGCCGAACCGCTGGGTGAAGCCGTCGGCCCATTCGAAGTTGTCGAGCAGCGACCACACGGTGTACTCGTCGACCCGCACTCCCGCCTCGATGGCGTCGGCGACGGCGGCGATGTGCCCCGCGAGGTACGCGATGCGGTCATCGTCGATCACGCGGGTCGCCGCATCCGGTTCCGGGAAGGAGGCGCCGTTCTCGCCGATCACGATCGGCGGCAGCGCGTCGCCGTACCGGTCGCGGAAGTCGACGAGCAGATCGCGGAGGGCGGGCGGGTCGATCGGCCATTCCGGGCCGAAGCCGGTTGTGGGAACGCCGGGCGTCGGCACGATCTCGAACGGGAGGGGGCCGGGCTCGACGGCCGCCCGCACGGTGGTGGGGTTGTAGAAGTTGACGCCGTAGACGTCGAGCGGCGCGGCGATGAGGGCGAGATCGCCGTCTTCGACGGGCAGGGGCGGCAGGCCGAACTCCGCCAGGTCCGGGTACCGGCCGGTCAGGATCGGATCGGCGAACAGCCTGTTGTGCAGCAGGTCGTACGTCGCGGCGGCGATCTGGTCCGCTGCGGACTGCGTCAGCGGCCGCACGAGGGTGTGGTTGTTGGGGATGCCGACCGTCGCCGCACCGTGCTCGCGCAGCACGACCGCGGCTCGGCCGTGGGCGAGAAGCTGATGGTGCACGGTGGGCAGCGCGTCGAACAGCAGCGGCTTTGCGGGAGCGAGGGTGCCGATCCCGTAGCCCTGCAGCGTCATCGACACCGGCTCGTTGAGCGTGTACCAGTCGTGCACACGGTCGCCGAGGCGGGATGCGACGATCTCGGCGTAGTCCGCGAAGCGGTCGGCCATGTCGCGCCGCAGCCAGCCGCCTTCGTCCTCGAGTGCCTGGGGGTGGTCCCAGTGGTACAGCGTCGGGAACGGCGTGACGCCGGCATCGAGGAGTCCGTCGACCAGGCGGTCGTAGTAGTCGAGGCCGGCGGCGCTGGCCGGACCGGTTCCTTCGGGCTGGATGCGCACCCACGACAGTGAGAAGCGGTAGCGGTCGGCGCCGAGCCTCTGCAGCAGCGCGATGTCGTCGGGGAAGCGGTGGTAGCTGTCGGGGCCGGGCTCGGCCGTCGCGCCGTCGACGACCCAGCCCGGCACCTCCACCTGGGTGTCCCAGATGCTGCGGCCTCGGCCGTCGGCGGCGCGTGCTCCCTCGATCTGGAACGCGGATGTGGCGGCGGACCATCGGAAGCCCTCGGGGAATCGAGAGGCGAGCGCGTGCGGATCGGGCGTCATGGTGCTCCTCGGACGTCGTCGTGCGAGAGTGTCGGGTGACTCGATCATGGTGCACGGGGACGATTCGGCGCCAGTCGGCCGGCCGCCGAGGCGCGAACGACGGCGATCCGCCGGGTCGGAGACCGGCGCGGTTCCTGGTAGACTCACTGATTGGCTTGCGTGTGGGTTTTTCCCGCACACGCTGCACCGCACCCCTCTCGTGCGAGCGGCACTCAACCGACACATCGAACGAAAGAACGTCCACACGTGGCAAACATCAAGTCGCAGATCAAGCGCAACAAGACCAACGAGAAGGCGCGCGAGCGCAACAAGGCCGTCAAGAGCGAGCTGAAGACCGAGGTGCGTCGCACCCGCGAGGCCATCGCGACGGGCGACAAGGCCGCCGCCGAGAAGGCGCTGGTCCGCGCGAGCAAGAAGCTCGACAAGGCCGTCAGCAAGGGCGTCATCCACGAGAACCAGGCTGCGAACCGCAAGTCGTCGATCGCCAAGCAGGTCGCCGCGCTCTGACGCACACTCCTCGCGAAGCCCGTCCCGCATCGCGGGGCGGGCTTCGTCGCGTATGGCGCACGACGCCCGGTGGGCGCGGCGGCGGTTCAGCCCCCGAACGGGGCGCGGGTCGCGATCACGGTGATCATCCGCTCGAGCGCGAACACGGAGTCCCGCGAACCGCCCTTCACGTCGGCGTCGGCCCGTGCCGTCGCCTGGATGGCGCGGCCGAGGCTCTCCTCGTTCCACCCCGCGAGGTCACGGCGCGCGCGGTCGACCTGCCAGTCCTTCATGCCGACCTGCGCGGCGATCGCCGCGGAGGATCCCCGCTGACCGGCGACCCGCGCCATCGTGCGCAGCTTCATCGCGACCGCGGCGACCATCGGCACGGGATCGGCACCTGACGCGAGCGCGTGGCGCAGCGCGATGAGCGCTTCGCCGTACCGGCCCGCGATCGCGGTGTCGGCCACCGTGAAGGCCGAGGTCTCGACCCTGCCGCCGTAGTAGCGCTCCACGGTCTCGGCCGTGACGTCGCCCGGCACATCGGAGATCAGCTGCTGGCACGCGGCGGCCAGCTCGGTGAGGTCGTCGGAGAAGGCGGAGACGAGCGCACGCAGCGCGGCGGGGGCGATCTTCTTGCGTGCCACCTGGAACTCCCCGGCGGCGAAGTCGTACCGGTCGCCGTCGCGCTTGATGGCGGGGCAGGGCACCTCGACTCCCCCGCCCGTTCCGGCGCGCACCGCGTCGAGCAGCTTCTTCCCCCGCACGCTCGCACCCGTGTGCCGCAGGATGACGGTGGCGCCGTCCTGCGGGTGCTCGGTGTACGCGAGCGCCTCCGCGAGGAAGGCGTCGCTCGCCTTCTCGACGCCGCTGACCCGCACGAGCCGCGGCTCGCCGAACAGCGACGGCGAGGTCACGGCCATGAGCGTGCCCGCCTCGTAGTCGTCGGCGCGGATGTCGGAGACCTCGAGCGTCGGGTCTTCCGCGCGCAGATAGTCCCGCACCGCGGCGATCGCGCGCTCCGCGCAGACGTCCTCGGGCCCCGAGACGAGCACGAGGGGCGCCGGCTGCGGCGTGCGCCAGTCGAGCTGCGGGATCTTCGCCTTCGCCGCTCCCGATGAGCGTGGGGGCGTGCGTCGTGCCGGCATGGTTCCAGCCTATCCAGCCCCGCCGACGCCGGCGGAGCCCGTTCCCGCCAGACGCGCACTCCGGCGTCGTCGACGGCCGCCACGGTGATCACGCCGTCACGGTCGGTGCGTGCGACCGTGTATCCGTCGGCCGCCAGGAACGCGAGCGTCTGGGGTCGCGGGTGGCCGTAGTCGTTGTCGGCTCCCACCGAGATGAGCGCGACAGAGCCGCCGAGGATGCGATACAGATCGGGCGACTGGTCGGCGCTGCCGTGATGCGCCACCTTGACCACCGCGTACGGCGGATGCAGGGCGCCGGACGCCAGGAGGGCGCGCTGGGCGAGGGCGTCGAGATCACCGAGGAACACCGAGGCGGGCACACCGCCACCGCGCACCTCGAGGGTCACGCTCGCCTCGTTGCCCGAGGGGAACGCACGATCGTCCGGCCGCGGCCACAGCACTCGCCATGTCGCTCCGCCGAGCGCACCGCTCATCCCCGAGTGGGCCTCGGTGAGGGCCGCCCCGTTCCGGCGCAGCGGCTCGAGCTTGCGCTGGTCGGCGGCGTCGCCCGGCGGGCCGTGCAGCGCCGCGGTCGTCATGGCGGCGACGGCGTCGAGCCCGCCGATGTGGTCATGGTCGTAGTGGGTGAGCACGAGAAGGTCGATACGCGCGATCCCGAAGCGGCCCAGGCACGCGCTCAGGGGCGCCGGGTCGGGCCCGGTGTCGATGAGGGCCACCGTCCCCTCGGATCTGATCAGGATGGCGTCACCCTGCCCGATGTCGCACGCCGCGACCGACCAGCCCTGTGGGAGGGTGAGCGGGCCCGCCACTGTGCGCAGCGCGGCGGCGCCCGTGCACGCCCCGACGACGACCGCGACGAGCGTCGCGCTGCCCGCGCGCAGCGCCCGCGACCAGCGCCCCGATCCGCGCGGCAGGAGCAGGACGGCGACCGCGACCCCGACGACGGTGAGCGCCACAGCCCCGGGCGGTCCCTCGGGCCACGGGACGGCCGAGGCGGGCAGTCGTGCCGCCGTCGCCGCCGTTCCCGCGATCCAGGCGGCGGGAGCCCAGGTGACGGCGGCCAGCCCGGAGGCGAGCACGGGAACCGGCGTCGCGAGGCACGCCGCGAGCCCGAGGACCGTCGCGATCGGAGCGGCCGGGGCCGCCAGCAGGTTCGCCGCGACGCCGTACAGCGGAACGGTCGGGCTGATGAGCACGAGCAGCGGCCCGCAGGCGAGCTGGGCGGCAACCGGCACCGCGAGGCCCAGGGCAATCGCTCGCGGCAGGAATCGCGACATGCCGCGGGCGAGAGGTGCAGCGAGAACCAGGAGGGCTCCCGTCGCGGCCACCGACAGGGCGAAGCCGAGCGAGCCGCACAGCCACGGGTCGGTGACGAGCGCGGCGACGATGGCGGCGCACAGCAGCGACACCCCCGCGCCGGGTCGGCCGAGGAGGACGCCGAGCATCGCGATCGCCGCCATCGCCGCTGCGCGCACCACGCTCGGCTCGGGCGTGACGAGCAGCACGAATCCGGCGAGAGCGGCCAGGCCCGCCGCCACCCGCACCGCGCGACGTGCACCGCACAGCGCGGCGGCCCCGAACGCCAGTCCCACGACGATCGCGCAGTTGGCGCCGGACACCGCCGTGAGGTGCGACAGCGAGCTCGCCTTCATCTCCTGGTCGAGCTCGACCGAGACCCCGCCGGTGTCGCCGACCGCGAGGCCGGGGATCAGACCTGCCGCCGGCTCAGGCAGCCCCTGCACGGCCCGCGAGAGGCCGTGGCGCAGGGCGGCGGCGACCGCGACGGCTCCCTGCGGTGGGGCCACCAGCGCCAGCCCCCGGGCCGCACGGACCACGAGCACGGCACGCCGCCCGGGATCGGTGCGCACGGCTGTCCCGGAGGCGGCGATGCGGCTGCCGACGTCGGGCCGCTCCTGCTTCACCCGCACCACGACCGGCACATCGACCGGATGCCGATCCCGGCCGATCTCAATCTGCTCGGCCTGCGCATCGAAGGCGATGTCGCCGGCAGCCGTGCGCTCGGCCTTGCCGACGACGGTCGCCGTGACCACGAGCGCCCGCCCGCCGTCGACAGCGAGATCGCTCGCCGCGGAACGAGCCGGCTGCGCGAGCGCCGCGTGGGATGCCGTGACGGCGGCCGCGGCGAAGGCCACCGCCGCGACGGCCACGGCGGTGCGCCTCGTGGCGCCTCCGCCGCCTCCGCGCGGATCGCGTCCACCTCGGAGCAGGAGCGCGACAGCCGTGAGGGTCGCCGCCCACAGGCCCGCAGCGAGCGGCGGTGCGGCACTCGGCAGGTACACCGCCACGCCGGCGGCGGCCCACGCGGCGGCGGCCACCGGCACGAGGCGCAGGTCGCGGACCCGCACGTCACACCGTCACCAGGTCGCGCAGCGTCTCGAGCATCTTCTCGCCGATGCCCGGCACGGCAAGGAGGTCCTCGACGCTCGTGAAGCGCCCGTTCTGCTCGCGCCACGTGAGGATGCGCTGCGCGGTGGCGGGCCCGATGCGTGGCAACGTCTCAAGCGCCGCCTGATCGGCCGTGTTGAGATTGACCTTGCCGCCGGGCGACGCTGCACCGCCCGGCGACACCACCGCCCCGCCGGCCGGCGGAGCCTCTTCGCCGACGCGCGGGACCGCCAGCTGCTCGCCATCGGAGAGCACCCGCGCGAAATTCACACCGTCGCGCGCGGCGTCCTTCGTGAAGCCGTCGGCCGCGGCGACGGCATCCATGACCCGCGCCCCGGCGTGCAGGACGTACAACCCGGGCGTCTGGACCGCGCCGGAGACGTGGACGTAGAGCTCCCCCGGGGCGACCGTCGCGGTGGCGTGCGGCGTGGGCGCGACGGTGGTCTCGCCCGCGCCGGCCTGTCCCCGTACGATGCCGATGACCACCGTGACGGCGAGCGCGGCGAGCACCACGACGACGACGGCGCCCGCGCCCAGCCGACGGCGGGCGGGCGCCGTCGGCTCGTTCTCGGCAGGCGGCACCGCCCCACGCTATGCCGGCGCCCGCGGCGCACAGACGTCCCGGCGGCAGATCGTGGAGAACGGCGTGGTCACCGCCGCGGGCGGCCGTTCTGGGGAGGCGCCGTTACTTCGTGCTCAGGCTGACGATCTTCGGCGCCCGCACGATCGCGCGGGTGATCTCGCGGCCGGCGAGCGAGCGCATGACCCGCTCATCACCCCGTGCGAGCGCCTCGAGGTCGTCTGCGGCGATGTCGGACGGGACCTCGAGGGTCGCCCGCACCTTGCCGTCGATCTGCACGACGGCGGTGATCGAGTCCTCGACCAGCAGCGCCGGGTCGGCTGCGGGCCACTCGGCGAGGCCGACGAACGGCTCGTGGCCGAGCACCGCCCACATCTCCTCGGCGGTGTGCGGGGCGATCATGTCGAGCACCATCGCGACCGTCTCGGCCGCTTCACGCACGGCCGGGTCGGCGGCTCCGGCACCCGTGTCGATGGTCTTCCGCGTCGCGTTCACGAGCTCCATCAGTCGTGCGACGACGACGTTGAACTTCGTGTGCTCGACCAGGCCCGGCGCCTCTGCGAGGAGGTGATGCGTGACGGTGCGCAGCGCCCGGTCGCCGGAGACGGCGTCCGCTCCCGGCGCACTCGTCACGTCGTGCGCCACCCGCAGCGCGCGGGCGAGGAACTTCGCCGCGCCGGTGGTGGAGACATCCGCCCAGTCCTTGTCGTCCTCCACTGGACCGGCGAACGCGAGGGCGACGCGCAGAATGTCGGCACCGTGGGCGTCGAGCTCCTCCTGGAACAGGACGAGGTTGCCCTTGGACTTTGACATCTTCGCACCGTTCAGGATCACCATGCCCTGGTTGATGAGGCTCGAGAACGGCTCGTCGAAGTCGATCAGGCCCATGTCGTGCATGACCTTGGTGAGGAAGCGGGCATAGAGCAGGTGCAGGATGGCGTGCTCGACGCCACCGATGTAGAAGTCCACGGGCGCCCAGCGGGCGGCTTCGGCGGCCGGGAACGCCGCCGCGTCGGAGTTCGGCGACAGGAAGCGCAGGAAGTACCACGAGCTGTCGACGAACGTGTCCATCGTGTCGGCGTCGCGGCGGGCGGGCGCTCCCGTGGCGGGGTCGGTCGTCGTGACCCACTCGGTGGCGGCGCCGAGCGGCGAGGAGCCCTTCGGCTTGAGGTCGAGTCCCTCGATCGACGGCAGCTGCAGGGGCAGCTGCTCGTCGGGCACGGGGACGATCTGGCCGTCCTCGGTGTGGATCATCGGGATGGGAGTGCCCCAGAAGCGCTGCCGCGAGATGAGCCAGTCGCGCAGCCGGAACGCCGTCGCCGCGTGGCCCGCCTCCCGCTTGACCAGCTCTGCGATCATCCCCGCGATGGCGTCGGCCTTGCCCAGTCCGTCGAGCGAGCCCGAGTTGACCATGCGCCCCTCGCCGGTCAGGGCGACACCTGTCTCGACGGGGTCGAGTTCGTCGAGGGATGCGTCGCCGTCGGCCGTCGTGTCGACGACGACCTTCACCGGCAGGCCGAAGGCACGGGCGAAATCGAGGTCGCGCTGGTCGTGCGCGGGCACCGCCATGACAGCACCGTGGCCATAGTCGGCCAGAACGTAATCGGCGGCCCAGATCGGGAGTCGTTCGCCGTTCACCGGGTTGATCGCGTAGCGGCCGAGGAAGACGCCGGTCTTCTCGCGGTCGGTGCTCTGGCGCTCGATGTCGGTCTGCTTCTGCGTCTGCTCCAGGTATGCCTGGAACTGCATGCGGACCTCCGCGGACGCCTCGGCCGCGAGCTCCGCGGCGAGATCCGAGTCCGGCGCGACCACGAAGAAGGTCGCTCCGTACAGCGTGTCGGGGCGGGTGGAGAACACCGTCACCTTCTCCGCGCGGCCCTCGATCTCGAAGTCGATGTCGGCACCGGTGGAGCGGCCGATCCAGTTGCGCTGCATATGCAGCACCTTCGCGGGCCAGTGCCCCTCGAGGGCGTCGAGGTCGTCGAGCAGGCGGTCGGCGTAGTCGGTGATGCGGAAGTACCACTGTGTGAGCTTCTTCTTCACCACCTCAGCGCCGCAGCGTTCGCAGTGCCCGTCGATGACCTGCTCGTTCGCGAGCACGGTCTGGTCGTTCGGGCACCAGTTCACCGGGCTCTGCTTGCGGTACGCGAGGCCGCGCTCGTAGAGCCGCTGGAAGAGCCACTGGTTCCACCGGTAGTACTCCGGGTCGGAGGTGTGCAGCTCTGTGCGCCAGTCGAACGAGACGCCGTACTGGCGGAAGCTGGCCTTCTGCTGGGCGATGTTCGCATAGGTCCACTCGCGCGGATCAGCCCCGCGCTGGATCGCCGCGTTCTCGGCAGGAAGGCCGAACGAGTCCCAGCCGATCGGATTCAGCACGTTGTAGCCGCGGTGCCGCCAGTAGCGCGCGACGATGTCGGAGTACAGATAGTTCTCCGCATGGCCCATGTGCAGGTCGCCGGAGGGGTACGGGAACATCGCGAGCACGTACTTGCGCGGCCGGGTGTCGGTGTGGCCGCCGGCCTGGAACGGCGCGTGCTCCTCCCAGAGTCGCTGCCACTTCTCCTGGATCGCGTGCGGGTCGTAGCCGCCGTCGGCGGGGGCTGCAGCGTCGATGGAGGTGGTCTCAGACACGGAGGGGAACCAATCGCGAGGGTGTCGGGATGCCGCGGAAAATCGCGTGTCTTTCAGGATACCTGACCGGCCGTTTCACCATCCCTCCGGCGCGAGGGCCCCGATCGCCGCGAGCGGGGCGCGAGCCTTGAGCCCGACCTCGGCGACCTCCGCCTGCGCGACGGAGCGCCAGGTGATGCCGCCGCCGGCACCGACGTACGCACGCTCGGGGGCGACCACGATCGACCTGATCACCATCGCCAGGTCGAGGCCCCCGTCGGTGCCGACCCACCCGAAGCATCCGGCGAAGACACCCCGCGGTCCGCCCTCGAGCCGGTGCAGGATCGACATCGCCGAGAGCTTCGGCGCGCCTGTCATGCTGCCGGCCGGGAAGGCGGCCGCGAGCAGCTCGCCGACCGTCGCCTCCCCCGGCAGCTCGCCGGCGACGGTGCTGACGAGCTGATGCACGGCCGGGTACGACTCCACGGCGAGCAGACGCTCGACGCGCACGGTGGCGGGCGCGCAGACGCGGGCGAGATCATTGCGCATGAGGTCGACGATCATCACGTTCTCAGCCCGCTCCTTCGGGTCGGCCACGAGCTCGGCCGCCAGAGCGGCGTCGGCCGCCGCATCCGTCCCCCGCGGCCGTGTGCCTTTGATCGGATGCGTCCGCACGGTGGTTCCCTCGACCTCGAGGAAGCGTTCGGGGGTCGCGCTCAGCAGGGCGACGTCTCCGGAGCGGATGATCCCGCCGTGGTGCGCCGGCGAGGTGGAACGCAGGGCGAGGTAGGCCGCCACAGGGTCGATCTGCGCGTCGACGGTGAACCGTGTCGTGAGGCACAGCTGGTAGGCGTCACCGGCCCGGATGGCGTCGCGGCAGCGTTCGACGAGCCGCGCGTACTCGTCGGCGGTGTGACGCCCGGTCGCGGTGCCCGCGGACGGCGGCGCGAGCGGAGGTGTTCGCCGTTCGCTTTCGTCGGCGGCATCGAGTCCCGCCGATGCCCACGCCGTGCGGGTCGCGTGATCGAACGCGAGCAGCCCCGTGACGCGCAGCCAGAGCTCGCCCGGCACATCCGGGTCGACGGACGCCGTCGGTGCGCCGGCCGCATCCGCACCCGCTTCGTATCCCACCCAGCCGACCCACCCGCCCTCGAAGCGGGGGCCGGTCGGTGCCGCGCCGACGCAGCGCACCGCGCGCACGCGTGCCGGGTCGTCCGGCTCGCCCCAGCCGATCCAGCTCATGCCCTCATCGGCATCCGGTCCGGCGTCGAGCCAGAAGACATGCGGATGTCGATCGGCGGCGGCGAGGAAGGCGTCGGCCGGCTCGCGCCAGGGCGTCGGCGCAAGCGGAGGAATGTCGGGCACGTTCCCAGGCTAGAAGAAGCGCCGGGGCCCTATGCTCAGCGGAGTGAACGATCTGCTCACCGGGCTTCTCGACGCCGTCCAGAGCGTCGGGCCGGTGGTGCGTGTGATCGTGGCCGGCCTCGCCATGATGCTGGAGACGAGCGTCCTGGTCGGTCTGTTCGTGCCGGGCGACACGATCGTCATCGTGGCGGGGACCGCGGTCGACAGCATGTGGCAGGGCACCGGCCTCGTGATCGCCGTCGTCGTGGGCGCGCTCATCGGGGAGAGCATCGGCTTCTGGCTGGGACGCCTGCTCGGCCCGCGCATCCGGGATTCCCGGCTCGGCCGCTGGATCGGCGAGACGCACTGGGCGCGAGCCGAGCGGTATCTGCAGCGCCGCGGCGGCATCGCCGTGTTCGTGTCGCGGTTCCTTCCGGTGCTGCACTCGATCGTGCCGCTCACGGTGGGGATGAGCGAGGGCTTCCGCTACCGGCGGTTCCTCGCGTGGACGGCTCCGGCCTGCGTGCTGTGGGCGGGGCTCTACGTCACGGTCGCCGGCCTCGCCGCGGGAACGTACCGCGACCTCGCCGACCAGCTCCACTACGCCGGCTATCTGTTCCTCGGCGTGATCGCGGTCTTCCTCGTCCTCATGGTCGTCGCGAAGAAGCTGCTCGAGCGGATCGAGCGACGCCACCTCGCCGAAGGGCACCGTGCCGAGGGGCACCGTGCCGAGGGGCGCGGGGCTGAGGGGCGCGGGACTGAGGGGCGGACCCCGGGCGAGCGCCGGGCCGACGCATCCGGCTCCGACCAGCCACCAGCGCCCGACGCGATGTCGCCGGGCATGGGAGACTGAAGTGGATGCCCGATAACACTGCCGCGGCGCGGCGCGCCGATGTGCTGTGGCTCGCGCGCCTCGAGTACCGCTTCCATGCGTGGCGCGAGCGGCGTGCACGCAAGCGCGGGCAGGTTCCCACCGTGGCAGCTTTTCCCGGCTACGGCGGGGAGAACTGGGTTCGCGTGCTCGGCCGGGTGCTCATCGCCCCACCGGCACCGAGTCGCAGCGACGGCGAGTACTCGACCGTGCGGGGCTGGCGCAGCTTCGTCTCCGTCCCGGTGGGGTTCGCGCAGGTCACGGTGCGGATCGACGACGTGGATCACGAAGTGGTGGCCGATCGGGGCGGGGTCGTCGACACCGTCCTGCCCGCGCAGCTGACCGCGGGCTGGCACACGATCTCGATGTCCGTCGAAGGCGGCGCGCCCGTGGACTCCCGCGTGTTCGTCGTCGGCTCCGACGTACATTTCGGTGTCGTGTGCGACATCGACGACACCGTCATGGTGACGGCGCTGCCGCGGCCGCTCGTCGCCGCCTGGAACTCGTTCGTGGTGGATGAGCACGCGCGCCAGCCGGTTCCCGGGATGTCGGTGCTGCTCGAGCGTCTCGTGCGGGAGAACCCTGGCGCGCCGATCGTGTACCTGTCGACCGGAGCGTGGAACGTCGGCCCCACGCTGCTTCGGTTCCTGCACCGTCACCTGTTCCCGTCGGGCGCGCTGCTGCTCACCGACTGGGGCCCGACCCACGATCGGTGGTTCCGCAGCGGGACCGACCACAAGCACACGAACCTCGAGCGGCTCGTCGCGGAGTTCCCGCAGGTGCAGTGGCTGCTCGTCGGCGACGACGGCCAGCACGACGATGCGATCTACACGACGTTCGCCGGCGGAAATCCGGGCAACGTTGCGGCGGTCGCCATCCGGCGCCTGTCGTCGACGGAGGCGATGCTGGCCGGCGGCCGCACGACGGTCGACGACCACTCGGCGTCGGGGGTGCCGTGGGTCACGGGCGAGGACGGCGCGGCCCTGCTCGAGCGGCTGGAAGAGGTCGGAGTGGTGGGCTCCGCATAGAGCGGACGCGGGAGATGTCGCGGGCTCCGCGTAGTCTGGCGGCATGTGCGGACGCTTCGTGGTGGCGGATGTCGGATCCCAGCTCGTCGGCGTGCTGCGCGTCGATGTGACGGGTGACGATCTTCCCGCTCCGTCCTACAACCTCGCCCCCACCGACAGCGCGGCGATCGTGCTCGACTCTGGGAAGACCGAGCCACCGACGCGACGCCTCGAGTCGGCGCGATGGGGCTTGGTGCCGCCCTGGGCGAAGGATGTCTCGATCGGCTCGCGCGCGTTCAATGCGCGGGCGGAGGAGGTCGAGAACAAGCCGATGTTCCGGAACGCGCTGATCAAGCATCGGGCGGTGGTCCCGGCATCCGGCTACTACGAGTGGAAGACGGTCGACGGCGTGAAGACGCCGCACTACATCCACCCAGCCGACGGCGATCCGATGTTCTTCGCGGGCCTGTACGAGTGGTGGAAGAACCCGGCGGCGAAGGAAGACGATCCGGCGCGGTGGGTGCTGAGCTTCACGATCCTCACGCGCGATTCGATCGGACACCTCGGCTCGATCCACGACCGCATGCCGCTGTTCATGGATCCCGACTTCGCTGATGCGTGGCTCGATCCCACGACGGACAACGTAGGCGACATCCTAGATGCGGCGATCGACGCCGCGCCGGACGTCGCCGCCACGCTCACCGATCACGTCGTGAGCAAGGCCGTCGGCAACGTGCGCAACGACGGGCCTGAGCTCATCGAGCCGGTCGACGACTGACCACGGCGGCGACGCTTCGGCGGGCGCCGCCGCCTACCCTTGAGGGATGACCGTCGTCGCCGCATCCGTCGTCCTCACCGGCGCCGAGTGGCGTGCACGGGAGTCCGCGCACATCGCCCGTGCGGATGCGCTCACGGCCGGGCATCGGGAGCGGGCCGCTCACGGCGAGAAGCACCCCGTCGAGGATTTTCTCTTCACGTACTACTCCTACAAGCCGAGCGTTCTGCGCCGGTGGCACCCGGGCGCCGGCGTTGAGCTGGAGGATGCCGCCGAGCGAGCGCAGTCGCGGTGGTATCGAGCCGGACTCGCCGCCGGCAGTGCGCGCGTCGACGCGGACGCGTACCGGGCGGAGAAGGCGGCGCTCGTCGACGGCGTCGCCGCGATCCTGCGTGCGACCGCCGATCGGCCGGCACGCTTCGGATGCTTCGGCCTGCACGAATGGGCGATGGTGTACCGCCAGGGCGAGCATCGCCACCCGGTCCCGCTGCGACTCGGCCAGGGGGCGACGGATGCCGTCGTCGAGGCGGCCGATCTCCGGTGCACGCACTTCGACGCGTTCCGGTTCTTCACCGCCGACGCCGAGCCGCGGAACGCGCAGCCGCTCACGCGTGCGACGCAGGCCGAGATGGAACAGCCCGGGTGCTTGCACGCCAACATGGACGTGTACAAGTGGGCTGTGAAGCTCGGGCCGCTCGTGCCCGGTGAACTGCTGCTCGACGCGTTCGAGCTCGCCCGCGACATCCGCTACCTCGACATGCAGGCGTCGCCGTACGACATGGCGGCGTGGGCCGGGGATCCGGTGCGCATCGAGACGGCGGAGGGGAAGGCCGAGTACGTGCGGCGCCAGCGCGCGTTCGCTGAGCGCGCCCAAGCGCTGCGGCACCGGCTGCTCGACTGCCTCGGATGAGGGGGCGCAGCGACTCATCTGCTGGTGCCCCGCCCGTGGATGCGGCAGCAACTCAAGCCGGCTGATCTCGGCGTTGGGCGGGCTGTGGGCGTCCGACCTCGGATGGCAGCAACTCAGGCTGGCCGATGCGGGGACGGGCACGGTGCCGCGGAAATCCGCAGTCCTGCACCGGAGCCATCTCCCGCAGCCTGAGTTGCTGCCGCCCGCGCCGCGATGCGCGGGCCGACGAGGCGCATCCCGCTACGGTAGGACGAGCACCCGCTTCTCGAGGAGATGACACCGTGAGCACGAACACCCCGCTCCCGCCCGCCGGCTGGTATCCCGATCCCCGGGGAACCGGCGGGGAACGCTGGTGGAACGGGGCCGCCTGGTCGACCGAGACGCGCGCCACGCCGTCTGCTCCGCCCGCCGCGTATCCCGGTTCGGCGATATCCGATCCCTCCGCCACGTCGGTGTCGCAGCCGGCGCCGGCACAGTCCATGCCGCCGGTGCAGCCCGCCCCGTCGTACCCCTCGCAGTCCCCGAGCCCCGCGCAGCCCGACTACTCGGGCCAGACCGGCTACCCCGCCCAGTCCGGTCCGTACTCGAGCGGTGCCGGCTACCCGACTCAGTCCGGCTACCCGGGCTATCAGCACGGTTATGCGCAGGGAGGGTATGCGGCGCCGCCGATCGGTGTGTGGCGCTCCCCCGCGGACGATCGGCCGGCCGTCGCCGGCATGGGTGGCGCCATTCGCACCGTGTTCGCCAAGTACGCCCGGTTCGAGGGCCGCGCCGGACGCCGGGAGTTCTGGTGGTGGGCGCTTTTCAACGCCATCGTCATCGTCGGACTGTACATCCTGATCATCGCGGTCGCTGCCGGGTCCTGGTCGGGATACCGCACGAGCGGCGTCATGTTCAGCAGCTTCGCGGGCCTCCTCGGCATCCTGCTCTGGCTCTGGATCCTCGGCGTGGTCGTCCCGAATCTCGCGGTGCTCGTTCGACGGCTTCGCGATGCGGGCTACCACTGGGCGTTCCTGTTTCTGAACCTCGTGCCCTTCGGCAGCATCGCTCTCATCGTCATGTGCGCGCAGCCGAGCAAGTACCCGTAAGCCGCACCGTGCGGCTCAGCGGCGCGACGCGCTGAGGCGCGACGTGTCGCCGGTCTCAGAAGGGTGCGGGGTCGCGTTGGAGTGCCTCACGCATCGCGTGTCTGTGTTTGGGATCCGGGTCGAGCAGCGCGGCGATCTGGAATCTCACCGTGCCAGGTGGTCTGGTGAGATGGGTGCGGCGAGTGGGCGCTGTCCACCGCAGGATGCCGCCGCCGAGCTGCTCCACCGACCATTCCGTCTCGTGTTTGACCGTGTGGTGCCGTTTGCACAGGTGTTCCAGGTTGCACAGGCAGGTGGGCCCACCCTCCGCGTACGCGATGGTGTGATCGATATCGCAGTTCTGGACGGGACGCCGGCATCCGGGGAACCGGCACTGCTGGTCCCGCACCTGTAGGTACAGTTTCTGCTTCTTCGTGGGTCGGTACCGGTCCACACTGATCGGCACCCCGGTGGACGGGTCGGTGAACACCCGCACCCAGCCCGGCGCCGCCCCGGCCAGCTGCTTCGCAGTGTCGTCGTCGATGGGCCCGAACCCGGCGACCGCGGCCCCACCGATCGTGGTGCCCGCGAGGGTGGTCGCGGGGACGCTCACCTGCACGGTGGGGGCGATCGCGCCGAGCGCGTTTCGTGCTTGGTCGGTGGCGCCATGCGCGTCGGGGACGCCGGTCAGCAGCAGGTCGCAGAACACGTCGGCCATGATCTGCACCTGCGTCCGCTCGTCAAAAACGGGCGCGTCTGCAACAGCATCGGCGCCTGTGCTCGCCTTCGCGCTGGCTTCCGCCCCGGCGGCCGGAGCGGCGTCGGCTTCCGCCCTTACAGCCCCCGCGGCGTCCGCTTCCGTCTTCAAAGCTCCCTGCGCGGCTCCGGCTGCCGCAGCGGCGCCTGCTTCGGCCTTCTCGGCCTCGTTCTGTGCGTACAGTTCCGCGGCCATGTCCCGCAAACGGTTGAACAGGCCCACGCCTTGCGCGGTGGGCACGTCGGCGGTGATCCGGGACAGTCCCGGCTCCAGCTCCCGCACCGTGACCTTGCGGCGATTGACGGCTTCCCGCACCCGCTGCTCGGTGCCCTCCGGGTCGAGGCGCTGCACGAGCCCGTCCAGGGCGGGGCGGAGCTGCCCGGGTGTCATCTCCGCCGCCATGTCCAACGCGACAGCCTCGTACTCTCGGCGGACCGTGTCATCCTCGATCACGGCACCGGTGTCGGCGATCACCATGGCGTGTTCCGGGGAGATCAGCCCGGAGCTGGCGTCGCAGAGGGTCTCGTAGAACTGGTTGGTGAGCGTCCAGGCGGTGGAGACCTTCCGTGCGACCTGCCATTCACTCAGCCGGAGGGAAGCAGCGACCTCGGCGAACACTTCCCGCATGCCCAACTGGGAGGAACTGGTGGTCGCCCCGATCCGGGCTCCTCGTTCCCGCTCCCGCCGCTCCACGATGCCGGCGACACGTTCGAAGAAGAACATCTCCGCCGCGAACGCCGACGCCGCCCGCTCCCGGCAGTGCGAGATGCTCTCCACCAGCTCATCCAACTCGGAGATCACCGGAGACAGACCCGCCGTCGATGCTGACATCGGTGCCACCTCCCCGGCGAGATCTCCTGATCGGTACGGCCATGCTATCGAACTTTTCGACGATTTACAAGGATTTCAACACCGAATTCGGGCCCGGATTTCTCGCGGGTTTCGAGCATCGGATGGACGCCGCTCCACACGCGCGGCGACTCGATGCACTCTCGTACTTAAAGACGCCCCGCACAAGACCTCAGTGCCGCACGACGATGGCCGCCGCATCCGTCCCTCGCGGCAGCACTCCGTACTGCGACGAGCGGTCATCACCCAGCCGTGCACCGATGAACGCATCCGCGTCGACCGTCGGCGCATGCGTCGCCATCACGGCGCACTGCAGCGCCAGCGCAAGCGCCTCGGCGATCCGGCGGGCGCTCGTCTGCACCTCGTCGGCGTCGGCTCCCGCAATCCCACGCAGGAGGGTCTGCGTGCGCTCGACGTGGGTGTCCAGCAGCGGATGCGCGCCACGAGCCGGACGCAGCTCGGCGAGCACCGCCTCGACGGAGTCGGGGTCGCGGCCGAGCGCGCGCAGTACATCGAGCGCGATGACGTTCCCCGATCCCTCCCAGATCGCCATCACCGGCTGCTCGCGGTAGCGCCGCGCAAGAGGGAACGACTCGATGTAGCCGTTGCCGCCCAGACACTCCATCGCCTCGTAGGCGTGCTGCGGCCCCCGCTTGCACACGAGGAACTTCGAAACCGGGGTGGCGAGGCGCCGGAACGCGATCTCGGCGTCGGAGGCGTCTGCAGCGAAGGCACGCGCGAGCCGCAGCCCCACGAGGAGGGATGCCTCGGCCTCGAGCGCGAGATCGGCGAGCACCGCCGTCATGGCCGGCTGGTCGACGAGCTTCCGACCGAACGCCGAACGCCCTCGCGCGTGCCAGAGCGCCTCGGCGACGCTCTGACGCATCCCGGCCGCCGTCCCCAGCACGCAGTCGAGCCGGGTGCGCTGCACCATCTCGATGATCGCCCGAACACCCCGGCCAGGCTCTCCGAGCAGGACCCCGACGGTGCCGTCGAACTCGACCTCGGCCGACGCATTCGATCTGTTGCCGAGCTTGTCCTTCAACCGCTGGATGCTGAAGACGTTGCGTTCTCCATGCGGCAGCACGCGCGGCACGAACAGGCACGACAATCCCTCGTCGGTGCCGCCGCGGCGCGTCTGCGCCAGGACGAGGAACGCGTCGGACATCGGGGCGGAGCAGAACCACTTGTGCCCGGTGATCTGGTATCTGTGTCCGCTCACGTGCATGCCGACGGTCGTGTTCGCCCGCACGTCAGACCCGCCCTGCTTCTCGGTCATCGCCATGCCGACCAGTGCGCTCGGCTTCTCCTGCGCGTCTCCGAGCCGGGGATCGTAGCTGCGGGCGTACAGGCGCGGCAGCCATTCGTCGCCCACCCACGGCGACTCCCGCAGCGACGCGACGGCGGCGTGCGTCATGGAGACCGGGCACGCGTGCCCGGGCTCGACCTGCGCGAACAGCATGAACGCGGCGGCACGAGCGACCGCTCCCGCCGGTGTGGGGTCGGTCCACCCGCCCGTGTGAGCCCCGTGCTCGACGGCCGCCGCGATGATGCGGTGGTACGACTCGTCGTACTCCACCTCGTCGAGCCGAAAGCCCCAGCGGTCGAAAGTGTGCGCGACGGGCGGATGCGTGTGCGCGAGGTGCGCGTCGTGCTGGAACGCCCGCGACCCGACCAGAGAGCCGATCTCATGCAGGGATGCGTCTGCGGCGCCCGCGCCGAATGTTGCCACGGCCTCCCGCAGTGGCGCATTGAGGGCGTACTCGTCGACGTCGACGCGCCAGTCGGGCTGATTGTCCACGACGTGGGTGCCGCCGGGCTGGCGGCCTCTGCCGAGTGTGCTCATGGAGGTCACGCTAGTGTGCCGGCGCACCGGTCACCGCGAACCGCAGCAGTCTGTCGTCGCCCGGCCGCGGACTCCCCCGCCCGTCGGTGTTGTCGGTCAGCACCCACAGAGCGCCCGACGCATCCGTCACCGCGTCGCGCAACCGACCGCGGTCGGTGAGCAGCGCGACCGGGTCGCCGACAGCCCGTGCGCCCTCCGTCCGCACCTGCCACAGCCGCTCACCGCGCAGACATGCGAGGTAGAGGGTGTCGCCGACGGCGGCAAGGCCGCTCGGACTCGCCTGATCGGTCGGCCACTGCCGCACGGGGTCGCGGAACCGCGAATCGTCCGCGCGGCCTTCCACGACCGGCCAGCCGTAGTTTCCGCCGGGGACGATGACGTTGAGTTCGTCCCACGTGTTCTGCCCGAACTCGGTGGCCCACATCGTGCCGTCGGCGCTCCAGGCGAGCCCCTGCACATTGCGGTGGCCGTAGCTGTACACGGCGGTCCCGAACGGGTTGCCGGGTGCGGGCTCGCCCTTCGGCGTGATGCGCAGGATCTTGCCGTTCAGGCTCGCGCGGTCCTGAGCATCGTCGGGGCGTCCGGCATCCCCGGTGGTGACGTAGAGCATCCCGTCGGGCCCGAACGCCAAGCGTCCGCCGTTGTGATTCGACGACGAGCGGATGCCGCGCAGCACGCTCTGCGCCGCGCCGAGCCGGTATGCGCCGGGCTCCCCCTCGAACGGCAGGCGCACGACCTCGTTGCCGTCCGCGGTCGCATGGTACGCGTACAGCCACGTGCCGCCGTCGCCGGTCCACAGCGCGATCCCGTTGAGCCCGGCCTCCCCGGCGGGCACTGTCCCCGGCACAACGCCGACGATGCGTTTCGCGCCGTCCGCGTCGATCTCCACGATCTTCGCGTCGTCGCGCTGCGACACGAGGGCGCCGCCACCCGGAACCGGGATCACCGACCACGGCGACTCCAGACCCGTTGCGATCGTCTCCGGCGCGCCGAGCGTCTGCGGGCCGCCCGCCGAGGACGTCGCGCCGGGCGTCGTCTGGGGCCCGCCGCTCGCCGGCGTCGACGGAGCGGGCTGCTCTGCCGGGGCGCAGCCAGCCAGCAGCAGTGGCAGCAGCAGCGCGGCGATCGCGGCCGCGGTGACCGACATCGCGCGGGAGGCCCGTCCCATGGGCTCAGCCTCGCCGCTCGGCCGGCGCGGCGCAAGCAGCGTGCGTGCGCGTGAGGCGGCAACGGTGCCAGGATGGGGACACCCGACGCCGCAGGAGGCACCGTGTCCACGTCATCCGACGCATCCCGCACCGCTGTGAGCTCCACGCTCATCGAGCGCACCGGGATCGAGATCATCCCCGATTCGGAGCGCACCGCCAAGCCCCGCGACCTGTTCTGGCCGTGGTTCGCCGCCAACGTGTCGGTGTTCGGCATGTCGTACGGCTCGTTCGTCCTGGGCTTCGGCATCTCGTTCTGGCAGGCGACAATCGTCTCGATCGTCGGGATCGTCGTCTCGTTCTTCCTGTGCGGGCTCATCGCGATCGCCGGCAAGCGCGGCTCGGCGCCGACGATGGTCCTCTCGCGGGCCGCGTTCGGCGTGCACGGCCAGAAGGTGCCCGGGATCGTGTCGTGGCTGACGTCGATCGGCTGGGAGACGTTCCTTTCGATCACCGCGGTGCTGGCCACCGCCACGATCATCACGCAGCTCGGCGGCGATGGCGGCGTGGCGGTGAAGCTCATCGCGACGGTCGTGGTCGCGGCCCTCATCGTGACGGCATCCGTCCTCGGCTACCACACGATCATGAAGCTGCAGTCGGTGCTCACCTGGATCACCGGCATCGTCACGATCGTCTACATCATCCTCGCGATCCCGCACATCGATCTGTCGGCGGTGCTCGCTCATCCCAGCGGCAGCATCGGCCAGGTCGTCGGCGCCCTCGTGATGGTCATGACCGGGTTCGGCCTGGGGTGGATCAACATCGCCGCCGACTGGTCGCGCTACCAGAAGCGGTCCGCGTCGGACGGCGCGATCATCGGGTGGAACACCTTCGGCGGCGCGATCGCTCCGGTGATCCTCGTGATCTTCGGTCTGCTGCTCGCCGGCTCCGACGAGAAGCTGTTCACCGCCGTGCAGAACGACCCCGTGGGCGCACTCGCGCGGATCCTGCCGATCTGGGTGCTGGTGCCGTTCCTGATCACCGCCATCCTCGCCCTCGTCTCGGGAGCCGTGCTCGGCATCTACTCGTCGGGCTTGACGCTCCTGAGCCTCGGCATCCGCATCCCGCGTCCCTCGGCGGCGGCGATCGACGGCGTGATCCTCACGATCGGCACGATCTGGGTCGTGTTCTTCGCACAGGGGTTCCTCGGCCCGTTCCAGAGTTTCCTCATCACCCTGGGCGTGCCGCTCGCTTCCTGGGCCGGGATCCTCATCGCCGACATCCTGCGCCGCCACCGCGACTACGACGACGACGCCCTGTTCGACCCGCGCGGCCGCTACGGCTCATGGGACTGGGTCTCGATCGGCACGATGGTGGTGACCTCGGTGATCGGGTGGGGGTTCGTCGTGAACAACTTCGCCGAAGACGCCCCGTGGAACAACTGGCAGGGCTACCTGCTCTTCGTCGTCGGCGGTAAGGACGGCGACTGGGCCTATGCCAACCTCGGCGTGTTCTTCGCCCTCGTGCTCTCGTTCCTGGTGACGTGGTTCGCCCGGGCGGCGAAGATCCGGGCACAGGAGCAGGGGTCGGCCCGTTGACCGACGACGCTGCCGGCGAGCGGCGCCGGTCGCTGAGCGACGGCGCCGCAGGCGAGGCGCCGTGGCTCGTCGTCATCGATCCGCAGACGATCTTCGCCTCGCCCGACTCGCCGTGGGGCTCTCCGTTCTTCGCCGACGCGTTCGCGCACATCGCGCAGCTCGCGGCGGCCTTCGGCGACCGGATCGTGGTGACGCGGTGGGTGCCGACCGCCGACCGGTCGACGGCGTGGGGCGACTACTTCGCGGCGTGGCCCTTCGCCGACGTGCCGGCGAGCGATCCGCTGTATGCCCTGGTTCCGGATGCCGCGGCGTTGACGCCGCGGCCCACTCTCGATCTGCCGACCTTCGGCAAGTGGGGGCCGGAGCTCGCAGCGATCACGGGTGCGGCTCGGCGGCTCGTGCTGTGCGGGGTGTCGACCGACTGCTGCGTCATCTCGACGGCCCTCGCGGCCGCCGACGCCGGCGTGCATGTCACCATCGCGGCGGATGCGTGCGCGGGCTCCACAGCCGAGAACCAGGCCGCCGCACTGCATGTGCTCGGCCTGTATCCGCCGCAGATCGAGATCGTCGACTCCGCAGCGGTCCTGGCTGCGAAGGCATGACGGCGACCTCGTGACGGGCGGGATGCCGCGGCGTATCCTGGCGATGAGGTGAGCCACAATGAATGCGAAAGTCGGTGACCGGGTCCGGATCCACGGCAAGACGGTCGGCGCTGTCGAGCGTCTCGGCGAGGTGGTCGGTGTGCAGGAGCATGCCGATGTCCACACTCTGCGCGTGCGCTTCGACGACGGGCACGAGGCGGTCCTCGCACCGGGCACGGACTGCGAGATCCTCCCGGCCGAGTGAGCCCTGCGCGGGCGAAGGTCGATGAGCGGCTCGTCGGCCGAGTCCTTGCCGGAGGTCTTCTCTATGTCACGCGTTCACAACCTCCCAGGGAACTACACCTAGCGAGTCGCTGTCGATCCGGCAACCCCCTGCACTGCCCCGGCAGGCCGACTTAGCGTCGGCGGCAAGCGAAGGGAGTGGAGATGACCGACGCACAACGCGGCAACACCAAGCACGGGCCGAATCTTGACGAGCAGATGGAGCAGGAGACCCGCGGGATGGTCCAGGGGCATGGCAGTCCGCACGCCGAGCCGTTCCGTGAGACCGAGCCGCTGCCCGATGACACCGATGCGCCGGACGTCGAAGAGGCGTTCTGGGAAGACGAATCGGCCGCCGGCGGCGGCGCCAACGACGAGGATCAGCGACGGAATGACTGACACGGATGCCTTGACCAGCGTGCTGGCGGAGCCGGGCGACTGGACCTTCGCTTACATCGACGGGCACAGCGACGAGCCGACGCCGGCCGAGGAGGAGCGGCGGCGCAGCGTGCGCGACAGACTCGCGGATGCTGGAGCCCCACAGGGCGACATCGACGCCGTCGACGCCGTGCTGCGCGGCGACGCCGGCATGCCGAGCCCCTCCACGCTTTACCTTCTCGTCCGGGGCGGCGATGTCGTCGTCGACGAGAAGCTCACCGGTGCCCGGGTCGGGCCGGAGCGCGTCGGGCACGCGGTGCTCCCGCCCGTCCTTCCGCTCCTGCGGCATCGCGCGACCGACACCCGCTACCTCGTGGTCGAGGCGGGGCGCGAAGGAGCGCGCATCCGCAGCGAACGCGCAGGGCGCGCCGGCACGGGTGTCGACACCGAGATCGAGGGACGAACCGAAGACCTCCCGAAGGTGCAGGCGGGCGGTTGGTCGCATCTGCGCTACCAGGAACGCTCCGAGGAGATCTGGAAGCAGAATCAGGATGACGTCGCCGCGGCGGTGGATCGTCTCGTGCGCAGGGATCGTCCCCGCTTCGTGATCGTGTCGGGTGACGTGCGCGCGCGGCAGCTTCTCATCGATGCGCTCGCTCCCGCCTCGCGCGACCTCGTCGTGGAGGTCGACGCGCACACAAAGGCCGACGGCGCGGACGACACCGCGCTCGACGAGGCGATCGAACAGGCCCTGCAGGACGTGCAGCGCCAGGCGGAGGATTCCGCCCGCGACCGGGCTGCCATGGACGACGGCGCGCGCCGGGCGGCCGGAACCGCCGATGTGGTGGCGGCACTGCAGCAGGCCCAGGTCGACACACTGCTGCTCGACGCGCGGCTCATCGATCTCGACGCGCCGCTGGTCGCGCTCGACGCGGCGCCCTGGGTCTCGACGGCGGAGGAGCCCATGCCGGGCGCGCAGGAGGTCGCGCGTGTGGCGATGGCCGAGGCGCTCGCTCGGGCGGCGCTGCTGACCGATGCGCGGGTGCTCGTGGTGGGCGACGAGCCGGCCGAGGGTCAGCCGCGCCCCGACGGACCGGCAGAAGCGCCGGTCGCGTTGCTGCGCTGGACGGAGAATGCGGACTGAGAGAGGACAACAGGCAGTGAGGGGCGAGATGGACGAGTCGCAGAACGGTGCAGGGGAACCGCAGGACGGCAGTCAGGTGCACACCGAGCGGTCATTCCTGATGGACCAGCCACCGGCGAAGGTCGAGGATCACCCGGAGGGCGGTGAGGCCACGCGCCCGTCGGATCACCCGGAGAGCGATCAGGCGCCGAAGCCGAGCCAGGCCGAGGGGGAGGATCCGGACCACCCGGGCAAGGGCGAGGCGCTGGAGCAGGAGGGGCATCCGTCGCAGGCCGAGGGCGAGGACTTCTGAGACGGCGTCACACGGACGCATCCTCCGCATCGACCGACGTGGTCATGCCGTGATGTTGGCGCTGTCGCCGCCGGTCGCCGCGAAGCTCGTGCCGCTCACGATGCGGGCTTTCTCGGAGGCGAGGAACACCACGAGCGGAGCGACGTCCTCCGGCTGGAGCCAGGGCACGCCGAGCGGCAGCTTCTTCTGCCGAGCGGCCGCCGCTGTCTGCTCGTCCTTCTCGACGTCGCCCGTCGGCTCGTTGCCGCCGGTGCTGATCAGCTGCGCGTAGCGGTCTTCGTGCCGCGTCAACGCGGTGTCGATGAGGCCCGGGATCACGGCGTTCACGGTGATGCCGTACTGCCCGAGCTCGAGGGCTGCCGACTTCATGAGGCCGATGAGACCCCATTTCGAGGCCGAGTACCCGCTGCCGTTCAGCGTTCCGTGCTGGCCCTGCGTCGACGACGTGATGATGATCCGTCCTCCGCCGCGTTCCACGAGAAGCGGTGCAGCGGCGCGCAGCACGTTCGCCGTGCCGGTGAGGTTGATGTCGATCTGGTCGTGCCAGAGCTCATCGCTCATCTGCAGCAGGGGCGCGAATCCCTGGATCCCCGCGTTGGCGAAGACGACGTCGACGCCGCCGAACCGGCTCACGACTTCCGCGAATCCCGCGCGCACCGCCGGCAGATCGCGCTGATCGAAGACGAGCGGGAGCCACTCGGCACCGGCTCCCTCCACGAGCTCGCCGGTGTGCGCGAGGTCCTCGCGGGTCGCCGGTTCGTAGTCCATCACCGCGCTGGCCACGGCGGCGATGTCGGCACCGGCCACCCGGTATCCCGCCTGTGCGAATGCCACGGCGGTGGCGCGTCCGATTCCTCGTGCCGCCCCGGTGATCACGACGACTCGTCCCTCACCCATGATCTTCTCCTTCTCCCCTGCTCGTCTTCGCGTCTCGGGCGTGCGGCATCCAGGTGCCGTGGTCCTCGCGATCCGGGAGCGCGACATCATCGTTCTCGAGCCCACCGGCGGGCCCGAGGACCGTGTTCGCCTCGTCGGGGGCTTCTTCTTCGAACGCGCGCCGTGCTCTCTCCCGACGTTCCTGGGCGTCCTGGTCAAGCGTGCGGATGGTGCCGGTCTCGCTCACGGCGAGCCCATGGTGTGCCAGGATCTGGCGACGCTGATGGACGAGGAGATCGCGGTTGGCGTTCTGCGCGTCGATGAACATCGTGGTCTTGCCTGCGACCACGCGACGCGAGCGGCGGGACTCCCAGTACGGCTTGCCGATCAGCATCAGAATGATGCCCGCGACAGCGTACGCGGCCATCATGATGAGGCCGCGGGCGGCACCCGGACCGACGCCGTACACGGTGTGCTTGATCATCTCGGTGATGCCGCTTCCCACCACGACGTTATTGAGCCACGCGAAGGGCTGCGGCATCATCCACGGCGGGTATGCCGCACCGGATGCCGGGACCGAGAGGAACACGAAGACCACCATCGCGGGCAGAGCGATGAACCTGCCGAAGAAGTAGCTGAGGCCGTTGACGGCGAGACCGATCGCGACGATCCATCCCCAGGCCATGAGCACCAGCGGCCAGAAGTGCCCGTCGATCGCACCGATCACGGGACCGACCAGCAGGTTGGTGACGAGCGAAATCGCGAGGCCCAGCCCGACGATCACCGCGATGCGCGTGCGGTGCCCGAGCGGACCGCCCATGAGGCCGATGAACATGGCGGTCATGTAGCCGCCGATGCACCACGCGAGCATGAGGTACATCGCGGTCATCCCGAAGGCGTCATGCGGAGGAAGCGGCGCGAGGTCGTGGACCGTCACACCGGTCGCCTTCGCGCTGAGTGCCGGCACGAGTGAGCGTTGGAGCAGCGTCGATGCCTGTATCTGGTGAGCGCTTGCGACGTACAGGATGCGTTCGCCCGGGTCGTATGCGACGGCGGCCGCGCCGCTGCGCACGGCGTCCTGGGCTGCGGAAGCGGAGTCGTACTGGGTCAGGATGATGGAGCCGCCGACCGCGCGTTCGAGCGCGGACTCGAGTGCGGACTCGAGCGTCGGAGCGGAGCCGACCACGCCGATCGGCACGTCATGCGGAGACGGAGCGTGGAATGCGGCGACGTAGCAGACGCAGAACATCACGATGAAGAACAGCGGCATCCACAGCTGCAGGAGCACGAGCTGCAGCGACGGGTGCAGCGTCTGGAACCAGCGGCGGTATCCTTTCTCCTGTCCGTCCTTCTCCGCCATCGGCCGACTCCTCCCCGGCGACGTGCGCCGACGCGTCCAGCGTACGGCGGAAGGTGTCGATGCGAGCGCGCCCGAAATGTAGTGAGAGGCGGCTCGTTCTTCAACCCTCTGCCCTGTACGGCCCCGACCAGAGCAGTGTTGGGGTATGAACGGCATCATGACAGCGGCATTGGTCATCGACTGGACCCAGATGCCCACCTACAACACCATCATGTCGGTCGCTGCCGGCGCGGGCATGCTCACAATCGTGTGGCTCGCGCGAGCCTTGCAGCAGGGGAAACCCGTGCGGTTGGAAGGTTATGCGGTGACCTTCCTGGTGCTCGGGGCGGTCCTCACGATCACCGGGACACATATGACCCTCACCTGGCCGTTCGCGAAGTACTTCCCGTTCGACAACATCATCTTCGGCGAGCCGAGCCTCGGCTTCGGCGTCCTGCTGCTCGGGTGTGCCACCTTCCTCTGGCGACGCAAGACCGTTCCGGACACCGAAGATCGCGCGGGCGAGCTGGCTTCTGTCATCGCGCCGCTCGGCATCGTCATCGTGGGCCTCGGCCTGGCGCTGGGCGCGATCGCGTTCGCGGGCCTGATCTTCCAGCTCTTCGCCGCGCCACCCGAGGAACCCATCAGTGGCGCGTTTGCGCAGTGGCCGTGGGTGGAGGCGACGTTCATGTCGGGCATGTTCGGTGTCACTGGGATCGGGGCAGTGCTGTTCCCGCTCGCGTTGCGTGGATTACATACGGGAGCGCCGCGGACAGTGTGGCAGTGGATCGTGGGGATCTGCATCGGCCTGCCCGGCCTCGGCTTCTTCCTGTTCGGCGCACTCAACTTCTTCACACACATCGGCCTCATCGTCCACACGATGGGCTGAGCATGTGAGGACGTCCGTGCCAGGCGGTCGGGCATCCGATACCGCGGGCGCAGCGTGTCAGCCTGCTTCTCGGCGGTCAGACCTGCTTCCGACGTACGGCGGCAGGCGTCCTCGCTTAGTGGGACTTGCGCAGTGGCCGCTGCCCGCATGCCGGAGAGCGGTCAGCTCACCCCACGGTTCGGATGAGCCACTCCTGCTCGCGGTACGCCTCGTCCTGCGGCTCGGGGACCGCCGAGACATCCACCAGTTCCGTCGTCTGATCCAAGGCGATCGGCGGTTCCAGATGGCGGTAGCGCGACCGGGCATCCTCGTCCGATGGGTCCTTCATGACCCCATCGTAGCTTCACGCCGCGCAAATCCGCACAGGAGGCCCTGCAGGCGGAGTGGACCTGCTCGATCCTCCCACCGACCGCGGTGCGTCGTCGAAGGCGGGCGAACAAACCGAAAAACCCCGGAGGACCGGGCTATTGGTGGACCTGAGGGGACTCGAACCCCTGACCCCCTGCATGCCATGCAGGTGCGCTACCAGCTGCGCCACAGGCCCAGATTTCGCTCCGGATCTCTCCGGAGCAACCCGTTCAGATTACTACATCCGAAAGCCGGGACGAAATCGAGCGGTCACTCGGCGGTGACCGTCGCCGCATCCTCGATCGGGACCACCGGACAGTCCTTCCAGAGCCGCTCGAGGCCGTAGTAGATGCGCTCCTCATCGTGGAACACATGCACCACGAGGTCACCGAAGTCCAGCAGCACCCACCGGGCCTCCTGGCGCCCCTCGCGCCGCAGACGCTTGTGGCCGGCCTCGAGGAGCTTGTCCTCCACCTCGTCGGCGATCGCCGCGACATTGCGCTCGCTGCGACCCGACACGACGAGGAAGATGTCGACGAGCGGCAGCGGCTCCGAGACGTCGAGCGCCACCAGGTCCTCACCGACCTTGGACTGCGCCGCGTGCGCCGCGATCTGCAGCATCTCCACCGCCTGCGCGGTCGCAGTCACGAAATCACTCCGCTCGCGAGGGCGTAGACGAGCACGCCCACGAGAGCCAGCGCGAGAACTCCCGCCGTGATCGCGAGGGACAGCATGAGCTTGCTGCCCTTCTCGGGTGCCGGCGGCTGGATGATGTCCTGGTTGGCCTTGATGGTGCTGACCGCCGCGCTCGCGGCGATCGGCGTGGGCGACGAGTGAGCCGGCAGCTCGCCGTCGACGAGCACGGCGTCGGCCTCACGTCCGTCGGCGGTTCCCCGCGCGTGACCCGTCGAGCCCAGCCCCTCGGGCAGCGCGAACGTGCCCGTGACGAGCACCTCGCCCGTGCCGTCGATCGGAGCGACGAGCGGAGCGACGGATGCGTGCGACATGATGAGGGCGCTGGATGCCGAGACCGAGCCGGTCGTGTCGACGTCGCGCGCGAGCAGCTGCTCGAAGGACGAGGCGGACTGCGCCGTCGCGGTCTGGCCCGTGAGCAGACCCGCCCCGAACATCGGGTTGAGCACTGCCCGGTCGGCGACCGGCTTGGAGGACGCGGCTTCGGGTGCCGGTGCCAGCGCCTCGGGCTCGGAGGTCTCGAGGCGGTCGAACAGCTCGCCGACCTCGTCTGCACTGCCGGTCTCGGACGTGCCCTGCTGGGGTGCCGGCGCCTCCGACTCCATGACCGAGGTGCGGGCGCCGGTGAGTGTCGGCGCCGGGCCAATCTGCGAGGAGGCGATGTCAGGGCTGATGACGGGCACCGACGCGGTGCGGATGCGCTCCTGCTGGCGCGCCTGGCGTCGCGTCAGCGGCGAGGCGCCCAGGTCGACGCTCGCGTCGGGAACCGGCGCCGTGTGGACGGCAGCGGGCTCGGCCGGGCGTGCAAGCGGGGCCGCGGCCTGCTTCGCCGCATCCGCGGGTCTTGCCGGCGCAGTCGCCTCTTCGCCCGCGCGCTTGTCGGCCGTCGCGTCGTCGGCCTCGGTCGCGGAGGCGTGCTCCGTCGACTGGCCGCCTTCGGCGGCGTCGGTGCGTGCCTCGCCGTCGGCCGGCTGCTCTCCGCTCGCCTGCCCCGTGGGCGACGCGTCGTCAGTCGCCTCCGGCGCGACGATGATCGAGGTCGCGCCGGTGTTCCGCAGCTCGCGCAGCTGTCTGCGGGTCAGCGGCGGAGTGTCAGGCTCATCGGGTGTGCTCATGCCTTGCTCCGGTAAAGATGATGCTTCGCAATGTACTGGACGACCCCATCCGGCACGAGGTACCACACCGGGTGGCCCTCACGCACACGCTCCCGACAGTCCGTCGAGGAGATCGCCAACGCGGGGATCTCGAGCTGGCTGACGTCGTCGCTCGGGAGGCCGTCCGTGTTCAACACGTGCCCGGGCCTCGAGACCGCGACGAAATGGGCGAGATCCCACAGTTCATCATGGTCCCTCCAACTGAGAATTTGCGCTACGGCGTCGGCTCCCGAGATGAAGAAGAGTTCGGCGTCAGGTCGCTCCGCTTTGAGGTCGCGCAGCGTGTCAATCGTGTACGTCAGCCCGCCGCGGTCGATGTCGACCCGACTCGTCGTGAACTGGGGGTTGGATGCCGTGGCGATGACCGTCATGAGGTACCGGTGCTCGCTCGAGGTGACCTCGTGCTTCTGCCACGGCCTCCCGGTCGGCACGAACACGACCTCGTCGAGGTCGAACGACTGTGCCACCTCGGATGCCGCCACCAGGTGCCCATGGTGGATGGGATCGAACGTCCCGCCCATCACCCCGACGCGGGGCGCTCGCGTCGCCGTCATCGGGATGGGCCTAGTGGCCGTGCCCCGTCCGCTGCAGTTCGGCGTCGTGCTCGCGGGCGTAGGCCTCCGCCTTCGACGAGTGGCGGTTCGAGACGTTGCGGTAGGAAAGCGTGACGATCGCCAGTGCGAAGAAGACCACGATCGCCACGATGGGGTACCAGATCGTCTCCAGCATGATGTTGCCGGAGTGCTCGGCCTCTTCAGCGGCGAGGGCGATCAGCGAGGCGAAGGTCATCGGTACTCCGTTTCACAGGTTGGGCGGCGCGGCTGAAGCGCCGTGACACAGTCTAGGCGCTCACGCGCGCACTTGCCCGGCGCCCCGCGCCAGCCACTTGCTGCTCGTCAGCTCCGCCAGACCCATCGGTCCGCGCGCATGCAGCTTCTGCGTCGAGATCCCCACTTCCGCACCGAAGCCGAACTCGCCGCCGTCGGTGAACCGGGTCGACGCGTTCGCCATCACCACCGCCGAATCCACCTCCGCCAGGAAGCGCTCGGCGTTCCCGTCGTCGGCCGTGATGATCGACTCGGTGTGGTGGGTGGAGTACTGCCGGATGTGCGCGAGCGCCGCGTCGAGGTCGTCCACGACCCGCATCGACAGGTCGAGCGTCAGGTGCTCCAGGGCCCAGTCGTCGTCGGTCGCGGGAACGACACCCGCTGCCAGCGCCGCGGTGCTCTCGTCACCGTGCACTGTCACCCCGGCATCCTGGAGCGCCGCCACCACGGGGCCGACCAGGCGATCCGCCGCCGCACGGTGCACGAGCACCGTCTCGACCGCGTTGCACACGCTCGGGCGCTGCGCTTTCGCGTTCACGACGATGTCGCGTGCCCACTCGAGCGGCGCCGACTCGTCGAGGACGATGTGCACGACTCCCGCGCCGGTCTCGATCACCGGTACGGTCGACTCGGTCACCACGGTCTCGATCAGCTGGGCGCTCCCCCGCGGGACGAGCACGTCGATGAGGCCACGGGCGGTCATCAGCTCGCGCGCCCCCTCGCGGCCGAAGTCGTCGAGCGTCTGCACCGCTTCGGGATCGATCCCCGACGCCGCCAGCGCGGCGCGGATGGCGGCGACGAGGGCCGCATTCGTGTGCTGCGCCGCCGTTCCCCCGCGCAGCACGACAGCGTTGCCCGAGCGCAGCGCGACGGCGCAGATGTCCACCGTCACGTTGGGACGTGCTTCGTAGATGGCGCCGACGACGCCGAACGGCACCGCGACCTTCTGCAGCTGCACGCCGTTCGGCAGCGTGCGCTCGTCGAGCACGCGGCCGACCGGATCGGGCAGGGCCGCCACGTCGCGGACCGCGGCCGCGAGGGCCGCCACGCGCGTCTCGTCGAGGCGCAGGCGATCCTGCAGACCCTCGGCGAGACCCGTCTCGCGTCCGTGGGCGAGATCCCGCTCATTCGCCGCGACGATGGCTGCGGCATCCCGCTCCACCGCATCCGCGATCGCCAGCAGCGCGTCGCGCTTGCGCTCATCGCCGAGCAGGCCCACCTGACGGGCCGCTTCCTTCGCGCGGCTCAGTCGTTCGCGGGCGGTGGCGGCGGGCTCGGTCATCGGCTCAGTCTATCCAGCGGCCGCATCCGGCCCCGGCTGGGCGCCCGTTTGTGACACCGCACTCAGCGGTCCCGTGAGCGGCTGGTCGACCGGAGCCGGATTCGGGGCGAACCAGGTGCCCACGTGGGCGCCGGACAGCGCCTCGGCGACGAGGTCGGCGCTCGTGACAAGCGCTCCGATACCGGATGCCGCGGCGAGGCGCGCGGCCGACACCTTGGTCGCCGCTCCCCCGGTGCCGACACTGTTGACCACGACCGCGCCGAACTCGAAGCCGCCCAGGTCCTGCCCGTACCCGACATGGTCGATGGGCCGGGCACCCGGCTGCTCGGGCGGCCGCGTGTACAGCGCCTCGATGTCGCTGAGCAGCACGAGGGCGTCGGCGTGCACGAGGCGGGCGACGAGGGCGGCGAGCCGGTCGTTGTCGCCGAACCGGATCTCGTGGGTCGCGACGGTGTCGTTCTCGTTCACGATCGGCAGGATGCGCAGATTGAGCAGCCGCTCCATCGCCCGCTGCGCGTTCGACCGGTGCACGCGGTTCTCGAGATCACCGGCGGTGAGCAGCACCTGACCCGCGACGATGCCGTACTCCCGCAGGGCCGCCTGGTAGCGGTAGATGAGGACGTTCTGGCCCACCGCGGCTGCCGCCTGCTGGGTGGCGAGGTCATTCGGGCGCGTGGTGAGGCGCAGGTGCGGCATGCCGGTCGCGATCGCACCGGACGACACCAGCACGACCTCGGTTCCCCGGCCGTGGGCGGCCGCGAGGGCCGCGACCAGCGACGGGATGCTGGCGGCCTTGTCGCCGCTGATCGACGAGGAGCCGACCTTCACCACGATCCGACGGGCGCCGGGCAGTTCCGACCGGCCGAGGGCGGTCATCCCTCCTCCTCGTCGGCCCGCTCGATGCGCTCCGCCTCCAGCTCCGCGCGGGCGGCGGCCTTCGCATCCATCCGCTCGTGGTAGCGCTCGCGGCGCTCGGCCGTCGTGCGCCGCGCGTTCGGGTCGAGCCGCGGATCGGAGCCGCGCGGGGCGACCATGACCTCCGCGGCCGACGTGAGCGAGGGCTGCCAGTCGAAGACGACGCCGTCGCCGGGTCCGATGACGACCGTGGCGCCGGGGATGGCACCGGCCTTGTAGAGCTGATCGTCGACGCCGATCTTGTCGAGGCGATCGGCGAGGAATCCGACGGCCTCGTCGTTCTGAAAGTCGGTCTGCTGCACCCAGCGCTCCGGCTTCTCACCGAGGATGCGGTACAGCGACCCGTACGTCCCACCCTCCACGCGCACCTCGAACTCCCGCTGCGACCCGCGCGGACGGATGACGATGCGCGGCGCGGCGGGCTTGTGGGCCTGCTCCAGGCGATGCTGCGCGATGATCTCGCCCAGGGCGAAGCTCAGCTCCCGGAGTCCGGCGTGGCTGACGGTCGAGATCTCGAAGACGCGGTAGCCCTGCGCCTCGAGCTCCGGGCGGACGAGGTCGGCGAGATCCTTCGCCTCCGAGACGTCGACCTTGTTCAGCGCGATCAGCTGCGGTCGCTCGAGCAGCGGCACCTGGCCCTCGGGCACGGGGTACGCGGCGAGCTCGGCGCGGATGACGTCGAGGTCGGTGAGCGGGTCGCGGCCGGGTTCCAGGGTCGCGCAGTCGAGCACGTGCACGAGTGCCGTGCAGCGCTCGACGTGGCGCAGGAACTCGAGGCCGAGCCCCTTCCCCTCGCTCGCGCCCTCGATGAGGCCGGGGACGTCGGCGATCGTGAACCGGACCTCGCCGGCCTGCACGACACCGAGGTTCGGGTGAAGCGTCGTGAACGGGTAGTCGGCGATCTTCGGGCGAGCGGCCGAGACCGCGGCGATGAGGCTCGACTTGCCCGCAGACGGGAAGCCGACGAGCGCGACGTCGGCGACGGTCTTCAGCTCGAGGACGACATCGCCCTCCCACCCGGGTGTCCCGAGCAGGGCGAAGCCAGGCGCCTTGCGCTTCGTGTTGGCGAGGGCAGCGTTCCCGAGGCCGCCGCGACCGCCCGGGGCGGCGACGAAGCGCATCCCGGGCTCGATCATGTCGACGAGGACCTCACCGTCGGCGTCGCGCACCACCGTGCCGACGGGGACCGGCAGCTCGAGGGACTCGCCGAGCGCTCCCGAGCGGTTGTCGCCCATGCCGAAGCCGCCGTTGCCCGCGGCGCGGTGCGGCGAGTGGTGGTACGACAGCAGCGTCGTCACCTGCGGATCGGCCACAAGCACGACGTCGCCGCCGTTGCCGCCGTTGCCCCCGTCGGGGCCGGCGAGCGGCTTGAACTTCTCACGACGAACCGACACGCAGCCGTTGCCGCCCTTGCCCGCACGCAGGTGCAGCGTGACGCGGTCGACGAAGGTGACCATCGCGTGCCTCGATTCTGTCGGTGAGATGAAGTGAGGGGCGGGCCGAAGCCCGCCCCTCACGAGAACTATCGCGTACGAACCCGCATCACTCCGCGGCCGCGACGATGTTGACGACCTTGCGGCCGCCCTTGCTGCCGAACTCGACGGCGCCCGCCGAGAGTGCGAACAGCGTGTCGTCGCCACCACGTCCGACGTTCACGCCGGGGTGGAAGTGCGTGCCGCGCTGCCGGACGATGATCTCGCCGGCGCTGACGACCTGGCCGCCGAAGCGCTTGACGCCGAGTCGCTGGGCGTTGGAATCGCGGCCGTTGCGGGTGGAGCTTGCGCCCTTCTTGTGTGCCATCTCTGGGTCTCCCTCTGGCCCTACTTGATTCCGGTGACCTTGACGCGCGTGAGGTCCTGACGGTGCCCCTGGCGCTTCTTGTAACCGGTCTTGTTCTTGAACTTCTGGATCACGATCTTCGGGCCGCGCTCCTCGCCGAGGACCTCCGCCGTCACCGTGACCTTCGCGAGCTTCGCGGCGTCGCTGGTCACGGCGTCGCCGTCGACCAGGAGGACGGCGGGCAGCTCGAGCGTCTCGCCGACCTTCGCCTGCTGGCGGTCGAGGACGACGATCGTGCCGACCTCCACCTTCTCCTGCCGGCCGCCGGCGCGCACAACTGCGTAAACCACTTCACACCTGTTTCGTCTGGGAGCGCACGGCTCCGATTGTCTTGCGAGACTCTGCTCTCTTGCGAGGCTGCGCTCTTGGGAAAGTCGAGGTCATGGTGCGGGCGACCCGGGCGAAGGGCCGGTCGACGCACACCATCACGATGGCGCGACGGGACGCACCGAGGATCTACTTTACCGGATGCAGCGGATGCTGGCAAAAGGACCCTCCTGCGTGTCGCCACCTAGGATCGAGCATGTGGCGATCCTGATCGACGACCCGCTCTGGCCGGCACACGGGCGCCTGTGGGCGCACCTGGTCACCGACACGTCGTTCGACGAGCTACACGCCTTCGCGCACGCGAACGCCATCCCGCGCCGCGCCTTCGATCTGGACCACTACGACGTACCCGAAGAGGCCCACGCCCGGCTCGTGGCCGCCGGCGCCGAGCACGTGAGCGGTCACGAGCTCGTGCGCCGGCTGATCGCCTCCGGCCTGAGGATCAAGGCGCGCGATCGGCGCTGATCCGCCGCCGGTCACTCCGCCGCGTCGGCGCCGCTCTGGCCCGTCGAGACCGGGGTGCCGCTGAGCGCCGCCGTCGTCACCCGTCGCCGCGCCCGCCCCTGGCCCGGCGCCTTCGGCTCGGGCAGGGCGTTCAGCACGGAGTCGAGCAGCAGGTCGCGCTCGGTGCGCGGCTCCTGCGCGGAGCGCGCGGCCTTGTCCTTGCGCTTCTTGCGCTTCTTGCGCTCGGGCGCCGGCTGGTCTGGCTCGGCGGGCGTCTCGGCCGGAGCCGGCGCCGCTTCGCTCTCGGGCTGGTGGAGAGTGGATGCCGCGATCTGCGCGAGCGCCGACTTCGCGCCCTCGGTGATGACGTGCGTGCCCCCGGCGGGAGTCGTGGTCGGCACAGCGGGGCGCTGGCGGCGATTGCCGTTGCCGTTGCCGGATGCCGTGCGGTGCTTCACGACCGGATCGTGGTGCACGATGATGCCCCGGCCGGCACACACCTCGCATGGCTCGCTGAACGTCTCGACGAGGCCGAGGCCGATCTTCTTGCGGGTCATCTGCACGAGGCCGAGCGAGGTGACCTCGGCGACCTGGTGCTTCGTGCGGTCACGGCTGAGGCACTCCACGAGGCGCCGCAGCACGAGGTCGCGGTTCGACTCGAGCACCATGTCGATGAAGTCGACCACGATGATGCCGCCGATATCGCGCAGCCGCAGTTGACGGACGATCTCCTCGGCCGCCTCGAGGTTGTTCTTCGTGACGGTCTCTTCGAGGTTGCCGCCGGTGCCGACGAACTTGCCCGTGTTGACGTCGATCACCGTCATCGCCTCGGTGCGGTCGATCACGAGCGATCCGCCCGACGGCAGCCAGACCTTGCGGTCGAGGGCCTTCTCGATCTGCTCCGTGATGCGGAACTCGTCGAACGGATCCCGGTCGCCCTCGTAGCGCTCGACGCGCTCGAGCAGATCGGGCGCGACCGCCTGGAGGTACCCCTCGATCGTCCGCTGCGCGTCTTCGCCCTGGATGAGCATGCGCGAGAAGTCCTCGTTGAAGACGTCCCGGACAATCTTCACGAGCAGGTCGGGCTCCGAGTGCAGGAGCATGGGCGGCTGGCTCGTCTCCACGAGCTTGTTGATGTGCTCCCACTGCGTGGTGAGCCGCTGCACGTCGCGGGTCAGCTGCTCCTCGGTCGCGCCCTCCGCGGCGGTGCGCACGATGACGCCCGACGACTCGGGCAGCACCTCCTTGAGGATGCGCTTGAGACGCGCGCGCTCGGTGTCGGGCAGCTTGCGCGAGATGCCGTTCATGGCGCCGCCGGGGACGTACACGAGGTAGCGGCCCGGCAGGGAGATCTGGCTCGTCAGGCGCGCGCCCTTGTGGCCGACCGGGTCCTTGGTCACCTGCACGAGGACGCGGTCGCCGGACTTCAGGGCGAGCTCGATGCGGCGGGGCTGGTTGCCGGTCTCGACGCCGTCCCAGTCGACCTCGCCGGAGTACAGCACGGCATTGCGCCCACGGCCGATGTCGACGAACGCGGCCTCCATGCTCGGCAGCACGTTCTGCACACGGCCGAGGTAGACGTTGCCGATGAGGGATGCGTCCTGGCTGCGTGCGACGTAGTGCTCGGCGAGGACCTTGTCTTCGAGCACGCCGATCTGGATGCGCCCGTTCTTGGAACGGACGATCATCTCGCGATCGACGGACTCCCGACGGGCGAGGAACTCGGCCTCGGTGACGACCGGCCGCCGGCGACCCGCCTCGCGGCCGTCGCGGCGGCGCTGCTTCTTGGCCTCGAGCCGTGTCGACCCCTTGATGCGCTGCGGCTCGGTGATGACCTCCGCCACACGCTCGCGAGGCTGCGACTCATCACCCTCTCCCCCGCCGCGGCGGCGGTTGCGCCGGCGCGGCGAGCCGCCCTCCTGCGCAGGGGCCGCTTCCGGCTCGGCCGGGAGCGGCGGCAGCAGCGCGATCTCGGGCGCATAGAAGTGCAGGTCCGTGCTGACCGACGACACGAACACCTCGGGCAGCAGGCCCAGGCTGACCGCGGTCGGCGCGGCGGGCTCCTCCTGCGCACCGGAGTCGTCGAGCCCCTCCGACGCTGACTGGTCAGCGACCTCGGACTCGGCGGCGTCGGGCTTCCCCTCGGGCGCCTGGGCGCTCTCGGGCTCCCCCTCGGGCGCCTGGGCGCTCTCGGACTCCCCCTCCGACACGCCGGCGGCGCCGGGTTCGCCCTCCGCGCCATCCATGGCCCCAGCGTCGCCGGACTCCGCCATTGTGGACTCTTCACCTGTCGCAGATCGACCATCCTGATCGCCGGACAGGTCGATTTGCGACAGGTGAGCGGTCCCGGCGGCCTCGGCTTCGGCCTGGGACCGCACCGTCTCCTCGATCTCGACGGCGGCCTCGTCGGCCGCATGCGGCTCCGGGTTCACGGGCGACGCCGCAGCGGGCGTCGCATCCGATTCCGTCTCATTGGCAAGGGACTCGTTGCTCTCATCGACCGTCACCGGTGTACTCCTCGCGGGTGACACCGCGCGTCACCCGGCACTTCTCGTGCGGTGCCGCCCGCTCCATGTCGGTGCGGGACGGGACCGCGAACTCTCTCGGTCTGCAGCCGGCTCACGGCGCGTGCTGCGAGGGCGGTCATCGCCCGAAGTCTTCGGTGGAGCGGCTCACGGCGCGGCCGTGACGCATCCGTGACCATTATCGCACCCTCCGCACGGAATGCGCGAAAGCGGGCCGGTCCCCGTGCCGTGCCGGGTCGCATGGCGGCGGCGCCATAGCGGGTGATGCCATAATCCGAGCCATGTCGCAGACTCAGACGCACACGCGCCCGACGGGCCTCGCCATCTGGCTGATCGTCGCCGGGGTGATCGGCTGGTGGGCGGCATTCCAGCTCATCGTGGAGAAGTTCTCCCTGCTCGAGAACCCGGGGTCGAAGGCCAGCTGCGACTTCAGCGTGCTGGTGCAGTGCGGCAAGAACCTCGACGCGGCGCAGGGCAGCGTCTTCGGCTTCCCCAATCCGATCCTCGGCGTCACGGGATGGATGGCGCCGATCGTGGTGGGGGTTGCGATCCTCGCGGGAGCGCGGTTCGCGCGGTGGTTCTGGGCGCTGTTCTGGGCCGGCATCACGTTCGCGTTCTGCCTCGTGTGCTGGTTCATCTTCACGAGCATCTTCGTGCTGCACACGCTGTGCCCCTGGTGCATGGTCACCTGGGCGGTCACGATCCCCACGTTCTACGTCGTGACCCTTCACCTGTTCCGCTCGGGTCTCGGCATCCCCTCGGCCGGTGCGCGGCGCCGCGCGGGCGCCCTCATGTCGTGGGTGCCGCTCATGACGATCGTCAGCTACGGCGTGGTCGTGCTGCTCGCACAGGTCGAGCTGAACGCCGTGCCGAACGTGTGGCACACGATCCAGATCCAGCTCGGCTGGGCCTGACCTCGACCGCAGAACGGCCCGGTATCCCTGCGGAGACCGGGCCGTTGTGCCATGGACAGCTGAGGATCAGCGGAACCAGATCGCGAGCTCGCGCGCAGCGGATTCGGGGCTGTCGGAGCCGTGCACGAGGTTCTGCTGCACCGCCAGGCCCCAGTCACGGCCGAGGTCGCCGCGAATCGTCCCGGGCGCCGCGGTCGTCGGGTCTGTCGTGCCGGCGAGCGAGCGGAAGCCCTCGATGACGCGCTCCCCCGCGAGGCGGATGGCGACCGACGGGCCCGACATCATGAATTCGACGAGCGGCTCGTAGAACGGCTTGCCCGCGTGCTCCGCGTAGTGGCGCTCGAGGCGCTCGCGGTCGGGCTCGACGAGGCGCAGATCGACGAGCGAATACCCCTTGGCCTCGATCCGGGCGAGGATCGTGCCGGTCAGGCCGCGCGCGACGCCGTCGGGCTTGACGAGGACGAGGGTCTCTTCGGTGGCCATGTCATTCTCCATTCGCAGGTTCTGCTTCGCGCGCCAGCCGGGCATTGCGCCGGTCCAAAGACGCCCCCTTGATGGTCGCATACGCCCACATGCCGCCGAAAACCACGGCGACGACGAGGATCCCCGGCACCAGGAACCCCGCCAGCGCGACGATCACCTGCAGGGCCCAGCCCAGGACGATCGCCCAGCGGTGCCGCAGCAGCCCGGCCGTGGCGATCATCACGACCGCCATCGCGGCTCCGCCGACGATCCCCCACCAGTCCGGGATCGACGCCGGAAGCGCCTTGAGACCGAACACCGCGAGGCCGGCCAGGAACACGATGACCGACTCGAACACCAGCACGATCTGGCCGAGCGACTCGGCGGCGCCGCGCCGGCGCCGCTCGCGGGGAGACGTGTGACTCATCAGCTCGACGCCTCCTTCCATCCCTCGGCGGCGGCGATGGTGATCGCCTGACCCGCGAGCACGATCGAGCCGGCGATCACGACCGCGCGGCGATCGGACTCCGACGCCCACTCGCGCGCCGCGTCCGCGGCGTCGGGGAGGTCGGGGTGGACGGTGACCGGGATGCCGGCGGCCTCGACCAGGTCGGCCACGGCATCCGCATCCAGCGCCCGCTCCGACTCCGGCGCCGTCGCGAACACGTGGGTCGCGACCTGCGCGAGCTCTGCCACGATTCCGGCGGCATCCTTGTCGGCGAACACGCCGAACACCACCCCCCACTCGTCGAAGTCGAACGACTCGCGCAGCGCCGCCACGAGCGCATGCGCGCCGTGCGGGTTGTGCGCCGCGTCGACGAGCACCGTCGGTGCCGTGCCGACCAGCTGGAGGCGTCCCGGGGAGGTCGCCTCCGCGAGTCCCTCGGCGACGATGCCGCCGGGAATCGGATGCGTCGCCTCGCCGATGAGCGACTCGACGGCCGCGATCGCGAGCGCCGCGTTGAACCCCTGGTGGGCGCCGTACAGGGGCAGGTACTCCTCCGCGTACGTCCCGCCGAGGCCGCGCACCGTGATCTGTTGCCCGCCGACGGCGAGCCGCTGCTCGACGAGCGCGAACTGCTCCCCCTCGAACGCGATCGTCGCTCCATGCGCTTCGGCCGCAGCGCGCAGCACACGCTCGGCCTCCGGCCGCTGACGCGCCGAGACCACCGCGGCGCCGTCCTTGATGATGCCCGCCTTGACGGTCGCGATCTCCTCGATCGTGTCGCCGAGGCGGTCGGCGTGGTCCATGTCGATCGGTGCGAACACCGCGACGTCGCCGTCGGCGGTGTTCGTCGAGTCCCACGAGCCGCCCATGCCCACCTCGAGCACGAGGACGTCGACGGGCGCGTCGGCGGCGACAACGAACGCCAGCACTGTGAGGATCTCGAAGAACGTGAGCGCCGCGTCGCCGTGCGCCTGCAGCTCGGCGTCGACGATGTCGATGAACGGGGCGATCTCGTCCCAGGCGTCGGCGACGGCGCCGTCGTCGGCCGGCTCCCCGTCGATCATGATCCGCTCGGTGAAGCGTTCGAGGTGCGGGCTCGTGAACAGTCCCGTGCGCAGCCCGTGGGCGCGCACGAGACTCTCGATCATCCGGGCGGTCGAGGTCTTGCCGTTCGTGCCCGTGATGTGCACGACCCGATACGTGCGCTGCGGGTCATCGAGCAGCTCGAGCACTCGCCGCGTGCGCTCGACGCGCGGCTGCACCCACCGCTCCCCCTGCCGCTTCAGCAGCTCGGCGTAGACGGCGTCGGCGCGCTCCCGGTCATCGCTCATGCGGATGCCTCGACCTTCGTGACGGCGACCCAGAACGGGCCGGTGTTGGCGAACGCGCGGGCGGCGAACGACGCGACATGCTGCGGTGTGCGCTCGAAGGCGAAGCCGGCGAGCGTCTCACCCGACCAGCTGTCGGGCTGCTCGGCGAGGTCCTCGGCCAGCTGCACGTCCCGGCCGATCACCTTCAGGTCGTGCGCGACCGCCAGCGTCTCGTCGGCGACTCCCGCGACATCGAACGCCGCCGCCACGGCATCCCCGTCCGCCGCATCGGCGAACAGGAGCTGCAGACGGATGCGGTCGCTGACCTCGAAGCCGGCGGCCTTGCGCGTGTCCTGCACGGCGCGGATGACGTCGCGGGCCAGGCCCTCCGCCTCGAGCTCGGGCGTCGTGGCGGTCTCCAGCAGCACGAACCCTCCGCCGGGCAGGAGCGCGAGCGCCTCTCCCTCGGGGCGTCCGGCGGTCTCGAGCACGAGCTCGTACTCGGCCGGCTCCAGGGCGATCCCGCCGGCGGTGACGACGCCGGAGTCCTCCGACCAGTCGCCCTCCTTCGCGGCACGGATCACGTGCTGCACCTGCTTGCCCAGGCGGGGGCCGGCGGCACGCGCGTTCACCGACAGACGGTGGGTGATCCCGTATTCGGACGCCGTCGACTCGCCGAGGGGCAGCAGCTCCACGGCCTTGACGTTGAGCTCGTCGCGGAGGATGTCGTCGTACGGGGCGAGCGCGTCCGCCTCCGGGATCACGACCGAGAGCTTCGCGAGCGGCAGGCGCACGCGCTTGCCCTCCTTCTTGCGCAGGGCGTTGGCCACCGACGACACCTCACGGACGGCGTCCATCGCCGTGCGGATCTGTGTCGCGTCGGGGAAGGATGCCGCATGCGGCCAGTCAGCGAGGTGCACGCTGCGCTCCCCGGTGAGGCCCTGCCACACCCGCTCCGACACGAGCGGGATGAGCGGCGCGGCCACCCGGCAGAGCGTTTCGAGCACCGTGTAGAGCGTGTCGAACGCCTCGGTCGAGCGCGGGTCGGCAGCATCCACCCCCACCCAGAATCGATCGCGCGATCGGCGGATGTACCAGTTCGTGAGCGCCTCGCCGAAGTCGCGCAGCCGCTCGGTCGCGGTCGTCGAGTCGAGACCCTCGAGGTCGCCGGCGACCTCCGCGACGAGCGTGCCGGTCAGCGACAGGATGTACCGGTCGAGCGGATCCGTCGAGTCGGTGCGCCACCGCGCGGTGTAGCCGTCCGACGCATTCGCGTATGTCGCGAAGAAGTACCAGGCGTTCCACAGCGGAAGCAGGAACTCGCGGACTCCGGCGCGGATTCCCTCCTCGGTCACGATGAGGTTGCCGCCGCGCAGCACCGAGCTCGACATGAGGAACCAGCGCATCGCGTCGGATCCGTCGCGGTCGAACACCTCGCTCACGTCGGGATAGTTGCGCAGCGACTTCGACATCTTCTGCCCGTCGCTGCCGAGCACGATGCCGTGGCAGCTCACGCCCGTGAACGCCGGGCGGTCGAACAGCGCCGTCGACAGCACGTGCATGAGGTAGAACCAGCCCCGGGTCTGGCCGATGTACTCGACGATGAAGTCCGCCGGAGAGTGCGTGTCGAACCATTCCTGGTTCTCGAACGGGTAGTGCACCTGCGCGTACGGCATCGAACCCGAGTCGAACCAGACGTCGAAGACGTCCTCGATGCGGCGCATCGTCGACCGGCCCGTCGGGTCGTCGGGGTTGGGCCGGGTGAGCTCGTCGATGTACGGACGATGCAGATCGACCTCCCCCTCCGGGTTGCGCGGCAGTGTGCCGAAGTCGCGCTCGAGCTCCTCCAGCGACCCGTACACGTCCATGCGAGGGTGCGCGGGGTCGTCGCTGCGCCACACCGGGATCGGCGAGCCCCAGTAGCGGTTGCGGCTGACCGACCAGTCGCGCGCACCCTCGAGCCACTTGCCGAACTGGCCGTGCTTGACGTTCTCGGGAACCCACGTGATCTGCTCGTTGTTCGCGAGCATCCGGTCCTTGAACGCGGTCACCCGCACGAACCAGCTCGACACCGCGCGGTAGATGAGGGGGTTGCGGCAGCGCCAGCAGTGCGGGTACGAGTGCTCGTAGCTCTGCTCGCGCAGCAGCCGGCCGTTCGCCTGCAGGAGGCGGATGAGCGGGCGGTTCGCATCCATCCAGAGTTCGCCGGCGACATCCGTGACCTGGGGAAGGAAGCGTCCGCCGTCGTCGAGGCTGATGATCACCGGGATGCCGGCGGCCTCGGTCACCCGCTGGTCGTCTTCGCCGTATGCCGGCGCCTGGTGGACGATGCCCGTGCCGTCGCCGGTGGTGACGTAGTCGTCGACGAGGATCTGCCACGCGTTCTGCATGCCGTACGTCTCGACGTCGCTGTAGTAGTCGAACAGCGGCTCGTATGTGATGCCGGCCAGCTCGGCGCCGCGGAGCGTCTTCTCGACAGCCGCGTGCAGGTCGTCGGGCGAGGAGTAGCCGAGGTCCTTCGCGTAACCGCCGGCGAGCGCTGCGGCCAGCAGGTGGCGGTCGCGGGCGTCGCGGGCGCCCTCGGGGCCGGCCGGCACGACGACGTAGTCGATGTCGGGGCCGACGGCGAGCGCCGCGTTGGTCGGGAGCGTCCACGGCGTCGTCGTCCAGGCCAGTGCCCGCACGCCGGAAAGACCGAGCGACGCGGCCTTCTCTCCGGTGAGCGGGAAGGACACGGTGACCGAGGGGTCCTGGCGCATCTTGTAGACGTCGTCGTCCATGCGCAGCTCGTGGTTCGAGAGGGGCGTCTCGTCGCGCCAGCAGTACGGCAGCACACGGTAGCCCTCATACGCGAGGCCCTTGTCGTACAGGGTCTTGAAGGCCCACAGCACCGACTCCATGAACGACGTGTCGAGAGTCTTGTAGCCGCGCTCGAAGTCGACCCACCGCGCCTGGCGGGTGACGTAGTCCTGCCATTCGCGGGTGTACTCCAGCACGGAGGCGCGCGCCTTCTCGTTGAAGGTGGCGATGCCCATCCGCTCGATCTCGTCCTTCTCGGTGATGCCGAGCTGCTTCATTGCCTCGAGCTCGGCGGGAAGACCGTGGGTGTCCCAGCCGAAGACGCGATCGACCTTCTTGCCGCGCATCGTCTGGAAGCGCGGGAACACGTCCTTCGCGTAGCCGGTGAGCAGGTGACCGTAGTGCGGCAGGCCGTTCGCGAACGGGGGGCCGTCGTAGAAGACCCACTCGTCGGCGTCGGCGCGCTGGGCGATGGATGCGCGGAACGTGTCGTCGCGCTCCCAGAACGCGAGCGTCTCGCGCTCGATGTCGGGGAAGCGCGGGCTGGGCACGAGGCCGGCGTCCGCGGCGGGACCGAAGGCTGATTCGCGGGGGTAGGTCATGGGCGTCTCGCAGGTGTCGGATCTTCTGCGCCGGGACGACCCTGGCTCGGAGCCGGACCGCGGTACCACCCTGCGTGAGCCCACGCCCGCGGCGTGCGCTCCCCTCTCACTGCGGCTGTGACGGGCCTGCCCCGCTCGGTTCTACTGGGCATCCGCCTGTGGGAGGTGCCGTTCTTCCGAGGGCTCCCCGGTGATGTCCGGATCGATGCCTGTCCACCCATTCTACGCGAGCACGGCGCACCGCACCCATCCGCGCCGGGACCGGGTACGAAAGGCGGAGATCTCGCCGAAGACGGAGCGGATTCCGCCGAATCCTCCGTCTTTCGCGAGATCCCCGCATCCCGTAAGGTCTCGCGACCCCGCCGCATCTCATGCAGCGCGGTGGAGGCCCTGGGCGATGGCGCGGAGAATGCGCTCCTGTACGTCCGGCCAGTGGTTCACCACCTGGTCGTAGGTCACGCGGATCACGTGATATCCGCGCAGCATGAGCTCAAAGTCGTGCGCGACGTCGGCCGCCCGCTGCGCGTCGACGTGATGTCCACCGTCGATCTGCAGCACAAGCCGCGCGCCGATGAGGAGGTCCACCCGGTGCCCGAACAACCAGGTCTGCGACCGGATCGGCAGTTTGAGCCACCGCAGGCGTGGAACGACGAACGACTCGAGTCCGGAGTCGCGGAACGGACTGGCCTGGGCGGCAAGCTCGCGCGCGCGGCCCCGGAAGGGGAGGCGGACGAGCTGCTCGTGGTCGATGAGTCGCCTGTTCAGGGCGCTGTCCCAGACGGCGAGCGCCGATTCGTACGGCTGGCACGCGGCGACCGCCTGGAGCAGGTTCACAACACCGTCGATGAGCACACCGGGCGGCCGAGCGATGAGCGGAATGTGACGATGCACGACGGCGCCGGCTGCCCTGATCTTGCTGGCATGCGGGTCGCAGGCGACGTGCACGACCGACGGATCAAGCACCCAGAGGCCGAGGCGACGCGCGAGCGTGATGCATGACAGGACGACCCCGGCCCGCGCGGCGAAGACCAGCTGTGCATCTGCGTCGGGCACCGCGACCCAGACCCGCCGCTCCCGTCGCAGAAGCCCCGCTGCGACGGCATCGGCGATGTCGTGCGATGAGAAGCCCTGCCGGACGAGCAGGTTGGTCCGTGCGATCCCGCCGGCCCGTCGCACCGCGTGGGCGACGCTTCCGCTTCGTTTGGTCATGGACCGAGAGTGCCGGAGCGCACACGTGGCTCGGGGCCCCGCCGGTCGATCTGTGGATCGCGTGCGTCCCAGGCCGCGCGTGAGGCATTCGTGGAGGCGCCCCCGTGCCGGGTCGCGGCGCCTGCCGGCGACGGGCGGCGCCAGGTCCGGAGATCTCGCGAAAGGCGGACCGCAACGGCGGAATCGCTCCGCCTTCGGCAAGATCTCCGCCTCTCGTTCGTGCGGGACTCCTCGCGCGCGAGGCAAAGATGGACCGCGTCCACCTATGCGCGAAGAGTGGCAGGATGGATGCCCGTGACCACAGCACCGGCCGCGACTGCGGCAGCCCCCGCCCGTGTCGCCTGGGCCTCCATGATCGGCACGTCCCTCGAGTCGTTCGACTTCTACGTCTTCGCCTACTTCTCCGCGTACTTCATCGGACCGCTGTTCTTCGATCCACTCGGCCATTTCGGCGGGACCCTCGCCTCGTTCGCGACGATCGCCGTGGCGTTCGTCGTCCGCCCCATCGGAGCCGCGATCTTCGGGCACATGGGCGACCGGCTGGGGCGGCGCGCGACTCTGCTGTGGACGGTCGGCATCATGGGCGTCGCGACGGGCCTGATCGGCCTTCTGCCGACGTACGCGCAGGCCGGATGGCTCGGCGCCGTGCTGCTCGTGCTGCTGCGCGTCGTGCAGGGGCTCTCGCTCGGCGGCGAGTGGGGCGGCTCGATCCTGCTCGCGACCGAGCATTCCGGACGGATGCGTCGCGCGTTCTACGCCGCGATCCCCCAGCTCGGCTCCCCCGTCGGGTCCACCCTCTCGGCGGCGGTCTTCCTCGTCATGGCCGCGTCGATGCCGGCGGAGGCCCTCGCGGCGTGGGGCTGGCGCATCCCGTTCCTGCTCGCGATCCCGCTGCTGGCAGTCTCGCTCTACCTGCGCTGGTCGATCGACGAGACGCCCGTGTTCCGCGAGGTTGTCGCCGAGGGCCGACGCGACCGGATGCCGCTGCTGACGATGTTCGCGCAGCGCCCGGTGGCCCTCGTCGTCGCGATCGGGGCGGCCCTCCTCGGCATCGGCTCGTACTCCCTGATGAACACGTACACGATGAACTACGGAGCCGAGCACCTGGGCTTCGCGTTCTCCGACCTGCTGCTGGCGACGACGATCGGCGCTCTCGTGCAGTTCGTCACGATCCCGTTGTTCGGCGCCTGGGCGAATCGCGTCGGGTCGGCGCGCGTCGTGCTCTGGGGCGCCCTCGGCACGCTCCTCATCACGTTCCCGATGTACTGGATGCTGCAGTACGCCACGTTCCCGATCCTCGTCGGCACGATGATCGTCGGCGGCATCCTGCCCACGATGTCGTGGGCAGCTCTCGGCGGACTCATGAACGACCTGTTCCCCGACCACTTCCGGTATTCCGCGCTGTCGGTCGCCTATGCGATCGCCGCCACCGTGAGCGGATTCGTGCCGCTGGTCACCGTCGCCCTCGGCGAGGCGACGGGATACGCGTGGTGGCATCCCGGCGTGATCCTCGCCGCGATGTCGGCGATCACTCTCGTCGCCGCCGGCGCGGCATGGCGGAAATCGCGTCTGATCGGGCATGATGGAGTGCAGCCGCGTTCCCCAGACGCGGAGTCCCGCACCGCCCCCATCGGATAGGACCCCCACATGCCGACGATCGACGTGGCTCCTCGGCGCCCTTCTCCCCGTCGTACGGCCGCGCTCGTCGCGATCGTCGTCGCCGTCACCCTCGCACTGTTCGGGGCGGCGACCCCCGCGTTCGCCTCGGACAGCGGCACGCTCGCGTCGCTCGTGAACCGGGACCGCGCCGCACACGGCCTCACGGCGCTGTCGCGCAGCGGGTCGCTCGACGCCGTCGCCGCCAGCTGGGCGCGCCATATGGCGTCGGCAGGACGGATGTCGCACAATCCGAACCTCGCCGGACAGGTGCCGTCGGGATGGCGCGCGCTCGGCGAGAACGTCGCGATGGGGCAGCGCTCGCCGCAGCAGGTGGAGACGGCGTGGATGAACTCGGCCGGACACCGCGCCAACATCCTCGGCGATTACACGCATGTCGGCGTCGCGTTCATCGTCGCCAGCGGGACGACGTGGAGCGTGGAGGTGTTCGCGAAGTATCCGGTTACGGCGAAGGCGAAGGCACCGGCGCCGAAGAAGGCGCCCGCCAAGCCGACGCCGAAGAAGGTCGCGCCCGCGAAGCCGAAGGCGGCCACTCCCGCGCAGGCGAAGCCGGCCAAGCCGAAGCCCGCGCCGGCGCAGGTTCAGTCGCACGCGGTGAAGGCGGCACCCGCCCCGGCCGCGCCCCGCGCTTCGGCGACCCCCGCGCGCAGCACCGCGACCCCGTCGGCGAGATCCACGCCGGCCGCGAAGGTCGCGGCCGCACCCGACGCATCCGTCACGGCGACGCCCGCCGCCGTGGCCCTGGAGCAGACCTCCGCCGCCACTCCTGTCGCGCTGCCGTTGGGCGTCGCGACCGCGGTGCTCGCCGCGGCTGCCGTCGCCGTCGGGGTGCTTCGACGCCGCCGCACCTGACGCGCCCGCCACGACCGAGCGGCGGCGCGGAACTCCCGTCGCGCCGCTAGACTGGCACGACATCCCACACTCAGGCACGCTCACACGGTGCCGTCTATATCGCGCAAGGAGACCCCTATGGCCGACGCATCCATTCCCGACAAGCCCGCCCTCGAGGGTCTCGAATCCAAGTGGGATGCCGTCTGGAGCGAGCAGGGCACGTATCTGTTCGACCGCGACGCCGCCAAGGCCAAGGGCCGCGCGGGCGTGTACTCGGTCGACACTCCCCCGCCCACCGCATCCGGCAGCCTGCACATCGGACACGTGTTCAGCTACACGCACGCCGACATCAAGGTGCGCTTCGAGCGCATGCGCGGCAAGACGGTCTTCTATCCGCTCGGCTGGGACGACAACGGCCTTCCGACCGAACGGCGCGTGCAGAACTACTACGGTGTGCGCTGCGACCCCTCGCTGCCGTACGACCCCGACTTCAGGCCCCCGTTCCAGGGCGACGCCAAGAGCCTCAAGCCGGCCGACCAGGTGCCGATCAGCCGCCGCAACTTCATCGAGCTGTGCGAGACGCTCACTGAGGAGGACGAGAAGCAGTTCGAGGATCTCTTCCGCCAGCTCGGCCTGTCGGTGGACTGGACCCAGACGTACCGCACCATCTCGGACGCCGCAATCCGCACGAGCCAGCTGGCGTTCCTGCGCAACCTCGAGCGCGGCGAGGCCTATCAGGCGCTCGCGCCGACGCTGTGGGACATCGACTTCCGCTCGGCCATCGCGCAGGCCGAGCTCGAGGACCGCGAGCAGCAGGCGGCGTTCCACCGCGTCGCATTCCACCGCACCGACGGCTCCGGCGCCGTGCACATCGAGACCACCCGCCCCGAGCTGCTCCCCGCCTGCGTGGCCCTCGTGGCGAACCCGAACGACGAGCGCTACCAGCCCCTGTTCGGCACGACGGTGCGCACCCCGCTGTTCGACGTGGAGGTGCCGGTGCTCGCCCATCCGCTCGCGCAGCAGGACAAGGGCTCGGGCATCGCCATGATCTGCACGTTCGGCGATGTGACCGACATCATCTGGTGGCGTGAGCTCGATCTCCCGAACCGCACGATCCTCGGCAAGGACGGCCGCGTCATCGCCGAGGCGCCCGATGCCATCGTGACGGATGCCGGCAAGGACGCGTACGCGCAGCTGGCGGGCAAGACCGTGTTCAGCGCCCGCAAGCAGATCGTCGAGCTCCTCGACGCGTCGGGCGATCTGGAGGGCGTCTCGAAGCCGTTCAGTCACGCCGTGAAGTTCTTCGAGAAGGGCGACCGGCCCCTCGAGATCGTCTCGACCCGGCAGTGGTACCTGCGCAACGGCGCACGCGACGAGGCGTTCCGCGAGAGGCTCCTCGCGCTCGGCAAGGGCATGGACTGGCACCCCGACTTCATGCGGGTGCGCTACGAGAACTGGACGAACGGCCTCACCGGCGACTGGCTCGTCTCCCGCCAGCGGTTCTTCGGGGTGCCGATCCCGGTCTGGTACGCCGTCGACGAGCAGGGCGAGCGCGATTACGACCGCGTCCTGACGCCTGACCTCGCCCGCCTGCCGATCGACCCGACGACCGATGTGCCGGACGGCTATACCGAGGACCAGCGCGGAGTGCCGGGCGGGTTCGAGGCGGAGAAGGACATCTTCGACACGTGGGCCACCTCGTCGCTCACGCCGCAGCTGGCGGGCGGATGGCAGCGCGACGACGAGCTGTGGGGCCTGGTCGCACCGTTCGACGTGCGTCCCCAGGGGCAGGACATCATCCGCACGTGGCTGTTCTCCACCATGGTGCGCAGCGCCCTCGAGGACGGGCGCGCACCGTGGACGGACGCCGCCATCAGTGGGTTCATCGTCGACCCCGACCGCAAGAAGATGTCGAAGTCGAAGGGCAATGTGGTGACCCCGGCCGACATCCTGTCGTCGCACGGCACGGATGCCGTCCGATACTGGTCGGCGTCGAGCCGGCTGGGCGCGGATGCGGCGTTCGACCCGCAGAATCCGACCCAGGTGAAGATCGGCCGGCGGCTGGCGATCAAGGTGCTGAACGCGGCGAAGTTCGTGCTCTCGTTCCCCGTTCCCGAGGGCGCCGAGGTGACGCATGCCCTGGATGCGTCGATGCTGGCGACTCTCGACGGCGTCGTGCGCGAGGCGACGGCGGCGTTCGAGGCCTACGACCACGCTCGCGCGCTCGAGGTGACGGAGGCGTTCTTCTGGACGTTCTGCGACGACTATCTCGAACTCGTGAAGGAGCGCGCGTACAACCGGGACGACGTGGGTCAGGCATCGGCGGCCCTCGCCCTGCGGCTCGCACTGTCGACCCTGCTCCGGCTGCTCGCGCCGGTGCTGGCCTTCGCGACCGAGGAGGCGTGGTCGTGGTTCGAGGACGGCTCGATCCACACGGCCGAGTGGCCGCAGCCGCGGGAGGGATGGGGCGACCCGCAGGTGCTCGCCACCGCGAGCGAGGCGCTCATCGGCATCCGCCGCGCCAAGACCGAGGCGAAGGCCTCGCAGAAGACGCCGGTGCGCCGCCTCGCCCTCACCGCCGACCCCATGACGCGTGACCTCCTGCGGCTCGCCGAGGGAGATCTGCGCGCCGTCGGCCGCATCCAGGACCTCGAGCTGCACTCCGACGACGCGCGATCGGTCGGCTTCTCCGTCGACGCGCTCGAGCTCGTCCCGCAGGAGGCGTGACATGCAGCTGGGCACGCGCTGGCGTGCGGGCGCTGAGCCGCCCGCACGCCTGACCGGCGAGTTCACGAGGCAGATCCGGGCCGTCGAAGCCGATCTCGCGCCGAACGAGCAGGGCGTGGCGTGGTGGACTCTCACGTTCCTCGAGGGGCGCCCGGTCGCCGAACTCGACACCGGCGTCATCGTGACGCTCGATCACACGGGGGCGGTTGTGGTCCGCCACGACGACGAGGACGAGTTCGCCTGAGCGCCCCGCGGCATCAGTCCGCGGTGAAGCCTCGCATCAGGCCGCGGTGAAGCCCCGCCTCAGTCCGCGGCATCCTCCGACTCGGCACCCGCTCGGCGGGTCCCGGTGGTCAGCAGTCGCCAGGCGAGCAGAGTGACGACGAGCATGACGGCGCCGCCGATCGTGAACGGCAGCCGCAGGTCGATGCGCGCGACCCAGCCGCCGATCAGCGTGGCGATCGGAAAGAGCCCCCAGGTGACGGTGCGGATGACGCCGATGACACGCCCGAAGATCTCGTGCGGCACGATCTGCTGTCGCAGCGCTCCCCAGGGCACGTTCCACAGCGAGACGGCGAACGCCATGACTCCGTAGGCGATGACGGCGCTGATGAGCTCCGGCGCGAAGCCGAGGAGAACGCACGAGCCGGCGGCGACGAGGTTCGCGGTCGCCATCACGCCGCCGCGCGAGAAGCGGGCGACCAGTCGCGCGGCGACGAGCGATCCGGCCAGGGCGCCGAGCCCGATGCCCGCCGTCACGAAGCCGATCGCCGCGGGCGGAACGCGCATCGTGTCCAGGAAGTACAGGATCATCGCGGCCTGCGCGAAGGAGAGGCAGCTTCCCGTGATCGACGTGAACAGGACCATCGTCCGCAAGTAGCGATGGTGCCACAGGAAGACCAGCGCTTCCCTCGCCCGCACCGGGACCGCCGGCGCGGGCACCGGTGCAGGCGCGGCACCGACCGCCACGGTCGGCGCGTCGAGGTCGCCGGCGGTCGCGCCGCGACGGAGCGGACGCGCGGCCGACAGCGGCAGCATCACCGCCAGCACAATGGGAATGAGGTAGCCGGCACCACCGACCCACAGCGGCAGCACCAGCGACACGGCGAACAGCACGCCGGCGATGGGAGTCGCGATGAAGCTGTCGATCGTGATCTGGGCCGCCTGGATGCGGCCGTTCGCACGATCGAGCTGGGAACGACGCACGAGGGACGGGATCACGGCGTTGGTGGCGTTGTCGAAGAGCGTCTCCCCGACCCCGAACACCAGGACCGCCGCGAACAGCGCCCAGATCGTCAGCAGTCCCGACACCGTCATGACCGCGAGCGCCAGGGCGACGCATCCGCGGATGCCGTTGGCGACGGCCATCACTATCCGCCGGTCGAAGCGGTCGACGATCATCCCGGCCGGCAGACCGAACAGCAGCCAGGGCACGAACGCGAGGGCGCTGATCACTGCGATCGCGAACGGGTCGCGGGTGAGGGTGGTCGCGATGAGCGGCACCGCCGTACGCCCCACACCGTCGGCGAGGTTGCTGAACGCCGCGGCGCTCCAGAGCTTGCCGAAGTCGCGCCCGAGCGGAGTCGCCGTGGTCGGGCGACGACGCGTGCGCGTCGAGGTCATCGGAGGGACGTGCTCCGCCACGCGGCGACGACGTGCTCCTCGCGCGCCGCCGCGCGATCCACCCGCAGGCCGGACGCGAGCGCCTGGCGCCGCTCGATGCGGCGGAGCGCGAGGCGCTGCAGCGCGTCGCCCGCGGAGAACAGCAGCCTCTCGAGCGCCGTCGGCGGTGCGAGCAGCGGACGAGGGGCGATCGGGCGGGTGCTCAGAGCGGTCATGTCAGTGCCCTTCCTCGGGGAGGCGGAAGACGTCGGCGCGGATCGTGACGGTGTGCACGTCATCGCCGACCTGATCGCGGTACTTTCCGACGACGTCGTCGATGACGACCGTGAGCCGGGAGGTCAGATCCGCCATCTGCTCGGGGGTGAGCCGGGCGGTGGCCGTCGTGATCATGCCGGTGTCTTCGGCGTCGTCGGGATTGCGCAGCCCGTCGGCGATGTGGCGCATGAGCTGCTCGTGCCGACGCGTGAAGAACTCGTTCATCACCATCTGGGTCGCGGCTCGCCCCGACGGCGTCTTCAGACTGTCCGGACCGCCGAACGACACCGAGCCCTTCGGCCGCTCCCACCAGCGTTCGCGCGCGTTGCCGCGGCCTTCAACTTCGCGGATGAGGTCGTGCTTCGCGAGAGCGCGGAGGTGGTAGCTCGTCGAGCCCGTCGACTCGCCCGTCATGGCTGCCAGGCTGCTCGCCGTCTGGGCGCCGTATTGCGTGAGGATGTCGTAGATCTGGACGCGCAGCGGGTGCGCGAGGGCCCGCAGTGCGCCGCCCTCGATGAAGCGCAGCTGTCGGCCTTCGCTGTCTGCACCGCCGGTCCCGTGACTCTCATCGCTCATGACTGCAAAGATACCTTTGCAAGCTACGCTTTGCAAGCATCTCTTTGCAAGCGTTCCTTTGGACTGTGGTGGGCCGCCGCTACGCTGGAAGAATGACGGATGTTTCGGCAAGCCCCCTCCTCTCTCCCAACCCCCTCCTCGCCCCCAGCACGCTTCCCTACGCCCTCCCGGACTACGGGCGGATCCGCCCGGATCACTACCTCCCGGCGTTCGAGGCTGCCTTCGCAGAGCACCTCGACGAGATCCGTGCCATCACACGCTCGGAGACCCGGCCGACGTTCGAGAACACCATGGGCGCGCTCGAGAGCAGCGGACGGATGCTGAACGCGGTCGCGCGTGCCTTCTACACGGTGTCGTCGGCCGACGCCACGCCCGAGATCCAGCAGATCGAGGAGAAGCTGGCGCCACTCATGGCCGCCCACACCGACGCCGTGATCCTCGACGGCGCACTGTACGCGCGGGTCAAGGCACTGCACGACACGCTCGACGATCTCGGCCTCGACGACGAGCAGCGCTACCTCGTGCAGCGCTGGTACCGCGAGATGACGCATGCCGGTGCCGGCCTCGACGACGCCGCGAAGGCGCGGCTCACGGAGTTGAACACAGCGCTGTCGAGCCTCACGACGACGTTCGACAAGAACCTCCTCGCCGACACGAACGATCTCGCGGTGGCGTTCGACGACGCGGCGGATCTCGACGGGCTCAGCGACGGCGAGCTCTCGGCGTCCGCCCAGGCGGCGTCGGACCGCGGGCTCGCCGGCGCACATCTCGTCACCCTGCCGCTGTTCACGGGACATCCGTACCTGGCATCGATCCGCGCGCGCTCCTCCCGCGAGCGCATCATGGATGCGTCCCGCGCGCGAGGCTCCCGCGGCAACGCCAACGACAACAGCGCGGTCCTGCTCCAGATCGTGCGCGTGCGCGCTGAGCGGGCTGCGCTGCTCGGCTACGAGTCGCATGCGGCATACGTCACGGCGGATGAGACCGCCGGTGATCCCAGGGCCGTGAGCGACCTGCTGCACCGCCTGGCGGCGCCGGCCGCGCGCAACGCCCGCCGCGAGCAGGAGGCGCTGCAGGCGATGATCGACCAGGAGGCGGAGCCGTTCGCACTCGCTGCTCACGACTGGGCGTTCTACACCGAGAAGGTGCGACAGGCCGAGTACGCCATCGACAGCGGGGCACTGCGGCCGTGGTTCGAGGCGGAGCGCGTCCTGCGCGATGGCGTCTTCTACGCCGCCACGCGCCTCTACGGCGTGACCTTCACCGAACGTGACGACCTCGTGGCGTACCACCCGGAGGCACGCGTGTTCGAGGTGCACAACGAGGACGGGTCCCCGCAGGGTCTCTACGTCCTCGACCTGTACACCCGCGACACCAAGCGCGGCGGCGCGTGGATGAACTCGATCGTCGAGCAGTCGGCGCTTGACGGCACGAAGGCCGTCGTCGTCAACAACCTCAATGTCTCGAAGCCGGCAGCCGGCCAGCCGACGCTGCTCAGCATGGACGAGGTGAGCACGCTGTTCCATGAGTTCGGTCACGCGCTGCACGGACTGTTCGCCACCGTCACCTACCCCCACTTCGCCGGCACCGCGGTGTTCCGCGACTTCGTCGAGTTCCCGAGTCAGGTGAACGAGATGTGGATGCTGTGGCCCGAGGTCCTGGACAACTACGCCCGCCACATCGAGACCGGCGAGCCGCTTCCCGCGGATGTCGTGGAGAAGCTGCGCGCGACGGAGGCGTTCAACCAGGGGCAGGCGACCAGCGAATACCTGGCCGCCGCCTGGCTCGATCAGGCGTGGCACTCGCTGACCGAGGCCGATGCGGCGAGGGACATCGAGGTCGCCGAGTTCGAGGCATCCGCCCTCGCCGCGATCGGGCTCGACAACCCCTCAGTGCCGACCCGCTACTCGTCGACGTACTTCCAGCACGTGTTCTCGGGCGGCTACAGCGCCGGATACTACTCGTACATCTGGAGCGAAGTGCTCGACGCCGACACCGTCGAGTGGTTCAAGGAGAACGGCGGCCTGACGCGCGCAAACGGCGACCGCTTCCGGGAGCGGCTGCTCGGCGTCGGCGGGTCGAAGGACCCGCTGGAGGCGTACCGCGACTTCCGCGGCCGTGACGCCGACATCGCCCCGCTGCTGAAGCGGCGCGGACTGACCGACTGACCGGTCTCGACTTCGTGCTGCGTCAGGCGCTCTTGCGCTTCTGGCGCAGCACGAGGGTGGGCGCGGCGCCCTCCTCGACGGCGGCCCGCGTGACGATGACCTTGTCGACATCCTGCGCCGACGGGATCTCGAACATGATCGGGCCCAGCACGTCCTCGAGGATCGCGCGCAGCCCGCGGGCACCGGTCTTGCGCAGCACCGCGAGGTCGGCGATCGCCTCGAGGGCGTCGCGTTCGAACTCGAGTTCCACCTCGTCGAGCTGGAACATGCGCTGGTACTGCTTCACGAGCGCGTTCTTCGGCGTCGTGAGGATCTCCATGAGCGCCTCACGGTCGAGCGGCGACACCGATGCGACCACCGGGAGGCGACCGATGAACTCGGGGATCAGGCCGAACTTGTGCAGGTCTTCGGGCTGCACCTCGCTGAAGAGGTTGAGGTCTTCGTCCTTGCGGTGCAGCGACGCGCCGAAGCCGACGCCGTGCTTGCCGACGCGTGCGGAGATGATGTCCTCGAGGCCGGCGAAGGCGCCGGCCACGATGAACAGCACGTTCGTCGTGTCGATCTGGATGAACTCCTGGTGCGGGTGCTTGCGACCGCCCTGCGGCGGCACCGACGCGACGGTGCCCTCGAGGATCTTCAGCAGTGCCTGCTGCACGCCCTCCCCCGACACATCCCGGGTGATCGACGGGTTCTCGGCCTTGCGGGCGATCTTGTCGACCTCGTCGATGTAGATGATGCCGGTCTCGGCGCGCTTCGTGTCGAAGTCGGCCGCCTGAAGAAGTTTGAGGAGGATGTTCTCCACGTCTTCGCCGACGTACCCGGCCTCTGTGAGCGCCGTCGCGTCGGCCACCGCGAACGGCACGTTGAGCCGCTTCGCCAGCGTCTGTGCGAGGTAGGTCTTCCCACAGCCGGTCGGGCCGAGGAGCAGGATGTTGCTCTTGGCGATCTCGACCTCTTCGGCGCGCTGCTCGGCCGACTGGATCGTGGAGTGGGCGCGCACCCTCTTGTAGTGGTTGTACACCGCGACGGCCAGCGCGCGCTTCGCGTCATCCTGGCCGACGACGTACTCCTCGAGGAACGTGAAGATCTCACGGGGCTTGGGCAGATCGAACTCGGTGACGGTGCCGTCGCCGGACTCCGCCATCCGCTCCTCGATGATCTCGTTGCACAGCTCGACGCACTCGTCGCAGATGTACACGCCGGGACCGGCGATGAGCTGCTGCACCTGCTTCTGGCTCTTCCCGCAGAACGAGCACTTGAACAGGTCAGCGCTTTCGCCGATACGTGCCATGGGCCCCTCCTCGTCGGCGGACGTGGACCGCCCGCGTTTTTCAGCCTAATCGCAGGCAGCGACATCCGTCCGCATTGCAACACGATCGGCGCATGATCCGCCGACAGCGGAAAACCCCGCCGTCCGAAGGGACGACGGGGCTCTGGGCAGCGGCGATGCCTACGCGCCGATCGCTGCCTGGCCGCGCTTGCGCGTGGTGAGGACCTGGTCGACGAGGCCGTACTCGACGGCCTCGTTCGCCGACAGGATCTTGTCGCGGTCGATGTCCTTGTTGACCTGCTCCTGGCTGCGCTTGGAGTGCTTCGCGAGCGTCTCCTCGAGCCAGGTGCGCATCCGCATGATCTCGTTCGCCTGGATCTCGATGTCGGACGCCTGCCCCTGACCGGCCTCGCCGACGGCGGGCTGGTGGATCAGGATGCGCGCGTTCGGCAGCGCGAGGCGCTTGCCCGGCGCGCCGGCGGCGAGCAGCACCGCGGCGGCCGAGGCAGCCTGGCCGAGCACGACGGTCTGGATCTGCGGCGACACGTACTGCATCGTGTCGTAGATGGCCGTCATGGCGGTGAACGAGCCACCGGGCGAGTTGATGTACATGATGATGTCGCGGTCGGGGTCCTGGCTCTCCAGGACCAGCAGCTGCGCCATCACGTCGTCGGCCGACGCGTCGTCGACCTGCACGCCGAGGAAGATCACGCGGTCTTCGAACAGCTTGTTGTACGGGTCCTGCCGCTTGTAGCCGTAGGCGGTGCGCTCCTCGAACTGCGGGAGGACGTACCGGCTGCTCGGCATCTGCAGGCCGCGGGCGGCGGGAAGACCGAAGGCGGGGGTGTTCATGCTCATGTCTCCTTCGTGTCTCAGTTGCTCGTGCCGCCGCCGCCGTGCACGTCTTCGGCGTGCTCGCGGATGTGGTCGACGAAGCCGTACTCGAGCGCCTCGTCGGCGGTGAACCAACGGTCGCGGTCGCCGTCCTCGTTGATCTGCTCGACCGACTTCCCGGTCTGCGCGGCCGTGATCTCCGCGAGCCGACGCTTCATGTCGAGGATGAGCTGCGCCTGCGTTTGGATGTCGCTCGCGGTGCCGCCGAAGCCGCCGTGCGGCTGATGCAGCAGCACGCGGGCGTTCGGGGTGATGTAGCGCTTGCCCTTCGTGCCGCTGGTCAGCAGCAGCTGGCCCATCGACGCGGCCATGCCGATGCCGACCGTGACGATGTCGTTCGGCACGAACTGCATCGTGTCGTAGATCGCCATGCCTGCGGTGATCGAGCCACCCGGCGAGTTGATGTAGAGGTAGATGTCCTTCTGGGAGTCCTCTGCGGCGAGAAGGAGGATCTTCGCGCAGATCTCGTTGGCGTTGTCGTCGCGCACCTCTGATCCCAGCCAGATGATGCGGTCCTTCAGCAGCCTGTCGAAGACGCTGGTCGCGACAAGGGGTTCAGCCATTCCTGCTCCTGATTCGGTTGCGTGCTTCGAATCTACCGGGGCGCGCGAGGCGACCCGCGTGTGTTCGCCGTCGGCATAGCCACGCGCATGCGGCGGCCCGCCGCCCCGGTGACGTGGGCGTTCAGTCGTCCTGCGGGCGCGGGTCGAGAAGCTCGGCCGCGTAACCGGTCACCGAGCGGGTGTACCGGCTGAGGTGGGGAGCGAGCGCAGTGAGGGCGACGGATGCGCCGCGCACGGCGTCGCCCGACGAGACGAGGGCGAGGGCGTAGAAGGCCGCGGCCTCGTCCTGCAGCCGGCCACCGCGGCTCGCCTCGTACTCGTCGCGCAGCATCCGGAGCGCCTCGTCGACCCGGCCGAGGTTGCGGATCGTGCTGGCGAGCTGGATCACCGCACGGGTGCGGCGCTCGGGGTCGAGACCTGCGGCGAGGGCGGCACGGTACAGCGGCTCCGCCTCGGTCTCGCGGCCTGCGCTGTCGCGCGCGCCGGCACGTTCGAACAGGGCGACGGGGTGCTCGGCGCCGAGCCTCGCGGCGAGAGCGTCGATCGCTCGGATGCGGTCGTCGTCGCTGAGGGCGGCGTCCTGCCACACCGCGTCGACGCGGTGCTGCCAGTCATCGAACTCGGAACTCATGAGGGGCCCTTCTGAACGGTTCGGCGGCGGTCCTGCGGACGACAGAGGGGCGGATGACCGCAGCCATCCGCCCCTCTCGTCGTGTTACTCGGCGTCCTTCTTGGGCGCCGACTTCATTTCGTCTCGCTCCGCTCGCTCAGTGCGGCGCTTGGCAGCCGGCTTCTTGGCAGCCGGCTTGGCAGGCTTCTCCTCAGCATCCGCCGCGTCGTCGGCCTTGTCCGTCTTCTTCGCGGGAGCCTTCTTGGCCGGAGCCTTCTTGGCGGGCTTCTTCTCGGGCTCGGCGTCGGCCGCGGCATCCTGGGCCTCGTCGGCCTCGCCCTCGGCGGCCTCGTCGGCGTCGTCAGTGGCGATGAACCCCGTCAGGTCGACGGCCTTGCCCTCGGTGTCGACGACGTTGACCTTGCCGAGCACGATCGCGAGCGCCTTGTTGCGGGCGACCTCGCTGACGAGCACGGGCAGCTGGTTCTGCTGCTGCAGCACCTCGACGAACTCCTGCGGCGCCATGCCGTACTGCGCGGCGGACTGCACGATGTACTGCGTCAGCTCGTCCTGCGAGACCTGCACGTCGTTCTCTTCGACGATCTTGTCGAGGAGCACCTGGGTGCGGAACTGCTTCTCGCTGGCCTCGGTGACCTCGGCGCGGTGCTCGTCGTCCTCGAGGCGGCTCTCCTGCTCGAGGTGCTCGTGCACCTGGTCGGCGATGAGCTGCTCGGGGACGGGGATCTCGACCTGGGCGAGCAGCTCTTCGACGAGCTTGTCGCGAGCGGCGGAGCCCTGCGCGAACACCGCCTGCTGGCCGACGCGCTCGGCGAGCGACTCGCGCAGCTCGGCGATCGTGTCGAACTCGCTCGCGATCTGCGCGAAGTCGTCGTCGGCCTCGGGAAGCTCGCGCTCCTTGACGGCCTTGACGGTGACGGCGACCTCGGCCTCCTCGCCGGCGTGGTCGCCGCCGATGAGGGTGGAGCGGAAGGTGGTGTCCTCACCGGCGGTGAGCGACTCGATGGCCTCGTCGATGCCCTCGAGCAGCTCGCCCGAGCCGACCTCGTAGGAGACGCCCTCGGCGCGGTCGATCTCGGCGCCGTCGATCGTGGCGACGAGGTCGAGTTCGACGAAGTCACCGGTCTTCGCCGGGCGGTCGACGGTGATGAGGGTTCCGAAGCGGCCGCGGAGGCGGTCGAGCTCCTCGTCGATCGCGGCCTCGTCGGGGGCAGCCGCGTCGACCGTGATGGTGGTGCCCTCGAAGGCGGGGAGCTCGACGTCGGGACGGACGTCGACCTCGATCGTGACCTTCAGGTCGCCCGAGAAGTCCTTCTCGCTCGGCCACTCGAGGATCTCGGCGGAGGGACGGCCCACGATGCGGACCTCGTGCTCGGAGACGGCCTCGCGGTAGAACCCGTCGAGGCCCTCGTTGACGGCGTGCTCGATGACGGCGCCGCGACCGATGCGCTGGTCGATGATGGGGGCGGGAACCTTGCCCTTGCGGAAGCCGGGGACCTGCACGTCCTGCGCGATGTGCTCGTACGCGTGGGTAATGCTCGGCTTGAGCTCGTCGGGCGTGACGCTGATGTGCAGCTTCACACGGGTCGGGCTGAGCTTCTCGACGGTGCTCGTGACCATGCCTGTTCGTTCTCCTCTGGTTTCCGCGCCTTGACGCACGCGGCGGAAGGGTCGGGTCTGTGGGGCCGTGACGTCGGGGCGACAGGATTTGAACCTGCGGCCTCCCGCTCCCAAAGCGGGCGCTCTACCAAGCTGAGCTACGCCCCGGGGCGCAGTGCGCCGAAACGGCCTGGAAAAGTCTAGCGGACCGGGATGTGAGCGCCGTGCGGAGGTCCCCCGCCGGATCCAGTACACTTGCCGGGGCGCGCTTCTCGCGCCGCTCGGGGATGTAGCTCAATGGTAGAGCCTCAGTCTTCCAAACTGATTACGCGGGTTCGATTCCCGTCATCCCCTCCACAGCTCCGCGTCGCGGTGCTCGGCGACGTGGTCGCGGTAGACGTGGGCGTTGCCGACGAGGCGGGCCTTCTCCTCGTCGGACAGTGGGCGGCGCACCTTCGCGGGGACCCCGGCCACGAGGGAGCCGTCGGGGATCTCGGCGCCCTCCAGCACCACCGCTCCCCCGGCCACGAGGCATCCCGCTCCGATGCGTGCGCCGTTCAGCACGACGGCGCCCATCCCGATGAGCGAGCCGTCGCCGATCGTGCAGCCGTGCACCACGGCGTTGTGACCCACCGAGACATCCCGCCCGATCACGACCGGCGAGCCCTTGTCGACGTGCACCGAGACGTTGTCCTGCAGATTGCTGCCGGCGCCCACCGTGATCGAGTCGCCGTCGGCGCGCAGCACGGCGTTGTACCAGACGCTCGATCCCTCCTCCATCCGCACGGCGCCGATCACGCGGGCGCCGGCGGCGATGAACGCCGACTCGTCGATCGACGGCGACGCGCCGTTCACGGAGAGGACGGATGCTGCGGAGTCGATGGTCATGCTCCGACCCTACGGCGCACGCCGAGGTGAGCCCAGCCTTGGCTTGCTTGCGGAATGCCGGGAGGTCCGTAACGTTGAGACCAGTGAGTTGCCATCACGAGACGGAGGCCATGAGATGACCGACACCCACACCACTCCCGCCACCACCGCCGACGCCACCGTCGCCACCGGTTCGGCGCAGTTCCTTGCCCCGGTCGCCCTCGGACTGCAGGCCCTCGCCGTCAACGGCAAGCAGGCGCACTGGAACGTCCGCGGTGCGAACTTCATCGCGATCCATGAGCTCCTCGACTCTGTCGTCGCCCACGCACAGGGCTGGGCCGACGAGGCTGCGGAGCGCGTCGTCGCCCTCGGACTTCCCATCGACGCCCGCCTGGGCACGGTCGCCGAGAAGGTCGGGCCGACCGCCGTCCCCGCCGGCTTCACCCAGTGGCAGGACATGGTCCGCGCCATCATCGCCGATATGGACGCCGTGAGCGCCGACCTGCAGAGCGCGATCGACGGTCTCGACGAGATCGACCTCACAAGCCAGGACATCGTCATCGGCATCAAGGAGGGCCTCGACAAGGACCGCTGGTTCCTCGTCGCGCACCTCGCCGAGTGATCCCGGCCTGATCGAATGACGGCGCCCCGATTCCGGTCGGGGCGCCGTCGCGAGTTCATGATTGCTATTCGCTCTTGGTGCAGTCCGGCGCATCCGGGCGTCAGATCGCGCCGCTTGATCACTTCGCCATGCGGCGACGTGTGAGGAGAACCCCCACACCACTCAGGAGCAAGAGGACGCCACCGACCGGGAGCATCGGATCGAAGTTCGCGCCGGTGGCTCCCAGCTGGCCGATGGAACCTGTCACCGCCGTGGCGGGCACGGGCTTCCACCCCGCATAGAGGGTCACGTCGCCGGTGACCGGCGTCGCGAAATCGAACGCCTCAGTCCCAGACCGATCAGTGAACCACCCCGTGAACGCGTACCCCGTCCGAGCCGGGTCGGCCGGCACCGCCACCGTCGCGCCGTCATCGACCACCACCGACGCAACCGCAGAACCGCCATTACCATCGAACGTCACCGTGTGCGTCGCGAGCTTCCACCCCGCATACAGAGTGAGATCCCCGGTGACCGGCGTCGCAAAATCGAACGCCTCAGTCCCAGACCGATCAGTGAACCACCCCGTGAACGCGTACCCCGTCCGAGCCGGGTCGGCCGG
>NZ_JBYRJB020000004.1:0-145108 GCF_058349865.2 Microbacterium altimontanum | reverse complement strand
CCGGCACCGCCACCGTCGCGCCGTCATCGACCACCACCGACGCAACCGCAGAACCGCCATTACCGTCGAACGTCACCGTGTGCGTCGCGAGCTTCCACCCCGCATAGAGGGTCACGTCCCCGGTGACCGGCGTCGCGAAATCGAACGCCTCAGTCCCGGACCGATCAGTGAACCACCCCGTGAACGCGTACCCCGTCCGAGTCGGGTCGGCCGGCACCGCCACCGTCGCGCCGTCATCGACCACCACCGACGCAACCGCAGAACCGCCATTACCGTCGAACGTCACCAAGGCCTGCGGCTGCGTGTTGTATCCCTGCCACGTCGGGGTGCTGAACCCTGACTGGCTATCGCGGTAATACACGATCACGCCCGCCGGGCTTCCCAGAGAGGTACCGGCCGTGAACGTCGTCGGTGCGCTCCCGGCGAAGAAGACCGAGGTCAACTGATTGGCGCCGAAGGCGGAGTCTCCGATGCTCGTGACCGAGCCGGGGATCGACACCGACGTCAACCCGTTGCCATAGAACGCATAACCCCCGATGCTGACGACCGAGCCCGGGATCGACACCGACGTCAACCCGTTGCCATAGAACGCAAAGTCCCCGATGCTGGCGACCGAGCCCGGGATCGACACCGAGGTCAGCCCGTTGTTGCCGAAGGAGTAGTACCCGATGCTCGTCACCGAGTCAGGGATCGACACCGACGTCAACAGATTCCTACTGAACGTATAGGGCGCGATGCTGGTGAGCGAGTTCGAAATCGTCACGGACGTCAGCTGGTTGTTGGTGAATGCGTAGGCCCCGATGCTCGTCACCGAGTCCGGGATCGTCACCGAGGTCAATGCGTTGTAGCCGAACGCGGCGTAGCCGATGCTGGTGACCGAGTCCGGGATCGACACCGACGACAACCGGTTGTTGCTGAAAGCGGCGTCTCCGATACTCACGACGGAGTCCGGGACCGACACCGACGTCAACAGATTCACGCTGAACGCAGTGTCGCCGATGCTGGTGACCGAGTCCGGGATGGATACCGACGTCAGGGAGTTGTCTCGGAACGCGCCGTTCCCGATGGTGGTGATCGAGCCTGGAATCGACACCGACGTCAACCGGCTATTGACGAACGCTTCGTCTCCGATGCCGGTGACGGTGTAGTCCTGGCCGTCACTCAGGGTGACCTTCCCCGGGATGCTCACATCAGTGCCTTGGGCGGTGCCGTCATAGTAGACGGCGGTCGCGGTCAGTGTGGCGTCATCCCCATGGAAGCTGATGCCGCCGACGGTGGTCGTGATCGTCGCGGCCTGCGCAGTCCCTGCCGTCTTCAGAGTGATGCCCGCCACAAGCGTCACCACCGCTATCAGCATCGCGACGATGCGCCGCGCCGAAGCGGGCAGTGGCTGACGAGAGGCGGCTGAGGTCATCAGAGGATCCTTGAAGGGTGTTGAGCGGTCGCAAGCTCAGACACCTCCGAGCACCTCGCCATATTAGCGTTCCACCGGAACCACGCCGATCGGCTTTCGGGTCGCCTCTCCTCCTCACGCCTGGCAGCGGGGGCACCAGTAGAGCTTGCGCGAGGCCGCGTCCTCCACGACGATGTTCGTCCCGCAGACGCGGCACGGGAGGCCCGCCCGGTGGTACACCCAGTGCCGGTCGTCGCGATGTGCCATCGCCTTGCGGTACTCCTCCGGGCTGAGGTCATCCATCGTCATCATCTGGCCGGTCTCGACCCCGACCGACAGCAGCTCGACCCAGTCGCGCCACAGCGCGCGCACGACCTCCTCGGGCACGTCCCGGCCCGGCGTGTGCGGGTTCTGCTGCGCGCGGAACAGCATCTCCGCCCGATACACGTTGCCGATGCCGCTGATCACGCTCTGATCCATCAGCAGCAGGCCGACCGGCGTCTGCTTGCGCCGCACGGTCGCGACGAACCGCTCCTCGCCTTCGGCGGGATCGCCCACGAGCGGGTCGGGGCCGAGCTTCGCGATGGTGGCGAGCACCTCGTCGGGCGTCTGCAGCACGCAGGCCGTCGGCCCCCGCAGGTCGGCGCACGTGAGATCGGTCAGCAGCCGCAGCCGCACCTGCCCGACGGGAGGCGGCGGCCACTCGGCGGTCTCCTCCTCGCCCAGTCCGCTCGTCTGCTCCGACATGCGCACGTGCACGCGCGTGCGTCGCGGCGCACCGATCGAGGTCAGGGAGTTCTCCCCTGCGGCATCCATCACCCGCTCGTCGTCGATGACGGCCCCGCGCTGGTTCGTCTGGCCCATGCGCCCGTTCGCCGCGGCGATCGTCGGATCGGTCAGGATCTCCCCGGAGAAGTCCCACGCGCCGTAGAGGCCGAGATGCACGCGCAGCCAGACCTCGTCATCGAACGCCAGGAACATCTGCTTGCCGACCGCCTTCACCTCGGTGGCGACACGCCCCGAGATCACGGATGCGCCTTCGGCGAACCGGCCCTGTGGGCTCGATGCGGCGACCTCGCGACCCACGAAGTTGCGGTCGAACTGGCGCGCGATGCGGTGGACCGAATGACCCTCGGGCATCAGAACGCCGCGCGCGGGTCGGGCTGCAGCGTTCCGTCGTCTTCGAACGCGCGGATCTGCGCGATGCGGCGGGCGTGCCGCTCCTCGCCCGAGAACGGGGTGGCGATGAAGCGGTCGATGAACGACGCGGCCTCCTCGAAGGTGTGCTGGCGTGCGCCGATCGCGATGACGTTCGCGTCGTTGTGCTCGCGGGCGAGCTCCGCCGTCGCGATGCTCCACACGAGGGCGGCGCGGATGCCGACGACCTTGTTCGCGGAGATCTGCTCGCCGTTCCCCGACCCCCCGAAGACGACGCCGAGCGTCTCGATGCCGGCCTCCTGGTCGCGTACGACGGCCTGGGCGGCGCGGATGCAGAACGCGGGATAGTCGTCGAGCGCCTCGTACTCGAGCGGCCCGTGGTCGACGACCTCGTGCCCCTGATCGCTCAGGTGGTGCTGCAGACGGGTGGAGAACTCGAGACCGGCGTGGTCGGTCGCGATGTGGATGCGCATCCCTCAATCCTAGAGAGGATGCCGCTCACTCGTCCTTCTCGTCGTGATGCTTCGGAACGGGATGCCGGCCCGTGAGGGTGGCGTCGCCGGATGCGGTGTGGTCGGTGCGATCGGGCCCCTTGGGCTGGATGTGCCCCGGTTCGAGCAGCCGCGTGACCTCCTCCGGCGTGACCGCGCTCGACTCGGTGGTCGCCGTGGTGTACCAGTCGGTCAGCTCCGGATCTTCCGTGTCGAGCCAGGCGCCCGCACCCTCGCCCTCCGCGACCTCCGTGGAGCCGAAGATGAAGTCGTCGCCATGCTCGGCGATGCCGGCCCGCACCCCCTGCGCGATCGCGGCACGGGCGAACTTGTAGCGCAGCACGTACGGGTCGGTGCGCAGCTCCCGCGCCCACGCGATCATGATCCCGATGACGATGACCGCGAACGGCAGCGCCGAGACCACCATGATCGACTGCAGCCCGCCGAGCGCCTGCTGCCCCCCGAGCACCATCAGCGCCGCGGCGAGCCCGCCCATCAGGAGGCCCCACGCGATCGTCACCCACGTCGTCGGCTCCGGCTTGCCGTGCTCGCTCATCGAGGCCATGACGATCGAGGCCGAGTCGGCGGATGTCACGAAGTAGACGATGATCGAGAGCATCGCCACGATCGCCGTGACCTGGGCGGCGGGCAGATGCCCGAGCACCTGGAAGAGGACGTCCTCATCCTGCTCCACGTCGGCGATCCCCTTTCCGGCCCGCTGCTGGTCCATCGCCGTGCCGCCGAGAATCGTGAACCACAGGAAGCAGACGCTCGCCGGCACGAACACCACTGCCGTGACGAACTCGCGGAGGGTGCGGCCGCGGGAGATCTTCGCGATGAAGATGCCCACGAACGGCGACCAGGAGATCCACCACGCCCAGTAGTACGTCGTCCAACTCGACATGAACGCCGCCGCCCCGTCGGCCTGCAGCGCGTTGCGGGACGTCATCGTCCACAGCTGGTTGAAGAACTCGGCAGCGCTGGAGGGGATCAGCGTCAGGATGAGCAGCGTCGGCCCGACGACGAACACGAACAGCGCCAGCAGCCCCGCGACGACCATGTTGATGTTGGAGAGCGCCCGGATGCCGCGCTTGACGCCGGAGACGGCCGACAGCACGAACATCCCCGTCAGCACCGCGAGGACGATCACCAGCATCCCGCTGCCGATGTCGTGGATGCCGCCCACGATCTCGATCCCCCGGCCGACCTGCAGCGTGCCGATGCCGAGCGAAACGGCCGTGCCGAAGAGGGTCACGACAATCGCGAAGACGTCGATCGTCGAGCCGAGCCACCCCTGGATGCGGCGCCCGAACATCGGCTCGAAGATGCCCGAGATGAGCGGCGCGCGGCCACGACGGTACGCGCCGTAGGCGATCGCTCCCCCGACGAGCGCATAGAACCCCCAGGCCAGCGGGCCCCAGTGGAAGATCGTCTGGGCGAGCGCGACCTGCATCGCGCGTACGGTCTCCGCGTGCACCGGGGCGCCCGGCGGCGGATCGGTGAAGAAGGTGAGCGGTTCGAGCGGGCCGTAGAACAGCAGCCCGATGCCCATGCCCGCCGAGAACAGCATCGCGATCCACGACATGGTCGAGTACTCGGGCTTCTCGTCGTCGGCACCGAGGCGCACGCCCCCCGTATGGCCGTACGCGAGGATCAGCATGTACGCCAGCACAACGACGACGAGGCCCGAGAACAGCCAGCCGAAATTCGCCGTCTCCCAGGCGAGCGCCACCCGCCCGACCTCGCTCAGCGAGTGCGGCGAGATGAGCGCCCACGCGATCACCGCCAGCACGAGCACCGCGGCGATGCCGAACACCGGCCCGTTGATCGCGAACCGCCGATTCGTGCTCTCGACGCCGATTCCCGGCAGCAGCGCGGGGTGCAGGCTCTCGGTGAGCGCGCCCGGGGTCCGCGTCTGCATCACGGCACTGTCCCGGCGGACGCCGCCGGCTCCGCCTCCCGGAGCACCGCGGTCCCGGCGACCGCCACGGTCCCGTCGAAGAGCGCCGGAATCATCCTTCGTCATGGTTTCGCCTCGTTCGGGTGTCGCACACGGCCGGTTCCACGGTACTGTCTGCCGCATCCGCCGGACAGACCCCCCCTACTCCGGGCGCGCCTATGACTTCCGTCTGACAGCCCACCGCGCAATGCGGGCTCCGGCGCCGACCGCGTAGGGTGGATGGGTTGTCGCCGATGCCAGCAGCGTCGTCGGCGGCACCCATCCGCCCACACCCACGGGAGCATTTCAGTGCCTGGAGAGAACCTCACCCGCATCGAGGCGCAGGAGCGCCGCGCCGTCGTAGACACGCAGGAGTACGACGTCGTCCTCGATCTGACGAAGGGACCGGAGGTCTTCTCATCGACCTCGACCGTCCGCTTCAGGGCGACGGAGGGGGCGTCCACCTTCATCGACCTCATCGCCCGCGAGGTGCACTCGATCACCCTGAACGGCCGCGAGATCGACCCCGCCACCGCGTTCGCCGACTCGCGCATCGCGCTCGACTCGCTCGCCGCTCAGAACGAGCTCGTGGTCGTCGCGGACTGCCTGTACACGAACACGGGCGAGGGCCTGCACCGCTTCGTCGACCCCGTCGACGGCGAGGTGTACCTGTACAGCCAGTTCGAGGTGCCCGATTCGCGCCGCGTCTTCGCCGTGTTCGAGCAGCCCGACCTGAAGGCGGGGTTCCAGTTCACCGTCACCGCGCCGGCGGAGTGGAAGGTCGTGTCGAACGCGCCGACGCCGGAGCCGGAGCCCGCGCACGAGGGAGCCGCGACCTGGACGTTCGCGCGCACGCAGCGCATCTCCTCCTACATCACGGCCCTCATCGCCGGGCCGTACGAGGCGACGTTCTCCGAGCTCACGAGCGCGTCGGGCCGGGTCATCCCGCTCGGCGTGTACGCGCGCAAGAGCCTGTGGCAGCACATGGACGCCGACTACATCTTCGACAAGACGCGCGAGGGGTTCGCGTACTACGAGTCGAAGTTCGACGTGCCGTATCCGTTCGAGAAGTACGACCAGCTGTTCGTTCCCGAATTCAACGCGGGCGCGATGGAGAACGCGGGCGCGGTGACGTTCACCGAGACGTACGTGTTCCGCAGCAAGGTGACGGATGCCGTCAAGGAGCGCCGCGTCGTCACGATCCTGCACGAGCTCGCCCACATGTGGTTCGGCGACCTCGTCACCATGAAATGGTGGAACGACCTGTGGCTGAACGAGTCGTTCGCGGAGTGGGCGTCGACGATCGCCACCGCCGAGGCCACCGAGTGGTCGGAGGCGTGGACGACGTTCAACGCGATGGAGAAGAGCTGGGCGTACCGGCAGGATCAGCTGCCCTCGACGCATCCGGTCGTCGCACAGATCAACGACCTCGAAGACGTGCAGGTGAACTTCGACGGCATCACGTACGCGAAGGGCGGATCGGTCCTCAAGCAGCTGACCGCCTGGGTCGGCATCGACGCGTTCTTCGCCGGCGTGTCGGCCTACTTCAAGAAGCACCAGTTCGGCAACACCGAGCTGAGCGACCTGCTCGCCGAACTCGAGGCCACGAGCGGCCGTGACCTCAGCGCATGGTCGAAGAAGTGGCTCGAGACGGCGGGCGTCAACACGCTCTCGCCGCTCATGGTCGACGACGCCGACGGCGTCATCACCCGCTTCGGCGTGGTGCAGACCGCGCCGGCCGATTACCCGACGATCCGTCCCCACCGCGTCGGCATCGGCTTCTACAACCTCAAGGACGGCGCGCTCGTGCGGGTGCACCACATCGAGCTCGACGTCGACGGCGACCGGACCGACGTGCCCGACCTGCAGGGTATGAAGCGGCCCGACCTCGTGCTGCTCAACGACGACGACCTCGCGTACGCGAAGATCCGCCTCGATGAGCGCTCCCTCGCGACCGCCATCGCGCACCTCGACAAGATCGCCGACCCGCTGGCCCGCTCCCTCGTGTGGGGTGCCGCGTGGGACCAGACCCGCGACGCCGAGTCGTCGCCGAGCGACTACATCGACCTCGTGCTCGGCAACATCGGCGCCGAGACCGAGTCCACGACGATCCGCACGACGCTCGGCCAGCTGCAGCTCGCCGCGAACGCGTACGTCGCCCCGGCGCACCGCGACCAGACCCGCATCCGCGTGGCCGACGGACTGTGGGAGCTCGCGCAGGCGGCCGAGGCGGGCAGCGACAGCCAGCTGCAGCTCGTCACGGCGTTCGCCTCGGCCGCCGCGACGCCCGCGCAGTGGGAGCAGGTGCGCCGCCTGCGCGCCGGCGAGGACACGCTCGAGGGGCTCGAGATCGACACGGACCTCTCGTGGCAGCTGCTCGTCGCGCTCGCCGCCGGCGGCATCGTGACGGCCGATGACATCGACGCGGCGCTGCAGGCCGACAACACCGCGAAGGGCGGCGAGTTCGCCGCGCAGGCCAAGGCCGCGCTGCCGAGCGCCGAGGCCAAGCAGGCGGCGTGGGACAGTCTCGTCGCGAACGACGACCTTCCCAACACCGTGGTGCGCTCGGCCGCCGTCGGCTTCGTGCACCCGGCCGGGGCGGAACTGCTCGAGCCGTTCGTGACGCAGTACTTCGACATGCTGCTGCCGGTGTGGAACTCGCGCACGTATCAGATCGCGAACTACCTCATCACCGGGCTGTACCCCTCACCTCTCGCGAACGCGGCCCTGCGCGATGCGACCCGCGCCTGGCTCAGCGAGAATCCGGAGGCGCCCGCCGCGCTGCGCCGCATCGTCGCCGAGAACGCCGCCGGCGTGGAGCGCGCGCTGTCGGTGCAGGCCCGCGACAGCCAGGACTGAGAGCGGGCGGATGCCGCGGCATCCGCTGACGACGACGGATGCTCCGACCGCCCAGCGTGGTCGGAGCATCCGTCGTTAGGATCGAGACGATGTCCTCCCTCCTTCTCTCCCTGGTGCCCCTGGCCGCCGCCGCGAAGGACGAGCCCACCCTGCTGGAGACGATCCTCGGCTACATCACCGAAGCCGGATGGCGGCTGCTGGGAACCGTCGCGATCATCGTCGGCGCGGTCATCGTCGCGGGGCTGCTGCGTCTCGTCATCCGCCGCGTCGTCAACCGCATCGTGAACGGCGCGAAGAACAAGGCGCAGGTGCAGGACACCCAGGCGCTCGAGCGGTCTCCCCTGGCCTCCGTGCGCCTGGTGCAGCGCACCCGCACGCTCGGCACGATCCTCAGCAACATCGTCAACGTGCTCGTCGGGATCATCGCGATCATCCTGATCGTGAACGTGCTGTTCCCGGGCATCCTCGGCTCGTTCGCGCTGCTCACGGCGGCGCTCGGCGCGGGCCTCGGTTTCGGTGCGCAGAACATCGTCAAGGACGTGCTGAACGGCATCTTCATCGTCGCGGAAGACCAGATCGGCATCGGCGATGTCGTCGACCTGGGCCTCGCCACCGGAATCGTGGAGTACGTCAGCGTGCGCGTCACGCATGTGCGCGACGTCAACGGCACGCTCTGGTACGTCCGCAACGGCGAGGTGACCCGCATCGGCAACATGTCGAAGGGCTGGTCACGGGTCATCGTCGACGTCACCGTGCCGGCCGACGCCGACGTCGCCGGCACCGAGAAGAAGATGATGGATGCCGCGACGGCCCTCACGAAGGATCCGTCGTGGCGCACCCGGATCACCGGCTACCCCGAGCTGTGGGGACTGCAGTCGGTCGGCGGCGAGACGCTCGTGCTGCGGATCGTGATGAAGACCCGCGCGCACGCCAAGGACGATGTCGCGAGCGAGCTGCGCCTGCGCCTCGCGCGCATGCTCCACGAGTCAGGGATCGAGCTGGCGGCGCTCGGCTCGGTGCAGCTCGAGGGGGCGGAGGGCGCGCAGCGCGTGCGCGGCGCTCATCCCCCGCGCACCAAGCCCACCCCGGTGCCGCCGTCGGGCGATGTCGTCTGGAAGCCGAAGAAGAAGGGCAGGCGCGGTCCCGACGCGCCCGAGTCCGATTCCCCTCCGAAGGACAAAAAATGACGGATGCCGCGGCGGCCTCGTTCTACGACCAGGTCGGCGGACACGACGTGTTCGCCCGTCTTGTCCACGAGTTCTATCGGGGGGTGCGCACCGATCCCGTGCTGTCGCCGATGTACCCGCAGGAGGACCTCGACGGCGCCGAGGAGCGGTTGACGCTGTTCCTGCAGCAGTACTGGGGCGGTCCGACGACCTACAGTGAGCAGCGGGGCCACCCCCGGCTGCGGATGCGGCATGTCGCGTTCCATGTCAACCCCGACGCGCGCGATCGCTGGCTCGCGCACATGCGCGACGCGATGGACACCCTGGACCTCTCCCCGCTGCACGACGCGACGCTCTGGGATTATCTTCAGCGGGCGGCTCACTCCCTCGTGAACACGTTCGAGCCGACGCCCGACACCTCGCGCTGACCCATCCGACGACGAAGGAGCCGTCTTGACCACTGCCTACCCCCCGAGCGCCTCGTCCCCGGATGCCACGCACCGCGCCGACCTGCTCGTGATCGGATGGGGCCTGGCCGGCCTCGTCGCCGCCTCGGAAGCCGCCGCCGCGGGCAAGAGCGTCGTGATCGTCGACCAGGAATCGCGCACGAACCTCGGCGGCCAGGCGTGGTGGTCGTTCGGCGGCCTGTTCTTCATCGACTCGCCCGAGCAGCGCCGGTTCGGCATCCGCGATTCGCTGGAGCTCGCCCGTCAGGACTGGTTCGCGACGGCGGGGTTCGATCGAGACGACGATGCCTGGCCACGGCAGTGGGCGGAGGCGTACCTGCAGTTCGCGCACCACGAGAAGCGGGCCTGGCTGCGCGAGAAGGGCGTGGGGTTCTTCCCCGTCGTGGGATGGGCCGAGCGCGGCGGCTACACCGCGACGGGGCCGGGCAACTCCGTACCGCGCTTCCACATCACCTGGGGCACCGGGCCCGGGATCGTCGCCCCGTTCCGGGCCGCGGTCGAACGGGGCGAGGCCGAGGGACGCATTACGATCCTCGCCCGCCGCCGGGTGACCTCGCTCACCGTCGACGGGGGCGTCGTCACCGGAGCGGTCGGCGACATCCTCGCCCCGTCCGGCGCCGCGCGCGGCGTCGCATCCTCGCGCGAGGTCGTCGGAGCGTTCACCGTCCGCGCGGCCGCGACGATCGTCTCATCCGGTGGCATCGGCGGCAACCACGAGCTCGTGCGCAGCAACTGGCCGGCGCGCCTCGGCACTCCGCCCGAGTCGATGATCACGGGCGTGCCGGCGTACGTCGACGGGTCCATGCAGCAGGTCACCGCGGCCGCCGGAGCGCGGCTGATCAACAACGACCGGATGTGGCACTACGTCGAGGGCATCCAGAACTGGGATCCGGTCTGGCCCGACCACGGAATCCGCATCCTTCCGGGGCCGTCTTCGGTGTGGCTCGATGCGACCGGGCACCGACTGCCGGTACCCCTCTTCCCGGGGTTCGACACCCTCGGCACGCTGGCGCATCTGCGGGCGACCGGGCACGACCACTCCTGGTTCGTGCTGTCGCAGAAGATCATCGAGAAGGAGTTCACGCTCTCGGGCAGCGAGCAGAACCCGGATCTCACCGACAAGGACGTACAGCTGCTGCTGAAGTCGCGCCTCGGCAAGGGTGCCGCCGGTCCGGTGCAGGCGTTCATGGACCATGGTGCCGATTTCGTCGTGCGCGACGACCTCGATTCGCTGATCGCGGGGATGAGGGAGCTTCCGGGCGGCGAGGCGCTCGACGCCGACCAGGTGCGGCTCGAGATCGGGGCGCGCGATCGGGAGATCGAGAACGAGTTCACCAAGGACGCGCAGATCGCGATGCTGCGGTCGGCGCGCGCGTACCGCGGCGACAAGCTCATCCGCACCGCGGCCCCGCACCGCATCCTCGACCCGGCCGCGGGGCCGCTCATCGCGGTGAAGCTCCACGTGCTCACCCGCAAGTCGCTCGGCGGCATCGAGACCGATCTGTCGGCGCGGGCGCTCGGTGCCGACGGCCGGCCGGTGCCCGGCCTGTACGCGGCGGGCGAGGCGGCAGGGTTCGGCGGCGGCGGCGTGCACGGCTACCGCGCACTCGAGGGCACGTTCGTGGGCGGATGCCTCTTCTCGGGTCGTATCGCGGGTCGAGCGGCCGCAGCCGCCGTGTGAGCGTCAGCCGACCGGCTGCTCGGCTCCCGTCGCGCGCACCGGCGTCATGCCGGTGTGCGCGGGGCCACGCCACAGGACGTGGCCGCGCGAGAGGGAGACGCGCGTCCAGCGACCGTGGACCCGCACCGGCGCTCGCTCCGGCTCCGCCTCACCGGCGCGCGCACCGGTGAACCCCAGGGCGTACGCGACGAACGCGATCCCGCGGGGGAACCCGCCCAGGTCGTCGTCGGGCTCGCTCCACACCCTTCCTCGGACGGTGCGGACGACCTGCTCGCCGGGATCGGCGGGAAGAGCGTGCGCGACGGCCGACATCCCCCACTGAGCCCGATCTGCGAGCGCGACCGCGGCGAGCTCGCCGATCGGCGACCATCCGGTCCGGGGTGCCGGAGCCGTCGCCCACAGCGGCTTCTCGATCGCCGTCTCGGGCAGGAGCACCGCAGACGGGTCTCCGGAGGCGCCGCGCAGCAGGCTCGCCTCGATCACGATGTCGCACTCGAGTTCGGGATCGATCGGCAGTGCACGCATCCCGAGCACCGTCGGTGTGGGATCGAGCAGCCCCTGCCGGACGAGGGGCGCCGCGGTCACCGCGAGCACGCCGTGCGCGGCGGCGAGGTGGACGGCGCCGTCGCCCGTGCGCGCGGCGCGACCGGCGAACGTGAGCAGGTCGGTCGCGGCGTACGGGTCGGGGAAGACGAGACGTGCGGCCATCGGTTCTAAGCTAGTCCACGTGACGGACGCCCCCTCTGCCGACCCCATCGCCTCACTTCTCGATGTGCTCGACCTTGCGGATTCCGACGCCCGGACCACGGAGGACATCTTCGTCGGGGTGTCCCAGCCGATGCCGCACGGACGCGTGTACGGCGGGCAGGTGCTGGCGCAGTCGATCGTGGCCGCCCAACGCACCGTGACTGAGGGGCGCACGGCGCATTCCATGCACGGGTACTTCCTGCGCCCGGGCGACGCATCCGCGAGCATCACGTTCTCCGTCGACCGCATCCACGACGGACGCTCGTTCTCGACGCGCCGGACGCAGGCCTACCAGCGGGGCGTGCCGATCTTCTCGATGATCTCGTCGTTCGAAGACGACGCTCCCGGGCTCGAACACCAGGCGCCGATGCCCGAGGGGATCCCCGGTCCCGATGAGCTGCCCGACGACGGGGAGCTCATCCCCGACGTGCAGGAGCAGTCGAAGCGGATGTTCACCGAGCGGCCGATCGACATGCGTCATGTGCCGTCGCCGATCTACGCCGAGGTCGCCGGACCGCGGCAGGCGCACCAGGCGGTGTGGATGCGCACGCTTCGCCGGCTGCCCGACGACCCCGCGGTGCACCGCGCCGCGCTGGTGTACCTCTCCGACATGACGATTCAGGAATCGATCCTGCGGGCGCACGGGGTGTCGTGGAGCACGCCCGGGCTGCGTGTCGCGAGTCTCGATCACGCGATGTGGTGGCACCGCGACGGACGCGTCGACGAGTGGATGCTGTATGTGCAGGAGTCGCCGAGCGCCCGCGCCGGCCGCGGACTCGCGCAGGGGCGGATCTACTCGCAGGACGGGGTGCTGCTCGCGTCCGTCGCGCAGGAGATCATGGTCCGGGTGCCCGAGCTGCGCTGAACGACCGGCTCTCGCGACCGCGTCAGCCGCGGTGCGCGTAGACGATCGGTGCGCCCAGGTACGGCGTCCAGGCGTCGCGTTCGAGCTGGCTGAGCCGCATCGGGCGTCCCGTGGACGCATCCACCTTCACGACGACGGCGGTCGAGCGCGCGTACACCCGCTGACCGTCGGTCGTGGCGGTCTCACGGGGTGAGCACACCTCGTAACAGACCTCGATGCTCGAGCCGCCGAGCTTGCCGAACCACATCTGCACGTCGAGCGGGTGCCGCTGGTAGGGCACCGGCGCCAGATACTCGATCTCCTGCCGGGCGATGAGCGTGAGCACGCCGCTCTCAACCCCGGAGCTGAGCACGCCGGTGGGCGGCGCATCCTCTCCGTCCTGTGGCGCCCACAGGGCGCGCACGCGCGCCTCTTCGAGGATCTTCAGCATCGCCGTGTTGTTGACGTGGTTGAACGCGTCGAGGTCGCCCCACCGCAGCGAGATCGGGATGTGCAAGCGGCGGGGGCTCTCGGCTGAGATCGAGTCGTTCACGTGCTGTTCGTTCCGCTCGGCGGCTCAGTCGCGGGTCAGCTTGCGGTACGTCGAGCGGTGCGGGGTGGCGGCGTCCGCGCCGAGGCGGTCGATCTTGTTCTTCTCGTACGCCTCGAAGTTGCCCTCGAACCAGTACCACTGGTCGGGGTTCTCCTCCGTGCCCTCGTACGCGAGGATGTGCGTCGCGATGCGATCGAGGAACCACCGGTCGTGGGTGATCACCACGGCGCAGCCGGGGAACTCGAGGAGTGCGTTCTCCAGCGACTGGAGGGTCTCGACGTCGAGGTCGTTGGTCGGCTCGTCGAGCAGCAGGAGGTTTCCGCCCTGCTTGAGGGTGAGGGCGAGGTTGAGGCGGTTGCGCTCACCGCCCGACAGGACGCCGGCCTTCTTCTGCTGGTCGGGTCCCTTGAAGCCGAACTTCGAGACGTAGGCGCGCGAGGGGATCTCCGTCTTGCCGACCGTGATGATGTCGAGTCCGTCGGACACCACTTCCCAGAGCGACTTCTCGGGGTCGATGCCGGCGCGGGACTGGTCGACATAGCTGATCTGGACCGTCTCGCCGATCTTCAGGTCGCCGCCGTCGAGGGGCTCGAGCCCGACGATCGTCTTGAAGAGGGTCGTCTTGCCGACGCCGTTCGGGCCGATGACGCCGACGATGCCGTTCGGCGGGAGGCTGAAGCTGAGGCCGTCGATGAGCGAGCGGTCGTCGAAGCCCTTCTGCAGCTTCTTCGCCTCGATCACGACGCTGCCCAGGCGCGGCCCCGGCGGGATCTGGATCTCCTCGAAGTCGAGCTTGCGGGTGCGCTCGGCCTCCGCCGCCATCTCCTCGTAGCGGGCGAGGCGGGCCTTGGACTTCGCCTGGCGGCCCTTCGTGTTGGAGCGGACCCATTCGAGTTCGTCGGCGAGGCGCTTGGCGAGCTTGGCGTCCTTCTTGCCCTGAACCTGGAGGCGTTCCGCCTTCTTCTCGAGGTACGTGGAGTAGTTGCCCTCGTAGCCGATGAGCCGGCCGCGGTCGACCTCGGCGATCCATTCCGCCACGTTGTCGAGGAAGTACCGGTCGTGCGTGATGGCGATGACGGCGCCGGGGTACTTCTGCAGGTGCTGCTCGAGCCAGAGGACGCTCTCCGCGTCGAGGTGGTTGGTCGGCTCGTCGAGCAGGAGGAGGTCGGGCTTCTGCAGCAGCAGACGAGTGAGGGCGACGCGGCGCTTCTCTCCGCCGGAGAGGTTCGACACCTCGGCGTCGCCCGGCGGGGTGCGCAGGGCGTCCATCGCCTGCTCGAGCTGCGAGTCGAGGTCCCACGCGTCGGCGGCGTCGATCTCCTCCTGCAGGGTGCCCATCTCGGCGAGCAGCGTGTCGAGGTCGGCGTCGGGGTCGCTCATGAGGGCCGAGATCTCGTTGAAGCGATCGAGCTTCGCCTTGATCGCGACGCCTTCCTGGATGTTCTCGAGCACGGTCTTCGACTCGTCGAGCTCGGGCTCCTGCATCAGGATGCCGACGGTGTAACCCGGGGCGAGCGTCGCCTCGCCGTTGGACGGGTGGTCGAGGCCCGCCATGATCTTGAGGATCGTCGACTTTCCGGCGCCGTTCGGGCCCACCATGCCGATCTTCGCGCCCGGGAGGAACGCCATCGTGACGTCGTCGAGGATCAGCTTCTCGCCGACCGCCTTGCGGGCACGGACCATCTGGTAGATGTACTCAGCCATTCGAAAACGCTCTCCCTGGGTGCGGACGTCAGCATCCCAGCCTACCGGTCACCGCCTGAGCGATCGGTCCGCATGGGCCGCGCCTGCGGGCCGACCCTGTCCCCCTGGCCCCGCAGCGGGCGGCGCATGCGACCGAAGCCGGTGGCCGCTCCCCTACCAGTCGATCGCGCGTGTCACGCCCAGCAGGCAGGAACCGTCCGCGAGCCCTGGCATCACGGTCGTGACCGCGCGGCCCGTCTCGGGTCCGACCTGGCCGATCAGGCACTGCCCGTCATTCCACCGGACGGAGAACTGGATGCTCTCGGCAGGATTCCCCACGGTCGACCGATCGGGAGTGACCTGCATCGCCTTCTTGTCGAAGCCGGCCTTCACCAGCGCGTCGACGTACGCGCGACCATGGTCGCGGCTCTTTCCCGCCCAGACGCGGTCGGTGACCGCGCGGAACAGCGGAAGGTTGTCCTTCGCTGTTCCGTCGGGGACGAGGGCCGGAACCGCCGGAGCGGTCGCGGTCGCGGTCGGCGACGTGGTGCCCGGGGCCATCGGCGACATGCTCATCGAGGGCGAGTTCGAGGGCGCAGGCGTGGTCGTGCATCCGGCGAGCGCCGCCGCCAGCACCACGAGGGCCCCGAGTGCCGGGGCGACTCCAGCCCGCGCTCCCGGGGTGCGACCCGGGACCGACGAGCAGCTCGGTGCCGGACGGGCGCGTCGCGCAGAGACACGAGAGCCGGGCATTCCCCGAGTCTAGGCGGCGCGCCCGCACCAGGACGTCCAGCGCGCCCCGTCAGAACGGCGCGTCCGCGAGCTCCGCGTCGCGGGCCCCGGCACGATCCTCCGCCGCGGTGCCGGCGGCCGAGCCTCCGGGCGCACCCCAGTCGCCGGGTACCTCATTCGGTGTGGTGCCGTCGTCGGGCGGAGCCGCTGTCGTCCACTGTTGGACGGGGGCGTCCGGTGACGCACCCTCCTGTGAGCCGTCCGCTTCCCACTCGTCGCTTCGCTGACCGGCGCGCGAGTAGTGGGACGTTCCCCACCGCAGGTCATGACCGATCCCGTCGGCATCGATCTCGACACTCATGCCCTTGCCCTTGTCGTTCTGCCACTCGCGCACCTTGAGGCGACCTGTCACGATCACGCGTTCACCCTTGTGAAGCGACTCGAATGCGTTCTCGCCGAGTGAGCGGAACGCCGAGACGCGATACCAGTTGGTCCCCGTCTCGACCCACTCTCCCTTCGACCGGTCGAAGTGCCGTTGGCTGCTGGCGACGCGGAACGTCGTCACCGGGCCCCCGGCGCCGGCTTGCCGACGCTCGGGGTCGGCGGCGATGTTCCCCGTGATGGTGATCGTGTCGCTCATCGCCTTCTCCCTTCTCTCGCTGCCCTTCGGCAGCATCCGTGTCCGGGGCACTTCCCCGGCAGTCCCGGTGCTCGGTGCCCGTCGAGCACCGGGACTCACCCCACTGTGGACTGGCGCAACGTCCCGCGGCGGCCGCATCCGTCGATCTGGGGATGGCTCCGCCACATTTCCGCGAGACGCGCTCTTGGGGAGGCGGCGCTACTCCGGCACGCCAGCCGTGCGCGGCGATGTCGGAGGTCGGACATAACTTCGAACCAGGAGGTGCACATGAGCACAGCAATCGCAAGCCCCGGTCGGGCGGCGCACCGCAGTCGAGGGGGAACGACGCTTCTGCCGATCGGTCCCGGGCGGTGGCGGGTTCTGGATGCGTCGGGACTCATCATCGGACACGTCGACACCCGGCCCGGGATGCAGGGAGTGCGCTACCGCGCGCTGCGTTATCGCCCGGCCTCGCGCGGGTTTCTCGAACTCGGCGGCTTCTGGTCGCTCGACGACGCCGTGGACTGCCTTCGCGCGGGGCGATGAGACGCCGCGGCCGAGCGACACCTGGCCCCGGCCTGGGAGAAGGCGCTCGGACTCAGTGCTGCTCGAAGCGCGGCCAGTCGCTTCCCGCGGGCATCGCCGAATAGAGCGCGGACTTCGCGACATCCATCGTGGGATACGACCCCAGCGACGCATCCGCTCCCGCCATCGTCACGACGAAGCCGTCGTCGGATTCCCTGATGCTGCCGACGACTCCCGTCGGACCATACGCGACCCACACGGCGTGACGCTGCTCGGTCTTGTCCATCACGAACTCCCTCCGTCGTTTCCCCGACCGTACGCCAGCCCGCCCGGGTCCACCAGGCCGGTTCCCGACCGTGCTCGGTTCCAGGTAGCCTTGTCTCACCCATCCCTCCGTAGCTCAGGGGACAGAGCGAGCGGTTTCTACCCGCCAGGTCGGGGGTTCGAATCCTCCCGGGGGGGCCGTTTCCCGTACTCATGGGGCGTCGTCCGGGGTCCTCATTAGGATGAAGTCATGGTGGGATCATCCGATAACGACCGGCTCGTCTGGATCGACTGCGAGATGACGGGCCTCGACCTCTCGGTCGATGAGCTCGTCGAGGTCGCCGTCGTCGTGACGGACTTCAACCTTCAGCCGGTCGACCCGGGCTTCCAGATCGTGATCAAGCCGAGCGAGGCGTCGCTGACGCATATGAACGACTTCGTCACGAAGATGCACACCACATCGGGCCTCATCGAGGAGATCCCCCAGGGCGTGACGCTCGCCGAAGCGCAGGCGCAGACCCTCGCCTACATCCGCCGGTTCGTGCCCCTGAAGGGGAAGGCGCCGCTGGCCGGCAACACGATCGGCACCGACCGGATGTTCCTCGCCAAGTACATGCCCGACGTGGACACCTGGCTGCATTACCGCAACGTCGATGTATCCAGCATCAAAGAGCTCTCCCGGCGCTGGTACCCCCGGGCGTACATCCACGCTCCCCTCAAAGACGGCGGTCACCGCGCCCTTGCCGACATCAAGGAATCGATCCGCGAGCTCGCCTACTACCGAGACGCCGTCTTCGTCGCCCAGCCGGGGCCGAACAGCGATGATGCGAAGGCGGTCGCCGCCGCCACCGTGTCGTCGTTCGCCTCGAACGTGTGAGAGAATCTTCTGGTTGCCCCGTTCCGGCGGGGTCACGGTGGGTATAGCTCAGCTGGTAGAGCGCCTGGTTGTGGTCCAGGAGGTCGCGGGTTCAAGCCCCGTTACTCACCCCATACTGTGCGCGCCTCCCACCGCGGGCGTCGGTCCGGCGCTCGCGACGGACGTGCACGAGTCTGCGAGGATGGAAGAGTTCCCTTCCCCGCGCGCAGGAGCTGACCGCACGATGCTTCAGATGGATGCCGATGCGTTCGAAGCCCTCGTGACCGACGAGCTCGACCGCCTCCCCGACGACATGGTCGACGGGCTCGACAACATCGTGTTCGTGGTCGAAGACCGTCCCGAGGACGGCAGCCTCGACCTGTTCGGGCTGTACGACGGATGGGCCCTGACCGAACGCGACCGGTACGGCGTCGGCGAGCTTCCCGACCGCATCATCATCTACCGTGAGCCGCACCTCGCCGAGTGCGAGACCGAGAGTGAGCTGCGCGACGAGGTGCACACCACCCTCGTGCACGAGATCGCCCACTTCTACGGCATCGACGACACCCGCCTCCACGAGTTGGGATGGGCATGAGCACACCCGCGAGCCCCGATCTTCGCGAGGACATCGACCTCAATGCGAACGTTGCGCCCGACCGCCCGTGGCAGACGGTCGTGTGGAACGATCCCGTCAACCTGATGAGCTACGTCGTCCGCGTGCTGCGCGAGTACTTCGGCTATCCGAAGGATGTCGCGACCCGCCTCATGCTCGCCGTCCACCACGAGGGCCACGCCGTCGTGTCGGAGGGACCGCGCGAGCAGATGGAGCTGCACGCGCAGGCCATGCACGACTACGGCCTCTGGGCCACGATCCGAAAGGCGCCCGAATGACCCGTACGGTCGTGATGGAGATCACCCGCATGGAGGCGACCCACCTCGGCGAGCTGGTCCGGCAGTTCCGCGAGCTTCTGCAGGACGAGGACTCCGGCACCGGACGTCCATCGGACGACGCACTGCTGCGCCTCGTCCCCGACGCCTACCGCGACGACCCGGCCGCGGCCGAGGAGTTCCGGCACCTCACGGCCGACGATATCCTCGCGCGGCGCGACACCGACGCCGACGAAGTCCTGCGGACCCTCGCCGACCCGTCGGCCGCCGAGGAGAGCGAGCCACTCGACGTGATGGTGGTCGACCTCTCGCTCGACCAGGTGGAGTCGTGGCTGCGCACCCTCGCGGCCCTCCGGCTCGTCCTCGCGTCGCGCCTGGGGATCCGCAGTGAGAGCGACCACGATCCGGCCGACCCACGCTTCGGGATCTACGAATGGCTCGGGTACCGTCTCGAGATGCTCCTCGAGGCCGCCGAGGACGACTGAACCGTCGCCGCTCGGCTCAGGAGTCCTTCTCGGCCGGCGGAGTCACCGGCTCAGCACCCCGCTCGATCTTCACCCCGGTGAACTCGACGTCCACCGGCTCGATGAACCGGCGACCGTTCACCTCGTCGTGCCGCATGAACGTGGGCGGATCGACGTGCACCCGCAGCGTGTACTCGCCGTCCCTGGGCAGCGTCCAGTTGCGTGCGTAGTGATAGATCATCGGATGCCACACCAGCACCTGCTCGTGCGGCCCCAGTTCCTCCCCGTCGGGCGTCACGACCGTGAGCGTCACCCGGGCACCCGGGACGAACCGCCCGTCGCCGCCGTCGCACACCGCGATCTCGATGTGGGCGTTCTCCTCCTCGGGGTTGTTCCACGTGAGGGTGCCGTCGTCGAAGCTGTACATGCCTTCGGCGTCCTCCACGGCGTACCCGATGAGGTAGTCGCCGGCCCGCTGCGTGCCGCCGCCGTGCGCCACGTGCTGCACCATGTACTCCAGCGCCTTCTGATAGGCGTCGCCCTCGGCGACGGCGAGTTCCAGCTGACGCGCGGTCGCTTCGGAGGTGTCGGGATCCATCGGCGGTCGTTCGGCATCCATCGTCTTTCTCCTCATCATCCGGGCGCACCCGCGCCCTGCTCACTCCGACGGTACGGATCGGATGCGCGAGCGGACATGGCCTTTCGTCGTCCGCCGACGCGTGCTAGTCACGGCACGAGGAACGTGTGGGTGGCGAGGGTCGCGGGCCGGTCGCGACGGACGTGCTCGTCTTCCTGCCGAGCCCAGCGACCCCAGTGCGGACGGAACGCCTCGCCGTCGCGGTCGAGCGCCCGGCTCCGGCGGGAGCCCTCCGGGGACTCCACCCAGACCCGCACCGCCGCAAGCACGGCCGTCTCGGGCGTCAGGATGCCGGATCCCTCGACGATCAGCGGCAGCTCGGGGTCGACGGCGTACGCTTCGGCCGGGCGCTCGGCGACCCAGTCCCAGCGCCTCCAACGGGCGACGCGGCCATCGGCATGCGGCGCGAGGATGTCGTCCCGCACGAGCTCCACGCCGGCATCGAGCCCATCCCACCCGGGGTAGACGGAATCGAGGGCGACCAGCTGAACGGGTGCGGCGCCGGGCCAGCGGGCGACGAGCAGACGAGCGAGCGTGGACTTGCCCGCACCGCTGCGGCCGTCGATCAGGACGATCGGGAATGCACGCTCCGACGCGGTGACCGCCTGGACGAGCGTGTCGGCGGCACGATCGAGAGCACCGCCGACGGCATCCGCACTACTTCTTGAGGGCGCGGACGACACGACTCAGCGCACGTCCGCACACCCAGACGAACGGGATCGCGACAGCGAGGAACGCGACGATGTTGGGCTCGAAGCGCAGGTCGTCGCCACGGCGCACGTAGGCGCCCAGCGGGATCGCGTATCCTCCCCCGCCACCCCCGCCGTTGCCCGACTCATCGGATCCCCCGCCGTAGCCCGACCAGCTGAGGGCCACCGGAATGACGCGGACGCCGTCGACGTCCTGCTGTTCCCCGTACGCGCTGTTCACCCCGAAGGATGCCGCCTGCTTGCCGAGCTCGAGTGCGATGTTTGGCATGCTCCCACGCTAGCCGCCTGAGCGCCCGCTGCCCAGCCCCACGTCACGCTTCCCGGCGCCGCTGCGGGGGATGATGCGTCACGCCGCCCACGTCGCGCTTCGCGCCCAGGAAGGCAGCCCGCGTGACAGCGCCCGTGCCGAATCGCGCGATGGCGTCGTCGAGCGCGCCCTCGACCTGCCGCCATTCCTCGTCGTCGTCCCACAGCGCAAGGCCTCTTCCGCCGGCCGGCTGCAGCCGCTCGGCGCGGACGCCGATCAGCCGGACCGGAAGCGGGCGCTCGAGCGCGTCGAACAGCTCGATCGCCGCGGCGCCGATCCGCTGCCCGACTGCGCTCGGCTCGGCCAGCGTCTGCGTGCGGGTGAGGGTCGTGAAGTCCGCGAAGCGCACCTTGATCGACACGGTCGCCGCCTCCCAGCCGTTGTGCCGCAGACGCGCACCGACGCGGTCGGCGAGCCGGCGCAGCTCGGCTCGGAGCACTCCGCCGTCCGCGATGTCGGTCTGGAACGTCTCCTCGTGGCCGACGCTCTTCTCCACGCGATCCGGCTCGATCTGGCGTGCGTCCTCTCCCCGCGCCAGCTGCGTCAGACGGCGGGCCATCGCAGGACCCATGGCACGCTCCAGCACGCCGTACGGAGTCTGGCGCAGATCGCGCACGGTGCGGATGCCCCTGCCCTCGAGCGCCTCCGCCGCCCGCGGACCCACACCCCACATCGTGCGGACGCTCAGCGGCGCGAGGAAGTCGAGCGTGTCCGACTCGGCCACGATGAGCAGTCCGTCGGGCTTGCTCATCGTCGACGCGATCTTCGCGACATGCTTCGTGGCCGCGGCCCCGATGCTGCACGTCAGCCCGGTCTCCTCGCGCACGCGGGCTCGCAGCATCCGAGCGATGACACCCGGCGTTCCCCACAGGCGCCGCGCGCCGCGCACGTCGAGGAACGCCTCATCGATCGACAGCGGCTCCACGAGCGGGGTGATGTCGTGGAACATGGCCATCACGCGTTCCGAGAACTCGAGGTAGCGCGGAAAGTGCGGCGGAACGACGATCGCAGTCGGGCACAGCCGCAGCGCCTGTCCCACGGGCATGGCCGAGCGCACGCCGAATCGGCGCGCCTCGTACGTCGCGCTGGACACGACGCCACGGCCCTCGGCACCTCCGACGATGACGGGCTTGCCGCGCAGCGACGGGTCGTCGAGGACCTCGACGGATGCGTAGAACGCATCCATGTCCACGTGCAGGATGCCTGCCCCGGCGTCGTCCGCACCCTCCGGCGAGACACGCCTGCCCGTGCCGTCACCGCGTCCCATGCGTCCATTCTCCCCGGAGCCGCCGACATCCCGCCTCGGCAGGTGACGGCGGATGCGCCTACTGGCCTGCGCGCTCCAGGATGAGCTCGCGCACGCGAGCCGCGTCGGCCTGGCCGCGCATCGCCTTCATCACCGCGCCGATGATCGCCCCGGCGGCCTGCACCTTGCCGTCCCTGATCTTCGCGAGCACGTCCGGCTGCGCCCCGAGCGCCTCGTCGATCGCCGCGATCAGCGCGCCGTCGTCCGAAACGACGGCGAGCCCACGCGCGTCCACGATCTCCTGCGGGGTCCCCTCGCCGGCGACCATTCCCTCGAGCACCTGGCGGGCGAGCTTGTCGGTGAGCGTCCCCGCGTCGACGAGCTTCTGCAGCTCGGCGACGGCGACCGGTTCGACGAGATCACTCGCTTCACGGTCGGCGGCGTTCGCGAGGCGGGCGATCTCGCCGGTCCACCACTTGCGCGCAGCGGCCGGGGCGGCGCCGGCCGCGATCGTCTGCTCGACCTCTGCCAGCACGCCGCCGTTCACGACATCCTGGAACTCGAGGTCGGTGAAGCCCCACTCCCCCTTCAGACGACGACGGCGGGTCGCCGGCGGCTCGGGCAGGGCCGCGCGAAGCTCGTCGATCAGCGCGGGCGACGGCACCACCGGAAGCAGGTCGGGCTCGGGGAAGTAACGGTAGTCGTCGGCATCCGACTTCGGGCGGCCGGGCGATGTGGTGCCGGTGTCCTCGTGCCAGTGCCGGGTCTCCTGGGTGATCGAGCCGCCGTCGGCGAGGATCGCCGCCTGACGCTGGATCTCATAGCGCACAGCACGCTCGACGGAGCGCATGGAGTTGACGTTCTTCGTCTCCGTGCGGGTGCCGAGCTTCTCCTGCCCGCGGGGACGCAGCGACACGTTGGCGTCGCAGCGCAGGTTTCCGCGCTCCATGCGGGCGTCCGAGATGCCGAGCGCGATCACGATGTCGCGAATCGTGCGCACGTACGCTGCCGCGAGCTCCGGGGCGCGGTGCTCGGCGCCGAAGATCGGCTTGGTGACGATCTCGACGAGAGGCACACCGGCACGGTTGTAGTCGACGAGCGAGTACTCGGCGCCCTGGATGCGACCGGTCGACCCACCCACATGCGTGAGCTTTCCGGCGTCCTCCTCCATGTGCGCGCGCTCGATCGGCACCTGCACGAGGGTGCCGTCGGCGAGTTCGACCTCGACCTGGCCCTCGAAGGCGATCGGCTCGTCGTACTGCGAGATCTGGTAGTTCTTGCCGAGGTCGGGGTAGAAGTAGTTCTTCCGCGCGAAGCGGCTCGACGGGGCGATCGAGCAGCCGAGTGCGAGGCCGAGGCTGATCGAATACCGCACCGCCTGCTCGTTCACCACCGGCATCGATCCGGGAAGGCCCAGGTCGACGGGGGCGAGGTCGGTGTTCGGCTCGCGGCCGAACGAGTTCGGCGCCGCGGAGAACATCTTCGTCTTGGTGTTCAGCTCGACGTGGACCTCGAAGCCGAGCACCGGCTCGTACAGCTCGAGGGCCTTGTCGAAGTCCATCAGCTTGGTTGCGGCCATCAGTGCGTCCCTCCCAGAATCGGTGCCTTCTCGAGCAGCGGAGCGCCCCACGAGTCGACGAGCAGTGCTTCGGTGGCGGCGCCGACCCGGTACAGGCGGGCGTCCTCGCGGGCGGGCGCGAGGAACTGGATGCCGACCGGCAATCCGTCATCCGCGGCGAGGCCCGACGGGATGGAGATGCCGGGCACACCGGCGAGGTTCGCCGGGATCGTGGTGAGGTCGTTGAGATACATCTGCAGCGGGTCGTCGATCTTCTCGCCGAGCTTGAAGGCCGTGGTGGGCGCCGACGGAGTGGCGATGACGTCGACCTGCGTGAACGCCTCGTCGAAGTCGCGCTGGATGAGCGTGCGCACCTTCTGTGCCGAGCCGTAGTACGCGTCGTAGTAGCCGGCCGAGAGGGCGTAGGTGCCGAGGATGACGCGACGCTTGACTTCGTCGCCGAAGCCGGCGTCGCGCGTGGCAGCCATGACGTCTTCGACCGTGCCGCCGGTGTTCACGCGCAGGCCGAAGCGCACGGAGTCGAACTTCGCGAGGTTGCTGGATGCCTCGGCCGGCAGGATCAGGTAGTAGGCGGCCACTCCGTACTCGAAGTGCGGAGCGCTGATCTCGACGATCTCAGCGCCCTGCGCCTCCATCAGCGCGAGCGCGTCACGGAACGACTGCGCGATGCCCGGCTGGAAGCCGCTGTCGGGCAGCTCCTTCACGACGCCGACCTTGAGCCCCTTCAGGACGGCACCGGTTGCGCCCTCGCGGGCGGCGTCGGCGAACGACGGCCAGTCGTCGGTGAGCGACGTCGAGTCGTACGGGTCGTGCCCGCCGATGACGTCGTGCAGGAGGCCGGCGTCGAGCACCGTGCGGGTCACGGGACCGACCTGGTCGAGGGATGAGGCGAGCGCGATCGCGCCGTAGCGGCTGACGCCGCCGTACGTCGGCTTGACGCCGACGGTGCCGGTGAGGTGCGCGGGCTGGCGGATCGAGCCGCCCGTGTCGGACCCGAGGGCGAGCGGCGCCTCGAAGGCTGCGACGGCGGCGGCCGATCCGCCGCCGGAACCGCCGGGAACGCGATCGAGGTCCCAGGGGTTGTGCGTGGGGCCGTACGCGGAGTGCTCGGTCGAGGAGCCCATGGCGAACTCGTCCATGTTCGTCTTGCCGAGCGGGATGAGCCCAGCCGCACGTGAGCGGGCGACGACCGTCGCATCGAAGGGCGACATGTAGCCCTCGAGGATCTTCGATCCGCTCGTGGACGGCATGTCGGTCGTGACGAGCACGTCCTTGACGGCGAGCGGCACGCCGGCGACGGGGCCGAGCTTCTCCCCGGCCGCGCGGCGACGATCGATGTCGGCCGCCGCATCCAGTGCCTTCTCATTCACGTGCAGGAAGGCGTGCACGTCGCCGTCGACGGCGGCGATGCGGTCGAGGTGAGCCTGCGTCGCCTCAACGGACGAGACCTCACCCGAGGCGAGCTTGTCGGCGAGCTCGGCGGCGGTCAGCGTGATGATGTCGCCCACTGCTCCTCGCTGTGTCATTGTTCTTCTCCGAGGATGGCGGTGACGCGGAAGCGGCCGTCGGCGGCATCCGGGGCGTTCTGCAGCGCCTGCTCGCGGGTCAGCGTCTCGCCGACCTCGTCGGGCCGGAACACGTTCTGCAGTGCGATGGGGTGGCTCGTCGCGGGCACGTCGGGGGTGGCGACCTTCGAGACCTTCGCGATGTTGTCGACGATGACGTCGAGCTGACCGGTGAGGCGCTCGACTTCGGCGTCCCTCAGCTTGATGCGAGCGAGCACACCGAGATGGCGCACGAGATCGGGGGTGATTTCAGACACCCCTCCAGTCTATGGGCGGCCGGATGCCGGCCCCGGCCGACCGCCTCTGGTGGGCATACGGGACGCGTAGGCTGGATCGGTGACGACGTTCGACCCGCCCCGCCCGTGGACCGCCAGCTATGCCGCCGGTGTACCGGAAGACCTCGACCCGGTCAGCGGTTCGCTCGTCGACATCGTCGCCGCATCCGCGCGCGACTATCCCGACGCACCGGCCCTCGAGTTCTTCGGCCGGGTGACGACCTACCGAGAGCTGCAGAACCAGATCGACCGAGCGGCGGCGGGACTGAAGGCCCTCGGCGTCGGCGCCGGCGACCGCGTCGCGATCGTGCTGCCGAACTGCCCGCAGCACATCGTCGCGTTCTACGCGATCCTGCGCCTCGGCGCGGTCGCCGTCGAGCACAATCCGCTCTACACGCCCCGCGAGCTGCGCAAGCAGTTCGAGGACCACGGCGCGAAGACCGCGATCGTGTGGAGCAAGGTCGCCAAGACCGTCCAGAGCTTCCCCGCCGACCTCGCCGTCACGAACCTCGTCACGGTCGACGTGACGAAGGCGATGCCGCTCGGCACCCGCCTCGCGCTCAAGCTGCCGGTCGCCAAAGCGCGCGCCTCGCGCGACGCCCTGCATGAGCGCGTCACCGGGACGATCGGGTGGGAGCAGCTGGTCGCCGCGGAGCCGCTGTCCGCCGCCCACCCGGCCCCCGCGACCGACGACCTCGCGATCATCCAGTACACGAGCGGCACGACGGGCACCCCCAAGGGCGCCTCCCTCACCCACCGCAACCTGCTCGCCAACGCCGCCCAGGCGCGCGCCTGGGTCCCGCAGATCGTCCGAGGCGACGGATGCGTCGTCTACGCGGTGCTGCCCATGTTCCACGCGTACGGCCTCACGCTGTGCCTCACCTTCGCCATGTCGATGGGCGCCCGGCTCGTGCTGTTCCCGAAGTTCGACGCCGACATGGTGCTCGCCGTCACCAAGAAGCATCCGGCGACCTTCCTCCCGCTCGTGCCACCCATCGCCGATCGTCTCCTCAAGGCGGCGCAGGAGAAGGGCGTCTCGCTGAAGGGCACCGAGATCGCCATCTCGGGCGCGATGGCGCTCCCTCACGAGTTGGTCGTGCCGTTCGAGAAGGCGTCAGACGGGTACCTCGTGGAGGGCTACGGTCTGTCGGAATGCTCGCCGGTGCTCATGGCCAACCCCGTCGCCGACAATCGCGTGCCGGGCACCGTCGGCCTGCCCATGCCGGGGACGGAGTGCCGCGTCGTGGACCCCGACGACCCGACGCAGGATGTCGCGCCGGGAACGCCCGGGGAACTCGTCGTGCGCGGACCGCAGGTGTTCGGCGGCTACTACGGCAAGCCCGAGGAGACCGAGGCGGTCTTCGTCGACGGCTGGTTCCGCACCGGTGACATCGTGACGATCGACGACGCGGGATTCGTGCGCATCGTCGACCGGATCAAGGAGCTCATCATCACCGGCGGCTTCAACGTCGCGCCCACCGAGGTCGAGTCGGCACTCCGCCAGCATCCGGACGTCGACGACGCCGCTGTCGTGGGCCTGCCGAGCGAGCACTCCGGCGAAGAGGTCGTCGCCGCCCTCGTCCTCTCGCCCGACGTCGCCGAGCCCGACGTCGAGGCCATCCGCGCCTTCGCCCGGGGCATCCTCACCCCCTACAAAGTCCCGCGCCGGGTCTTCGTCGTCGACGAGCTGCCGACGAACCTCATGGGCAAGGTGCTGCGCCGCCAGGTGCGCGAGAAGCTGCTCGAACTGACAGGAGCCGGATCATGACCGACACGACAACGGATGCCGCGGCTCCGGCCGAACCGGAGAAGCCCGGGTTCGAGCAGCTGGGCATCGCCGGGCCCGTGCTCGCGGCGATCCACGACCTCGGCTATGAGACGCCGTCGGCCATCCAGGCGGCAACGATCCCGCTGCTGCTCGGCGGTCGCGACGTGCTCGGCACCGCGCAGACCGGCACCGGCAAGACCGCCGCCTTCGCCCTTCCCGTCCTCGAGCGGCTCGACCTCTCACAGAAGACTCCGCAGGCGCTCGTCCTCGCGCCGACGCGCGAGCTCGCCCTCCAGGTCTGCGAGGCGTTCGAGTCGTACGCCGCGCGGATGAAGGGCGTGCACGTGCTCCCCGTCTACGGCGGTCAGGGGTACGGGCAGCAGCTGTCGGCGCTGCGCCGCGGGGTGCACATCGTCGTCGGAACTCCCGGCCGCATCATGGACCACCAGGCGAAGGGCACCCTCGACCTCTCCGAGCTGAAGTACCTCGTCCTCGACGAGGCGGACGAGATGCTCAAGATGGGCTTTGCGGAGGACGTGGAGCAGATCCTCGCGCAGACGCCCGAGGACAAGCAGGTGGCGCTGTTCTCGGCCACGATGCCGGCAGCGATCCGCCGGCTCGCCCAGCAGTACCTGCGCGACCCGGAAGAGGTCGCGATCAAGACGAAGACCACCACGAACCAGAACATCACGCAGCGCTATCTCGTCGTGTCGTACGCGCAGAAGGTCGACGCGCTGACGCGCATCCTCGAGGTGGAGAACTTCGACGGCGTGATCGTGTTCGTGCGGACGAAGAACGAGACCGAGACGCTCGCGGAGAAGCTGCGCGCCCGCGGCTACTCCGCCGCCGCGATCAACGGCGACGTCCCCCAGGCGCAGCGCGAGCGGTCGGTGAACCAGCTGAAGGACGGCAAGCTCGACATCCTCGTGGCGACGGATGTCGCGGCCCGCGGCCTCGATGTCGAGCGGATCAGCCACGTCATCAACTTCGACATCCCGACCGACACCGAATCGTACGTGCACCGGATCGGCCGGACGGGCCGGGCAGGGCGCTCGGGCGATGCGATCAGCTTCATCACGCCACGTGAACGCTACCTGCTGAAGCACATCGAGCGGGCGACGCGCCAGGAGCCGGCGCAAATGCAGCTGCCGACGACCGAAGACGTCAACACGACGCGTCTCGCCCGCTTCGACGACGCGATCACGGCGGCGCTCGAGGCGACCGGTCGCATCGAGGCGTTCCGCGACATCATCGACCACTACGTGCGCCACCACGACGTGCCGGAGTCGGACGTGGCGGCGGCCCTCGCCGTCGTCGCGCAGGGTGAGACACCGCTGCTGCTCGACCCGGGCAACGACCCGCTCGCGGCGTCCGTCGACGCGGCGGGACGGCCGCCGCGGGAGCGGTCCTCGAAGGGCGAGCGCTCCGGTCGGGGCGAACGCGAGCCGCGCGAACCCCGGCGCGGTCGGGGCGACTACGCGCCGTACCGCATCGAGGTCGGGCGACGCCACCGCGTCGAGCCGCGGCAGATCGTGGGCGCGCTCGCCAACGAGGGCGGGTTGCGGCGGGACGACTTCGGCGCCATCGCGATCAAGCCCGACTTCTCGATCGTCGAGCTGCCGATGAATCTCGACCCGGCGGTGCTCGAGCGGCTGCGCGACACCCGCATCTCGGGGCGGCTCATCGAGATCCGGCCCGACCGGGGCGCTCCGAACCGGCGCCGTGCTCCTCGCGAGGGAGGATTCGATCGCGACGATCGACGTCCGCCGCGTGCCGCCCGCGACGAACGGCCGCAGCGCGACGACCGGCCGCAGCGCGAGGACCGGCCGCAGCGGAAGCCCCGCCACAAGCACTGAGCCGAGGGCGGCGCGCGCGGTCGTGTCTCGCGACGGTTGCGGCCGGCGCCCGCTTCCGCCGACGGCCATGGCGGCCACGGCGGAGGCGGCGGCCACGGTGGGCCGCTGCGGGCGCCGCGGGCCACGGCGGGGGCGTGGGGCTACAGGTTCCCGCTGATGCGCCACCCTTTTCCTGGCGCATCAGCGGAAGACTGCCTCACCGGGACGAATCCTGACGCATCAGCAGGATGCGACAGCATTCGGCGGCGCCGACGGTTTCTTGGCAGCGGCACAGTGCCGGCACCCCCGCGGAGGTGCGAGGAGCCCGGCGACGGCCACGGTGGGCAGCTGTGAGCGCGCGGGCCACGGCGGAGGCGCGGGGTTACAGGTTCCCGCTGATGCGCCACCTTTTTCCTGGCGCATCAGCGGAAGACTGCCGCACCGGGAAGAATCCTGACGCATCAGCAGGATGCGACAGCATTCGGCGGCGCCGGCGGTTTGCAGCAGCGGCACGCTGCCGACACGGCCCAGGCAGGTGCGAGCAGCCCGGGGAGGTCCGAGGCGCTCTGCAGCGCGGTGAAGCGACGGGCGCGCGGGTCAGTCGAGCGCGGCGGGGCCCTGCTCGACGAGGACCTTGAACTGCGCGGCGTCGATGATCCGGACTCCGAGGTCCTCGGCCTTCGCGAGCTTGGAGCCAGCGCCGGGGCCCGCGGCGACGAAGTCGGTCTTCTTCGAGACGGATGACGCGGCCTTGCCGCCCGCGGCGATGATCGCCTCCTGCGCGCCCTCCCGCGTGTAGCCCTCGAGCGATCCCGTCGCGACGACGGTGATCCCGTCGAGCACTCCCCCGCCATCGGCCGCCGCTCCCGGGCCAGGGTGACCCGGCGTCGCCCACTGCACGCCGGCCGCAGCCCAGCGCTCCACGATCTCCCGATGCCAGTCCACGTCGAACCAGTCGCGCAGCGACTCCGCGATGATGCCGCCCACGCCCTCGACGGCCGCGAGCTCCTCGACGGATGCGTCGCGGATGGCGTCGAGCGACCCGAACCACTGCGCGAGCGCGCGAGCCGCCACCGGACCGACATGCCGGATGTTCAGCGCCACGAGGAGCCGCCAGAGCTCCTTCGTCTTCGCCTTCTCGAGCTCCGCGAGCAGCTTCACCGCCGCCGAGGAGGGCTGTGGGCCGTCGAGACCCGCCTTCCGCTCCTGCGGCGTCGGGTTGCGGCGGAACGGGCTGCGTGTCTTCACGACGCCGTCGTCGTCCTCCTTCGGCAGTCCCGTCTCCGCGTCGCGGACCACGACCGAGATCGGCACGAGCTCGTCCAGAGTCAGGTCGAACAGGCCGGCCTCCGTGTCGAGCGGCGCCACCGCCGGCGGTTCGGCCTGCGTCAGGGCCGCCGCCGTCACCTCGCCGAGCACCTCGATGTCGAGCGCCCCACGCGAGCCGATGTGCTCGACGCGCCCGCGCACCTGCGCCGGGCACGACCGCGTGTTCGGGCAGCGCAGGTCGATGTCGCCCTCCTTCGCCGGGGCGAGGACGGATCCGCACTCCGGACATCGCTCGGGCATGACGAACTCGCGCTCCGTGCCGTCCCGCAGCTCCACGACGGGGCCGAGGACCTCGGGGATGACATCGCCGGCCTTGCGCAGCACCACCGTGTCGCCGATCAGCACGCCCTTCGCCTTCACGACGTCCTTGTTGTGCAGCGTCGCCTGGCGTACGACCGATCCCGCCACGTGCGCGGGAGCCATCACGGCGAACGGCGTCGCCCGGCCGGTGCGACCCACCGACACGACGATGTCGAGCAGCTTCGTCTGCACCTCCTCCGGCGGGTACTTGTAGGCGATCGCCCACCGCGGCGCCCGGCTGGTCTGTCCGAGCTCGGCGTGCAGGGCGAGCTCGTCGACCTTCACGACGATGCCGTCGAGCTCATGCTCGATGTCGTGCCGATGCTCGCCGTAGTACGACACGAACTCGACGACCTCGTCGATCGTTCGACACACCTTCGTGTGCGGACTCGTCGGCAGACCCCACTGCGCCAGCAGCTCGTAGACCTCGCTCTGGGTCGCGACCGGCGGGTTCTCCCAGGCGCCGATGCCGTGCACATACAGCGAGAGCGACTCGACGCGCAGCATCCCGGCCTCGTGTTCGAGGCCTTCCTTCTTGTCGAGCTGCTGGCGCAGTCCGCCGCTGGCGGCGTTGCGCGGATTGGCGAACGCCGGAAAGCGCCGCGCCGCCGCGGCCTTCGCCTTCTCCTCGTCGAACGGCTTCTTCGCACCGCCGCGTGCCGTCCATCGCGCCAGGGCGTCGTCGTACGCGCGGTCGCGGAACGCGGCCTGGGCGGCGTTCAGCCGTTCGAACGCCGCAACGGGGATGAACACCTCGCCGCGCACCTCCACCAGCGGCGGATGCCCCGTGCCCGACAGGCGGGGCGGGATGTCGGCGAGACGCAGTGCGTTCTCGGTGACGATCTCGCCGACCCGCCCGTCGCCGCGGGTGGCCGCCGAGGTGAGCACGCCGTTCTCGTAGCGGAGGCTGATCGCGAGGCCGTCGATCTTCAGCTCGGTCAGCCATGCCACCTCGCGGCCGGCCGCCGCCTGCGTCTTCACGGCCCAGTCGCGCAGCTCCTCGACGGAGAACACGTTGTCGAGGCTCAGCATGCGCTCCGCGTGCTCGATCGTGTCGAGGCCCGTCGCCTCCGCGGCACCCACCATCTGCGTCGGCGAGTCCTGGCCCTGCAGTTCCGGGTACAGCCGCTCGAGCTCGGCGAGCCGCCGCATCCACCCGTCGTACGTCGCGTCGTCGACGAGGGACGTGTCGCGCCCGTAGTACGCGTCCTTCGCCTCGAGGATGCGCGTGGTGAGGCTCTCAGCCTCGGTGCGAGCGTCGTCCCGTGAGATGTTCTGCGCCACGGCTCGAGTCTACGAGCGGCCGCCGACGTTCACGCGTCGACGGGGACGGCGGAGACCGTGCGGTCGATCGTGAACTGCCCGATGACCCGGGTGCCGTCGTAGAGCACCGCCGTCTGCCCCGGAGCCACGCCGTCGAACGGATGCGTCGGCCGCACGGTGAGCACCCCGTCGGCGAGCTCGGCCTGCGCCGGGACCGGGTCGGCGTGCGCGCGGATCTGCACGTCGCAGGCGAACGCGCCGTCGGGCTGCGGACGGCCCGCCCAGCTGAACCGCTCCCCCGCGATCTCCGCACACGCCAGCGCCTCCTTCGGCCCGACGACGACGGTGTTGGAGACGGGCCGGACCTCGAGCACGAAGCGGGGCTTGCCGTCGGGGGCCGGCACGCCGAGCTGAAGTCCGCGCCGCTGGCCGACGGTGAACGCGTGGGCGCCGTGGTGCGTGCCGACGACAGCGCCCGTCCGGTCGACGACCTCCCCGTCGGCGGTGCCGACCTTGTCGGCGAGCCAGCCGCGTGTGTCGCCGTCGGGGATGAAGCAGATGTCGTAGCTGTCGGGCTTCTGCGCGACCGCCAGCCCCCGGCGCTCCGCCTCCGCACGCACGAGGTCCTTCGACGGCGTGTCGCCGAGGGGGAAGTAGGTGTGGGCGAGCTGCTCGGCCGTGAGAACGCCGAGCACGTACGACTGGTCCTTCGCCGCCTCCGACGCGCGGTGCAGCTCTCGGCCGTCGGGGGTGTCGACGAGTGCCGCGTAGTGCCCGGTGCAGACGGCGTCGAACCCGAGCTCCCGTGCGCGCTCGAGGAGCGCGGCGAACTTGATGTGCTGATTGCACCGCATGCAGGGGTTCGGGGTGCGCCCGGCCTGGTACTCGGCGATGAAGTCGTCGACGACGTCCTGGCGGAACCGCTCGGAGAAGTCCCAGACGTAGAACGGGATGCCCAGCACGTCGGCGACGCGGCGGGCGTCCATGGCGTCCTCGATCGTGCAGCAGCCCCGGCTGCCGGTGCGCAGCGTGCCGCCCGCCCGGGAGAGCGCGAGGTGCACGCCGACGACGTCGTGCCCCGCCTCGACCGCGCGTGCCGCGGCGACGGCGGAGTCGACGCCGCCACTCATCGCCGCGAGAATCCGCATCCCTCCAGTGTAGGAGCGCCGAGCTGGGTGCCGGCCGGACCGCGTGGGCCGGGTCTCCCTCGGCGTCCGGGCTGCGGTGACTCAGCCTCGACCGGCGGCGCGGGCGCGCTCCACCGCCGACGGCAGCGCTGCCAGGGCGGCGTCGACGTCCGCCCCCGTCGTCGTGCGACCGAGCGTGAACCGGAGCACCTGGCGGGCTTCGGCATCCGTCCGCCCCATCGCGGTCACGACGTGCGACGGCTCGGGGATGCCGGCCTGGCACGCCGATCCGGTCGAGGCGCAGACGCCGGCGCTGTCGAGCAGGAACAGGAGCGTCTCGCCGAGCGCGCCGGGGAACAGCACATGGGCGTTGCCGGGGAGACGGTCGACCGGGTCGCCGAGCAGCACCGCGCGGTCGATGGAGCGGAGGATGCCGTCGACGAGCCTGTCGCGGAGGGCGGCAAGTCGTGCCGCCTCGTTCTCCCGTTCCGCCTGCGCGAGCTCGGCGGCGACGGCGAACGCCGCCGCTCCCGGAACATCCTGTGTGCCGCTGCGCAGGCCGCGCTGCTGGCCCCCGCCGTGCAGGAGCGCGGCGGGAGCGGCATGGCGCGACACCACGAGGGCACCGACCCCGATCGGGCCGCCGACCTTGTGCGACGACACGCTCAGAGTGGAGAGTCCCGTGGCGCCTGCGGCGTGACCCCGCCAGGTGCGGAACGAGACCGGGATGTGCCCGAAGGCCGCGACAGCGTCGAGATGCAGCGGGACACCCGCGGCGGCGGCGGCCGCGGCGAGTGCGGCGGCGTCGCTGACGGTACCGACCTCGTTGTTCGCCACCAGAGCTGTCGCGAGGGCCGCACCCGGAAGGGCGTCGGCGAACGCGTAGGCGCCGATCCTGCCGATGGCGTCGAGCGCCACCGGCCGCACGACGGCTCCCTCGTGGGTGTGCAGCCACTCCACCGTGTCGAGGGTGGCGTGGTGCTCGCCGTCGGGAAGGACGACGGCATCGGTGCCGGCCGCGCGAGCCCACCAGAGGCCCTTCAGCGCGGTGTTGATGGACTCCGTGCCGCCGGAGGTCAGGACGACTTCGATGGGGTCGCAGTCGAGGACGGCCGCCAGGCGCTCCCGCGACTCCTCGAGCAGGCGGCGCGCATCCTGACCGGCGCGATGGATCGACGAGGCGTTTCCGACGCGCTGGGATGCCTCGAGCCAGGCGTCGCGCGCCTCAGGACGCAGCGGCGCCGATGCGGCGTCGTCGAGGTAGACCGTCACCGTTCCACTCTCGCACGCCGCATCAGTCCTCGGCGCGCGCCAGCGTCCCTGCGGCGACCCGCACGCGCACGGCGCCGGCGAATCCGAGCACGAGGAAGACCGCGGCGACGAGCAGTGCGATGCGCGTGGCATCGGCGAAGCCCGCCGACAGGGCGGCGACGATCGCGTCGGCATGCTGTCCACGCAGCTGCGCGATCGTGGCGCCGGCGCTGGTGCGCGTCGCGGCGACGAGCTCCTCGGCGCGGCCGCCGGTGAGCCCGGCGTCGGATGTCGCGGCGGGAAGCGTGACGGCGAGGGCGACCGAGAGCGCGGCGCCCGAGAGGGCGGTGCCCAGGGCGCTGCCCACCTGTCGCACGGTGCTCTGGGTCGCCGACCCCTGCCCCGACTGCCGGGACGGCACATCGCGCAGCACGGTGCCGGTCAGCTGCGCCGATGCGAATCCGAGGCCCAGTCCGTAGACGGCCAGCAGTCCCGCGATGAGCCACGGCGACGCATCCGGCTGCACGAGAAGCGCGACGGCGGCGATACCCACGACCTCGAGCGCGAGGCCGACGAGAACGACGGCGGGGGCGCCCAGGCGTGCTGAGAGGTGCCGCGCGAGCGCGCCTGACACGAACGCGCCGAGCGCCATGGCGGCCAGCACGAGCCCCGCCTGCATCACGTCGAGTCCGCGGGCGTTGACGAGGTACAGCGGCAGGACGAAGACGATCGCGAACTCGCCGACCGCGACCGCCCCGGCCGTCACGTTCCCCCAGCGGAACGTCGCGAGCCGGAACAGCGACAGGTCGAGAAGGACCGACCTCTCCGCCCGGGCGCGGGCGGCCTCGCACAGGACGAACCCGACGATCCCGAGGATCGCCACCGCCGCCAGCGGCGGGATGGGTGAGACGGATGCCGTCGCCGGCCAGGTGAGACCGAACAGCGTGGCGTCGCGTCGGGGTCTCCACCAGCCGAGATCGGGGCCCTCGATCACGACGAAGACGAGGGCGGCGAATCCGACGGCGCTCAGGACCGCGCCGCCGATGTCCGGACCGCCGTCAGGACGACTGTCGCTCGTCTCGCGCACCGTGAGCAGCGCCGCGACCAGCACGAGCGCTCCCAGCGGCAGGTTGACGAGGAAGATCCACTGCCACGACGCGTATTCGGTCAGCGCACCGCCGATGAGCGGCCCGACCGCCGCGGCGCCGGAGATCACCGCGCCCCACACGCCGAACGCCGCCGCCCGGTATCTCCCCCGGAACGTCGCGTTCACGCTGGACAGCGTCGTGGGGAGGATGAGCGACGCGCCCGCCGCCTGCACTGCGCGCGCAGCGATCAGCGGTCCCGCTGCGGCCGCGGCCGCCGCCCACCCGCTGCCGGCCATGAACACCACGATGCCGGTGAGGAACAGCCGCCTGCGTCCCCAGCGGTCCGCCAGCCGACCGGCCGACAGGAGGAGCGCGGCGAGGATCGCCGCGTACAGGCTCCCCACCCACTGCGCGTCACTGAGCGTGAGACGCAGCTCACGCACGATCTCGGGAAGCGCGACGCCGACGATCGTGCCGTCGAGCACGATCATGCCGAGTCCGGATGCGAGGGTGGCGAGACCGAGCCAGTCGCGGCGGCTCGGCGCGACGGCCGTCTCCGGCGACCGGGTCACCGTCATTCGAGCTGCCCCTGCGGGCGCCGCGTCCACACCGCCTGCCCGACGATGACGACGAGGACGCCGAGGCCGATGCTCAGCAGGATGTGGCCCATCCCGGCGATCCCCGCGGTAGCCGCCGTGGGAGTGCCTCCGGACAGGACGATCCCGCCGTGCACCGCCATCATCGCGGCGCTGAGGATCACGCCGGCGTTGTACACCCCGAAGAAGACCGGGAAGAGCCTGCTGCGCCCGAGGGCGAACACCCTGTCGAGGACGAGCACCACGAGCCCGACCACGAACCCGAGGGTGAGGAGGTGCGTGTGCAGGACGCCGAGCTGGAGCGGCTGACCCTCGGCGAGGCCCGCGTGCTTGGTGAGCTCGCGGTACGCGAGGCCCGAACCGAGCCCGAGCACCAGGTAGGCGGCCGTGGCCACGAAGAGGAAGCGCTGCGAGTGCTTCATGGGACTCCCATCCTTCAGTAACACTGATATAGCTTCAGTGTATCTGAAGGAAAGTGGTGCCGGCCCGTCAGCCCAGGCTCACCCCGAACAGCAGACCGAGGAGGTAGGTCACGGCGGCCGCCCCGAAGCCGATCAGCAGCTGGCGCAGCGCACGGCGCAGCGGTGGCGCGCCCGACAGCAGCCCCACCACGGCGCCGGTGCCCAGGAGGGCGATGCCCACGAGCGCCAGCGCGAGGACGACCGCGGGCAGGCCTGCCATCCCGAAGATCCACGGCAGGACGGGGATGACCGCGCCCGAGGCGAAGCAGAGGAAGCTCGACACCGCCGCCCGCCAGGCTCCGCCCACGACCTCATGGTCGTCGCCGAGCGCCACCGGGCCGGTGTGCGCAGCCGCGGCCTCGGGCCTGCGCGCCCTGTCGAGCACCCGCTGAGCACGGGCGAACGCGTCGTCGGCGGTCATCCCGCGGGATCGGTACACGAGGGCGAGTTCATTCGCATCGAGATCGAGGTCGGGCAGGATCCCGGCTGCGAACTCCGCTGGTTCGGTCGCGTCGAGCATCTCCCGCTGGGAGCGGACCGAGACGTACTCGCCCGCGCCCATCGACAGCGCACCGGCTAGGAGGCCTGCGAGCCCGCTGAACAGGACGAACTGGGGCGCCGCACCGGTGGCGCCGATGCCCATGACGAGCGCGAGGTTCGACACGAGACCGTCGTTCGCGCCGAACACCGCGGCGCGGAATCCTCCCGACAGCCGCCGTCTGCCTCGGGCGGCGAGGCCGCGCACGACCTCCTCATGCACCTTCTCGTCCGCGGCCATCGCAGCGGTGGCATGCGGGTCGGCATCGTACGGGGACCGTCCCTCCGCGTTCTGCGCGAGGGCGAGGACGAAGATCGAGCCGAAGTGCCGCGCCATCCATCCCAGCAGCCGCGTGCGTGCCGACGCACGAGGCGGGGATGCCGGCTCGCCGCCGAGCAGCGCGAGCCAGTGCGCCTCGTGCCGTCCCTCGGCCTCCGCGAGCGCGAGCAGGATGTCGCGCTCCTCCCCGGAGCGACGTCCGGCGAGCTCGCGATAGACGCGCGCCTCGGCGCGCTCGTTCACGAGGTACTGCGCCCAGCGGCGGCGGTCGCCCGGTGCGGGCGGGGCAGGGGTGGTCACGGCGTCTCCTCGGGTGGCGGGCCGTTCGAGGCTACCGGCGTCGGCCGACGCATCCGGCGCCCCGGGCGCGATTGCCAGCATTTCGGGGCTCCGAAGCAGCCGCGCCGGGCCTAGGAGTGCACGCGTCGGCGCAGCAGCTCGATGCGCTTCTGCAGCTGCGCGACCGTCGCCTGTGCGACCGCCGGCCCGCCGCAGACCCGGCGCAGCTCGGCGTGCACGGCGCCATGCGGCTCCCCCGACTGACGCGCGTACAGGCCGACGAGACTGTTCAGCAGCTGTCGCTGCTCCTTGAGCGTGCGATGCAGCGCCTGCGGCGCGACATCCTCCGTCTTCGCACCCGCCTGCGTCTCGCGCTCCTTGCGGCGGCGCGTCTGGCGTGCCTGCCGCTGCATGAGCAGCTCATGCACGTGCTCCGGCTCGAGCAGGCCCGGCAGGCCGAGGAACTCCTCCTCCTCCGGGGTCCCCGGCACAGCGAGCTCGCCGAACTCCTTGCCGTCGAACAGCACTCGGTCGAAATGCGCCATCGATCCGAGCGCCTGGTAGGCGAACTCTTCGGTGAGCGCGTCGGACGCCTTGTCCTCCCGCTCCGCGGCGTCCATGAGGTCTTCTTCGGCGTTCCACTCGTCGCCGCCGTCCGAGTCGCGGTCGAGCGCGTGATCGCGCTGCCGCTCCAGCTCGTTCGCCAGGGCGAGCAGCGGTGGCACGTTGGGGAGGAAGACGCTCGCGGTCTCCCCCCGGCGCCGCGCCCGCACGAAGCGGCCGATCGCCTGTGCGAAGAACAGCGGAGTGGAGGCGCTCGTCGCGTAGACGCCGACGGCGAGCCGGGGCACGTCCACCCCCTCCGACACCATCCTGACCGCGACCATCCAGCGCGAATCGCCCTTCGAGAACGTCTCGATGCGGCTCGACGCCTCGGCTTCGTCGGACAGCACGACGGTGGGCGCCTCACCGCTGATCTCCTGCAGGATCGCGGCATAGGCGCGTGCAGCGGTCTGGTCGGTCGCGATCACGAGGCCGCCCGCGTCGGGCACCTGCTCGCGCACCTCGGAGAGCCGCCGGTCGGCGCTGCGCAGCACTGCGGGGATCCAGTCGCCCTCAGGGTCGAGTGCCGTGCGCCACGCCTGCGCCGTGATGTCCTTCGTGTTGTCCTGCCCGAGCTGGGCCTCCATCTCGTCGCCGGTCTTCGTGCGCCAGCGCATCTGCCCGGCGTACACCATGAAGATCACCGGGCGAACGACCCCGTCCTCGAGCGCCCGCCGGTAGCCGTAGCTGTAGTCCGTCCGTGACAGCCGGATGCCGTGCTCGTTCGGGTAGTACTCGACGAAGGGGATCGGCGCGGTGTCGCTGCGGAACGGGGTGCCGGAAAGGAGCAGCCGCCGCGTCGCACGCTGGTATGCGTCGCGCAGCGCGTCGCCCCAGCTGAGTGCGTCGCCGCCGTGGTGCACCTCGTCGAGGATCACGAGCGTGCGCTTGTCGAGGACGAGCCGCTGGTGCACCGAGGACTTCACCGCGACCTGCGCGTAGGTCACCGCGACCCCGTGGTATTGGCGCGAGGGCGCGTAGTGCCGGTTGCTGAACGCGGGATCCAGCCGGATGCCCACGCGGGCCGCCGCATCCGCCCACTGCGTCTTCAGGTGCTCGGTCGGGGCGACGACCACGATGCGATCGACCACGGCACGCCGCAGCAGCTCGGTCGCGAGCCGCAGGGCGAAGGTCGTCTTGCCGGCGCCGGGGGTCGCGGCGGCGAGGAAGTCGCGGGGGCCCTTGCCGACGCCGTCGGGTCCGTTGAGACCGAAGTACAGATCGAGGGCCTCGGCCTGCCAGGCGCGCAGGCGCTGCGCCGTGCCCCACGGGGCGCGCTGCGGATAGGTCGGCGACAGGTGCTCGGCGGCGAAGCTGCCCAGTGTGGCGTGCTCCTCCACCCGCTCCCCCTTCTTCCTCGCTGCGTGCGCGACGACATTCCACCTTAGGCGAGGCCGAGGACGTCGATCTGCGCAGCCGTGGGAAAGCTAGTCTGATTGTCGGTCACGAACCGGGAGGATGCCGATGTCAGCTGCCGACGATCGCCGCAGTCCGTACGTCCCCAACGCCGGAGCCCACCCATGGCGCCGGTACGTCGCCCTGGGCGACTCGTTCACGGAGGGCGTGGGCGACCCCGATCCCACCCGCCCGGACGCGTTCCGCGGCTGGGCCGACCGCGTCGCCGAGGTGCTGGCGCGTCAGGTCGACGACTTCGCGTACGCGAACCTCGCCGTGCGCGGAAAGCTCATCCGGCAGATCGTCGACGATCAGATCGAGCCGGCGCTCGCGCTCAAGCCCGACCTCATCACGTTCTCGGCCGGCGGGAACGACGTGATCCGGCCGGGCAGCGACCCCGATGTCGTGGCGGAGCTCTTCCGGGATGCCGTGGCCCGGCTCTCCCGTGACGGGGCGACAGTCGTCGTGTTCACCGGGATCGACACGAACTTCACGCCCGTGTTCCGCTCCATCCGCGGCAAGGTGGCGATCTACAACGAGAACATCCGCGCGATCGCGGACGACTTCGACTGCATCATCGCCGACCAGTGGGCGCTGAAGACGGTGCAGGACCCGCGGTTCTTCACCGACGACCGGCTGCACTACAACGAGCTCGGCCATCACGAGGTCGCGCGCATGGTGCTGCGCGCGCTGAACGTGCCCAACGACCTCGCCCCGATGCAGCCCGACCCGCTGCCGCAGCGCACCTGGCGCGCGGCGCGCAACGAGGACTTCGTGTGGGCGCGGGAGTACCTCGTGCCGTGGGTGCTGCGGCGGCTGCGTCACCAGTCCTCGGGCGACAACGTGACGGCGAAGCGCCCCGAGCCGCTGCCCGTCACGACCCTCGCGCCCGGGAGGGATGCCGCGGCCCACCGCGGCGAACAGGTCTGACGCTACGGCACCCGCAGCGCCCACATCGCGACGGCCGCCGCGGCCGCCACGTTGAGCGAGTCCACTCCGCCGCGCATCGGGATCGTCACGATCGTGTCGGCCGCCTGAAGCGCCCGGCGGCTCAGTCCGTCGCCCTCGGCGCCGAGCATGAGGGCGACGCGCTCCGGCGGCTGCGCGGCGAAGTCGTCGAGCGACACGGCCTCGTCGGCGAGCGCGAGCGCGGCGAGGTGGAACCCGGCGGCATGCAGCACCTCGCCTGCGGCGGGCCACTCCGGGAGCCGGGTCCACGGCACCTGGAACACCGTGCCCATGCTCACCCGCACGCTGCGCCGGTACAGCGGGTCGGCGCAGCGGGGACCGATGAGCACAGCGTCGGCGCCGATCCCCGCGGCACCGCGGAACATCGCCCCGACGTTCGTGTGATCGACGATGTCCTCGAGCACGAGCACCCGCCGGGCGCCGGCCAGCACGTCCGCCGGGGACGGCAGCGCGGGCCGGAGCATCGCCGCGAGCACGCCGCGGTGCACCGCGTAGCCGGTCACCTGCTCGGCGGCGGACGCGGAGACGACGTACACGGGCACATCGGGATGCTCCGCCAGCAGCGTCTCGGCGTCGGCGAGCCACTTGTCCTGCACGAGCACCGAGCGGGGGCGGTGCCCGGCGTCGAGCGCTCGCGCGAGCACCTTCGCCGACTCGGCCATGTAGAGCCCGCCGGCGGGCTCGAGAACGCGACGCAGCGCGACGTCGGTGAGCCCGCGGTAGTCGGCCAGGCGCAGGTCGTCGGGGTCGTCGATCGGGATCACGAGCACCCCTCAAGGATGCCCCCGGCGCGCGACGGGCGCCGAATCCGGCGTAGCCTGGGCGCGGGGAGGTGCGGATGACCACGATCGACGCGGCCGTCCGCGTGCTCGACGGCCACCGGATCGCCGTCCTGACCGGCGCCGGCGTCTCGACGGATTCGGGCATTCCCGACTACCGCGGCGAGGGCGCTCCCGTGCGCACCCCGATGACCGTCCAGCAGTTCCTCGCGTCGGAGGAGGCGCGCAGGCGCTACTGGGTCGGCAGCCATCTGGGGTGGCGGCGCTTCTCCGCCGCGCACCCCAACGACGGGCACCGGGCACTGGCAGCGCTCGAGCGCGCGGGCGTGGCGACCGGGGTGATCACGCAGAACGTCGACGGCCTGCACCTGGAGGCCGGATCGGGCCGCGTCGTCGAGCTGCACGGCACCGTGCGACGCATCCTGTGCCTGCACTGCGGCCAGGTGTTCGACCGGCGCGACATCGCCGCCCGGCTCGAAGCGGACAACCCGTGGCTCGTGACGAGCGAAGATGCGATCCTGCTCCCCGACGGCGACGTGCGCCCCGACTCGGTGGACGGCTTCGTCATCCCGGGCTGCACGGTGTGCGGGGGGATGCTGAAGCCTGAGGTGGTCTTCTTCGGCGAGTTCGTGCCGCGGCAGCGGTTCGCCGGCGCCGAGCAGCTGCTCGCCGCCGCCGGAGCGCTCCTGGTCGCCGGCTCGTCGCTCGCGGTGAACTCGGGCATGCGCCTCGTGCAGCGCGCGGAGCGCCGGGGCCTGCCGATCGTGATCGTGAACCGCGGCGAGACCCGTGCCGACGCGCGCGCCACGGTGAAGATCGACGCCGGTACGAGCGATGTGCTCGCCGCCGTCGCCGGGCGCCTCATCGACGGATGACGCTCACGCTCATCCAGCGCCGATCGAGCGCGGCTAGGCTCGTGGCGTGACCACCCTGATGCTCGTCCGCCACGGCGAGACCGACTGGAACCTCGCCGGACGCATCCAGGGCAGCACCGACATCCCCCTCAACGACACCGGGCGCCGGCAGGCCCGTGAGGTCGCCGCCGACCTGCGGTCCCGGCTCGACGGACCGGTCGCGATCGTCGCGAGCGACCTGTCTCGGGCCCGTGAGACGGCAGAGATCATCGCCGCCGAGCTCGGTCTCGATGCCCCGCACCTCTACCCGCAGCTGCGCGAGCACGCGTACGGCGAGGCGGAGGGCATGACGGTCGCCGAGTTCGCGCAGCGCCACAGCCGGGAGCGTCTCCACGAGGTCCCGGGAGCGGAGACGCTCACGCAGCTGCGCGGGCGCGCCGTCTCCGCGATCCGCCGGGTCGCGCACGACGTGCGTCGCGCCACGGCGCCGGCGCCGGCATCCGTCATCGTCGTCTCGCACGGCGCGCTCATCCGCGAGCTGGTCCGCCACGCGACCCACGGCGACCTGCCCGCTCCCGGCACCCGCCTGCCGAACGGCGGCGGCTACACGCTGCTCTTCGAGCGTGACCGCCTGCGGCTGCTCGACGCCGACCGCAGCGGAGCGCCGGCCGTCGTCTGACGCCGTGAGCCAGTCGGCCCGGTGCAGACTGCCGCCTCGCCTGAGTCGAGGACGGATGCCTCAGCGGCGCGCGAGGACCGCGCGGGCGTGCCGCAGCACGGGCTCGTCGACCATGCGGCCCTCGAACGAGAAAACCCCGCGCTCCCCCTCGGCGGCCGCGAGCACGGCGCGCGCCCAGTCCACGGTGCGCTGATCGGGGCGATACGCCGACCGGATGAGCTGGACCTGCGACGGGTGGATGCACGCCGTGGCGGCGAACCCGCTCGCGGCGGCATCCTCCGCCTCGCGGGCGAGGCCCTTCGCATCGGCGATGTCGAGATGCACGGCGTCGATCGCCGCCTTTCCCTCCGCACCGGCCGCGAGCAGGACGCGCGAGCGGGCGTACCGGGCGATGTCGCGGTAGCGGCCGTTCTTCTTGCGGCTGCCGGTGCCACCGAGCGATGCGACGAGATCCTCGGCACCCCACATCAGCGCGGCGACGTTGTCGAGCGCCGCGATCTTCTCGGCGTTTGCGACGCCGCGGGCCGTCTCGCACAGGGCGATCACGGTGAACCGCGGGTCGAGCCGGCGCAGCCGCTTCGCCGACTCCGCCTTCGCCACCATCACGGTGCGGTAGTCCGTCTGCGAGAGCGTCGAGAGATCGGATGCCGCATGCTCGCTCTCGAGCGGATTGATGCGCACGATCGTCCTGGCCGGGTCGAGCTCCGAGTCGATCACGTGACCCCGGGCCGCGGCCTTCGCGTCGGCCGACACCGCGTCCTCGAGGTCGAGGATCACCGCGTCGGCGCGCTGTGCCGCCTTCGCGTACCGCTCCGGCCGGTCGGCGGGGCAGAACAGCAGCGCCGGGCCCATCGTGAAGCTCATGCCGCATCCTCCGGCAGGCACCACATGAGTGCGACGCGGGTCGCCGTGGCGACGACGGTCCCGTCCTGGTTGCGCCCCGTGTGCGTCATCGTGACGAGGCCCTGCCCCGGTCGCGACTTCGACAGTCGCTTGGCGACGATCTCGGTCTCGCCGTAGAGCGTGTCGCCGGCGAACAGCGGGTGCGGAAACGCGATGTCCGAGAGCCCGAGCTGCGCGACGAGGGTCCCCTGGGTGATCTGCGCGACCGACATCCCGACGAGCGTCGCGAGCGTCCACATCGAGTTCATCAGGGGCCGCCCGAAGGGCTGGGTCGCCGAGTAGGCGGCATCCAGATGCAGCGCCTGCGTGTTCATGGTGAGGGACGAGAACAGCGCGTTGTCGGCGTCGGTGATCGTGCGGCCCGGGCGGTGCAGGTAGCGCGCGCCGAGCTCGCACTCCTCGTAGTAGAGGCCGCGCTGGACGATCTCGCTCATGGCATCACGCTACTCGTTCGACGGCGCCGTACCCCTGCCGTCATGCCAGGCCCAGCGCGCGGGCGATGACCAGCAGCTGCACCTCGGTGGTGCCCTCGCCGATCTCCAGGATCTTCGAGTCGCGGTAGTGCCGCGACACCGCGTACTCGTTCATGAACCCGTTGCCGCCGAAGATCTGCGTCGCGTCGCGGGCGTTGTCCATCGCCGCTTCGCTCGAGATCATCTTCGCGATCGCCGCCTCGGTCTTGAACGGCTGGCCGGCATCGCGCAGCCGCGCCGCCTGGTGCCAGGCGAGCCGGGCCGCGTGCACACGAGCGTGCATGCGGGCGATCTTGAACTGGATCGCTTGCCGGGTCGACAGCGCGTCGCCGAAGACGGTGCGTGAGCGCGCGTACTCGGCGGCGGCGTCGACGCATCCCTCCGCAGCCCCCGTGGCGAGGGCGGCGATCGCGATGCGGCCCTCGTCGAGGATGTGCAGGAATCCCGCGAACCCCCGGCCGCGCTCGCCGAGGAGGTTCCCCTCCGGCACGCGCGCGTCGACGAAGGTGAGCGGATGCGTGTCGGATGCGCGCCAGCCGACCTTGTCGTAGGCCGGCTCGACCGTGAAGCCGGGCGTGCCGTTCGGGACGATGATCGTCGAGATCTCCTTGCGGCCGTCCCGCTCGCCGGTCACCGCGGTGACGGTGACGAAGCGCGTGATGTCGGTGCCCGAGTTGGTGATGAACTGCTTGGCGCCGTTGATCACCCACTCGCCGTCGTCGAGCCGCGCCGTCGTGCGGGTGGCGCCCGCGTCGGAGCCGGCCTCGGGCTCGGTGAGGCCGAAGCCGGCGAGCGCCCGCGCGGCAAGGAGGTCGGGCAGGTACTCCTGCTTCTGCTCCTCGGTGCCGAACCGGAAGACCGGCATGGCGCCCAGGCTCACTCCCGCCTCGAGGGTGATGGCGAGCGACTGGTCCACCCGGCCGATGGCCTCGATCGCGAGAGACAGCGCGAAGTAGTCGCCGCCCTGCCCGCCGTACTCCTCGGGGAAGGGCAGACCGAACAGCCCGAGCTCCCCCATCTGCGCGACGACGTCGAGTGGCAGGGTGTGAGTGCGGTCGGCCTCGGCGGCGATCGGGGCGATGACGTCGTCGGCGAAGCTGCGGACGAGACCGGCGAGCTCGCGCTCGTCGTCGCTCACGTCGTAGGTGGTGTAGCTGTCCATATGTCCTTCATTCCGGGAGGGTGACGCGGGCGATGACCTGATCGCGACTGACCTGGTCGCCGACCGCCGCGAGGATGTGGGCCACGCCGTCGTGCGGGGCGGTGACGGGATGCTCCATCTTCATCGCCTCGATGGAGACGAGTCTCTGGCCGGCGGTGACCGTGGCCCCGTCGGCGACGTGCAGGGCGACGACAGAGCCGGGCATCGGCGCCCGCAGATCCGGGTCTGCCGCGCCCGCCGCGCGCTCGCGCTGCGCGAGCCGCCGCTCCATCGCCTGTCGGCGGGTCAGCGGGGCGAGGGCGCTCGTGACGCCGTCCGCGTGCACCCAGACGGTTCCATCGCGGTCGATCAGCGCTTCGACTCGGGCCTGCGGCCCTCGCTCAGCGACCTGAACACCGGCCGCGGGCTGATCGTTGACAGGTCCCTGAGCGAGGGCGCGCGCAGGCTGATCGACGATAGGTCCCTGGGCGAGGGCGCGCGCAGCGCGGCCGAGTCGAAGGGCCGAAGGCGGCACGATCGAGGCCGAGAGGACCCCACCGTCGGCCGTGGCGAACCACGCGCGCGCCGGCGCGGGATCGCCGCTCATCCGCCATCCCGAACCCGAGAGCCACAGCGGCGACGCGTGGCCGCGCCGGTCCGCCGGCGGCATTGCGGCGGCCGCGGCATCGAGTGCATCGGCCGGTGGGGCCGGGTCTTCGAACGGCGGCATCCGGTCGATGAGCCCCGTGTCCATCTGCCCCGCCTGGACGACGGGGTCGGCGAGGAGCGTCCGCAGGAACGCGATGTTGCTCTCCACGCCGAACAGCACCGTGTCGGCGAGCGCCGCGTCGAGGCGGCCGATCGCGTCGGCGCGGTCGTCACCGTACGCGATGACCTTCGCGATCATCGGGTCGTAGTCGGCGGTGACGACGCTTCCGGTCTCCACCGCCGCATCCGTGCGCACGCCCTGGGCCGGCTCCCACAGCAGCACATCACCGGTGGCAGGCAGGAACCCGCGCGCCGGGCTCTCGGCATAGACGCGCGCCTCGATCGCGTGGCCGGTGCGCGCGACCTCGCCGATCTCGAGCGGCTCGCCGGCCGCGATGCGCAGCTGCTGCTCCACGAGGTCGACGCCCGTGACGAGTTCCGTCACGGGATGCTCGACCTGCAGCCGGGTGTTCATCTCCATGAAGAAGAATTCGTCGGGACGGTCGGCCGAGACGATGAACTCCACCGTTCCCGCACCCGTGTAGTCGACGGATGCGGCGGCCGCGCAGGCAGCCTCGCCGAGGCGCGCGCGAGTGGCGCCGTCGATGATCGGCGAGGGCGCCTCCTCGATGACCTTCTGGTGACGTCGCTGCAGCGTGCACTCGCGCTCGCCGAGATGCACGACGCGGCCGTGCGTGTCGCCGAGCACCTGCACCTCGATGTGCCGGGGATTCTGGATGAGCCGTTCGAACAGCAGCGTGTCGTCGCCGAAGGCGGCCTTCGCGACACGACGGGCGGTGGCCACGGCATCCGGGATCTCGGAGGCGTCGTGCACCTCCTGCATGCCCTTGCCTCCGCCGCCCGCGGACGGCTTGATGAGCAGCGGAAAGCCCGCCTCGGACGCTGCGGCGGCGATCTCGTCGTCGATCATCCCGGCCGCCGAGAACCCCGGCACGATGGGCACCCCCGAGGCCGCGACGTGGTCGCGGGCGCGGATCTTGTCCGCCATCGCCTCGAGCGCCCTCGCCCCGGGTCCGATGAAGACGATGCCCGCCTCTGCGCAGGCGCGCCCGAACGCGGCGTTCTCCGAGAGGAAGCCGTACCCGGGGTGGATCGCCTGCGCGCCGGTCTGCCGTGCCGCGCCGATGATCGCGTCGATGTCGAGGTAGGAGAGGGATGCCGCGGCCGGCCCGATGCGCACCGCCTCGTCGGCTTCGGCGACGTGCGGGGCGGTGGCGTCGGCGTCGCTGTGGACCGCGACCGAGCGGATGCCGAGGCGGCGCAGGGTGCGGATGACCCGGCGGGCGATCTCGCCGCGGTTGGCGACGAGGACGGTGTCGAAGGTCATGGATCTCACATCCGGAAGACGCCGAAGCGCGGCTCGGGCAGGGGGGAACGGGAGACGACGTCGAGCGCGAGCCCGAGGAGGTCGCGGGTATCGGCGGGGTCGACGATGCCGTCGTCCCAGAGCCGCGCGGTCGCGTAGTACGGGCTTCCCTGCTGTTCGTACTGGGCGCGCACCGGCGCCTCGAACTCGGCCTGTTCCTGCGCCGACCACTCTTCGCCGCGCGCCTCGAGCTGATCGCGCTTCACGGTGGAGAGGACGGATGCCGCCTGCGGGCCGCCCATCACGGAGATGCGGCTCGCCGGCCAGGTCCAGAGGAACCGGGGCGAGTACGCACGCCCGCACATCGAGTAGTTGCCGGCCCCGAACGAGCCGCCGATCACGACGGTGAGCTTCGGGACGCGGGTGGTCGCGACGGCGGTGACCATCTTCGCGCCGTCCTTGGCGATGCCGCCGGCCTCGGCATCCTTCCCCACCATGAAGCCGGAGATGTTCTGCAGGAACAGCAGCGGGATGCCGCGCTGGTCGCACAGCTCGATGAAGTGCGCGCCCTTGAGAGCGGATTCGCCGAACAGCACGCCGTTGTTGGCGACGATCCCCACCGGGTGGCCGTGGATGTGGGCGAACGCCGTGACGAGGGTGGTGCCGTACTCCTTCTTGAACTCGTGGGTCTCGCCCGCGTCGACGAGGCGGCTGATCACCTCGCGGACGTCGTACGGCTGGTTCACGTCGACGGGGACGACGTCGTAGAGGTCCTCGGCCGCGCCGATCGCGGGGCGGCTCTCGATCACCTCCCAGGCGGGATCGGCCGGCGGCGGCAGCGTCGCGACGATGTCGCGGACGATCTCGAGGGCGTGCTCGTCGTCGTCGGCGAGGTGGTCGACGACGCCGGAGCGGCGGGCGTGCAGCTCTCCCCCGCCGAGCTCCTCGGCCGTCACGACCTCGCCGATGGCCGCCTTCACGAGGGGCGGTCCGCCGAGGAAGATCGTGCCCTGGTCGCGCACGATGACGGTCTCGTCGCTCATCGCGGGAACGTACGCGCCGCCGGCGGTGCACGAGCCGAGCACCGCAGCGATCTGCGGGATGCGCTCGGCCGACAGCCGTGCCTGGTTGAAGAAGATGCGGCCGAAGTGGTCGCGGTCGGGGAAGACCTCGTCCTGCTTGGGGAGGAACGCCCCGCCGGAGTCGACGAGGTAGATGCAGGGCAGCCGGTTCTCGAGGGCCACCTCCTGCGCGCGGAGGTGCTTCTTCACCGTCATCGGGTAGTACGTGCCGCCCTTGACGGTGGCGTCGTTGCAGACCACCATGACCTGGCGGCCGTGCACGAGTCCGATGCCGGCGATGACGCCCGCGGCGGGCGCCTGTCCGTCGTAGAGCCCGTCGGCGGCCAGCGGCGCGAGCTCGATGAACGGGCTCCCCTCGTCGAGCAGACGGCGCACGCGGTCGCGCGGAAGGAGCTTTCCCCGGCCGAGGTGGCGCTCGCGCGACGCCTGGGGGCCGCCGAGGGCCGCGACGGCGAGGCGCTCGTGCAGCTCCGCGGCAAGATCCCGCTGGGTGACGGGTTCGGTCATGGCAGCTCCGGCTGATGTTAGTCTTCATTAACTGAATCCCGATGTTAGCGAGGATTAACTCAGATGGCAATCACGCAGCGCGAGCGGGCGAAGTCCGATCGCCGATCGGCACTGGTCCGAGAGGCGTCGCGGCTGTTCGCCGAGCGCGGCTTCGCGAGCGTGACCCTCGAAGACATCGGCACGGCGGTCGGCGTGAGCGGCCCCGCCGTCTACCGGCACTTCGCGAGCAAGCAGGCGCTGCTGGGGGCGATCCTCGTCGGCGTCAGCGAAGGGCTGCGCGACGGTGGACGGGCCGTGACGGATGCCGCGGCCGACGCGTCGGACGCCCTCGACGCGCTGATCCGCTTCCACGTCGACTTCGCCCTCGCCGACGCCGACGTCATCCGCGTGCAGGACCGCGATCTGGGCTCGCTCGCCGATGCCGATCGGCATCGCGTCCGCCGGCTGCAGCGCGAGTACGTCGAACTGTGGGTCGGCGTGCTCCGCGGCATCCATCCGGAGCGTCCCGACGCCGACCTCCGGGTGCGGGCGCACGCCGTGTTCGGGCTGATCAACTCCACGCCGCACAGCGTGCGCGGCCTGCGCGCGGCGCCGCCCGAGGCCGCCGTCCGTAGCACCCTCGAGCAGCTCGCGGCCGCCGCGCTGCGCGCCTGACCCTATTCGGGGCGGGTTCATGCAGGACCACCCGCACAGACACGCCCCGAACGCAGAGACCCGCCCCAAAATACGACGCGTCAGCGCAGCAGCATCGCCCGGCCCGGCTCCTCCAGCACGCGCGCCACATCGACGAGGAAGCGCGAGCCTTCGGCGCCGTCGACGAGGCGGTGGTCGAACGACAGGCTGAGCGTCATGACGTCGCGCAGCGCGATCTCACCGTCGTGCTCCCACGGCCGCCGCGCCACGGTGCCGAGGCCGAGGATGCCGGCCTCCCCCGGATTCAGGATCGGCGTCCCGGCCTCGACCCCGAACACGCCGAAGTTCGTGATCGAGAAGGTGCCGCCGGTCATCGCCGCGGGCGGCGTCTTCCCGGAGCGCGCGACGCGCGCGAGCTCTCCGATCGCGTCGGCCAGCTCCACGAGGGTCATGGCATCGGCATCCGGGACCACCGGGACGATCAGTCCGCGCTCGGTCGCCGCTGCGACGCCGAGGTTCACGTAGTGGTGCTCCACGATCTCGCCCGCATCGGCGTCCCACTTCGCGTTCAGGCTGGGGTTTCGGCCGAGCGCCAGGCACACGGCCTTCGCGGCGACGGCCATGACGCCGATCCTGTGTCCCTCCAGCGACCGGTCGGCTTTCAGCGACGCGACGAGCTCCATCGTCGCCGTGACGTCGACGGTCTGGAAGGTCGTGACGTGCGGCGCGGTGAACGCGCTGCGCACCATCGCATCCGCCGTCGCCTTGCGCACCCCGCGGATCGGCGTGCGGGTCTCGCGCTCGCCCCGCGTCCGGGCCGGCGCCGAAGCGGGGGCGGATGCGGCGGCCGGCGCCTCGTGCGGCGCCGTGCCGACCCCGACGCGCTCGGCATACGCCTCCACGTCGGCGCGGGTGATGAGCCCGGTGGCACCGGATGCCTCGACGAGCGCGAGATCGATGCCGAGGTCCTTCGCAAGCTTGCGCACCGGCGGCGTCGAGCGGGGGCGTTCGAGCGGCCGCTCCAGCGGCTGCTCGACGATCGCATCGTGCGGAGCCGCTTCGAGCACCGCCGTCTCGCTCGCGCCGCGGTCGCCGGCGCCGCGTGCGACGCGCGCGCGGCGCTGCGGGCGGGCCGAACGCCGCGGTGCTGCTCCGTACCCGACGAGGTTCGGCGTCGCCTTCTCCTCCTCGTCCTCGCTCTCCGCGGGCTTCGACTCCGCGGCCGGCGCGGTGGGCGCCTCGCCCTCTCCGTCGCCGAAGGTGATGAGCACCTCACCCACCTCGACGACGTCTCCCGCGGCGTGGTGCAGCTTCTGCACCGTGCCGGCGAACGGCGAAGGCAGCTCGATGACGGCCTTGGCGGTCTCGACCTCTGCGATGTTCTGGTTGAGGCTCACCGTGTCGCCCTCCGCGACGAGCCACGAGACGAGCTCCGCGTCGGGCAGTCCTTCACCGAGATCGGGCAGACGGAAGTCCTGCATCACAGCTCCACTCCGGTCAGGCTGTTCGGCCGGTCGAGCACGCGGTCGACCGCGTCGAGGATGCGGTCGAGGTCGGGCACGTGGTTCTTCTCCAGCTTGGCCGGCGGGTACGGGATGTCCCAGCCGGTGACGCGCACCGGAGCGGACTCGAGGTAGTTGAAGCAGCGCTCCGTCACACTCGCGATCAGCTCGGCGCCGAGTCCGGCCTCGCGGGCGGCCTCGTGCGTGACGACGACGCGGCCGGTCTTGCGCACCGACGCGGTCACGGTCTTGTAGTCCACCGGCGACAGCGACCGCAGGTCGATGACCTCGATCGAGATGCCCTCGTCCTCGGCGGCGGTCGCCGCATCCATCGCCGTCGCGACCTGCGCGCCGTAGGTGAGCAGCGTGACGTCGGCGCCCTCCCGCGCCGTGCGGGCGAGGCCCATCGGCGCGGCATCCGCCAGATCGAGGTCGAGGTCGACCTCGCCCTTCGTGTGGTACAGCCGCTTGGGCTCGAAGAACACGACCGGGTCGTCGCATGCGATCGCCTGGCGCAGCACGGTGTAGGCGTCCTGCGGGTTCGAGACCGCGACGACCCGCAGCCCCGAGGTGTGCACGAAGTACGCTTCCGGCGACTCGGAGTGGTGCTCGGCAGCGCCGACGCCGCCCGCCCAGGGGATGCGGATCGTGATCGGCATCTTCACGGTGCCCTGCGAGCGGTAGTGGAGCTTCGCCACGTTCGACACGATCTGGTCGAACGCCGGGTAGACGAATCCGTCGAACTGGATCTCGACCACCGGCCGGTAGCCGCGGTAGGCGAGCCCGACAGCGGTGCCCATGATGCCCGACTCGGCCAGCGGCGTGTCGACCACGCGCATCTTGCCGTATTCGTCGAGGAGGCCGTCGGTGATCCGGAACACGCCGCCGAGCTTGCCGATGTCCTCCCCCATGATGAGGACCTTGTCGTCGTCGCGCATCGCGCGGCGAAGGCCCTCGTTGAGGGCCTTCGCCATCGTCAGCTGCGTCATCGCGCCGCCTCCTCGTCGAACCCGTCGAGGTACGCGCCGAACCAGGTCTTCTGCTCCTCGAGGCCGGTGTGCGGTTCGGCGTAGACATTGTCGAGGATGCTGATGGCCGGCGCCGTCGTCATCTCGAGCGCCGTGCTGCGCACCGCCGCCGCGAGCTCGTCGGCGTCTGCCGCGACCTGCGCCTGGAACTCGTCGTCGAAGGCGTCCTGCGCGCGGAGGTACGCCTCGACGCGGGCGATCGGGTCGCGCCGCCGCCAGTGCTCGAGCTCGTCCTTGTCGCGGTAGCGCGTGGGGTCGTCGCTCGTCGTGTGCGGGCCCATCCGGTACGTCACCGCCTCGATGAACGCCGGTCCCTTGCCGCTCCGGGCATGGTCGAGCGCCCATCGCATCGCGGCGAGCACGGCGAGCACGTCGTTGCCGTCGACGCGCATGCTCGGGATGCCGAAGCCGGGCGCACGACCCGCGATGGGGGCCTTCGCCTGCACGCCCACCGGCTCGCTGATGGCCCACTGATTGTTGGAGCACACGAACACGACGGGAGCCTCGTACGACGCGGCGAACACCATCGCCTCGCTCACGTCGCCCTGGCTGGTCGCGCCGTCGCCGAACCAGGTCGCGACGGCCTGATCGGTGCCGTCACGCTGGATGCCCATCGCGTATCCGACGGCGTGCAGCGTCTGGGCGCCGATGATGATCTGCGGGATGGCCGCACCCAGCTCGTGCGGGTCGTAGCTCGAATGCGCCTCGCCGCGCCACGCGCGGATGTATCCGGTCGGATCGGCGCCGCGAGCGTAGACGACACCCGTCTCGCGATAGCTCGGGAACGCGAAGTCGTCGGCGCGCAGCGCGCGGGCGGTGCCGATCTGGGTGGCCTCCTGGCCCTGGCAGGGGGCCCACAGCCCCACCTGCCCCTGGCGCTGCAGCGCCATCCCCTCCGCGTCGATGCGGCGCAGCAGCACCATGTCGCGATACAGCGCGCGCAGCGCCGGTGCGTCGATGTCGGCGATCCACGGGTCGAGATCGCTGTTCGGGCGGCGTTCGCCGGTCGGCGTCAGAATGCGCGCGACGTCGTCGACATCGGTCTTCAGGTCGGCCGCCGGGGTCAGGGTGTGCACCATCGTCATCCCTCTTCCTCGCGAAGCCCTCGTGAGGCTTGCGCGTAGATGAGCCGGCGTCTTCGCCGGATACCGTGAGGCTACGTCGATATTGCACCTAGCTCAAGCATCGAAGCTCGATCTGAGCATGTTGCGCAGAATTGCGCGCCTGCATCGTGCTAGTGTTTCGCACTATGGCCCAACTCGACAGTGTCGACCTCGAACTGCTGGCCACTCTGTCTCTCGAGCCGCGCGCGACCGTCGTCGCCCTCGCCGAGAAGCTGGGGATGAGCCGCAACACGGTGCAGGCGCGCATGGCGCGACTTGACCGGTCGGGCGTGTTCCTGTCGTTCGAGCGGGCCATCTCGGCGACCGCACTCGGGTTCCCGATCGAGGCGTTCATCAGCGTGACGGTGCGGCAGGCCGACCTTCCGTACATCACCGCCGAGCTGCACCGCATCCCGGAGGTGCTCCAGGCGCACGGCCTGAGCGGACAGATCGACCTGTTGGTGCATGTCGCGTGCCGCGACACCCAGCACCTGTTCGACACGGATGCGCGCATCCTCGCGATCGACGGCGTGGAGCGCACCGAGACCTCGCTCGCGATGGGCGAGGTGATCGGCTACCGCGTCCGCCCGCTGATGGAGCTCGCCGGCGAGAGCCTCTGAAGCCTCACCGCGGAGGGCCGGGCAGCGCAGTGCTCCCGGTCGGCTCAGTGCCGGAGGAATCGCTCGATGGCCTCCGCCGCCGGCGCCGGCGTCTCGTAGTGGATGAGGTGCCCCACGGCCGGGATCTCCACGAGTCGCGCGTCGGGGAACATCCGCGCGAGCTCGCGCTCCTTCTCGATCGGCGTGATGTCGTCGCGCTCCGCGACGATCAGGAGCGTCGGCACCGCGATCTGGGCGGCCCATTCGCTGACGTCGTGCGACACCGACGTCACGAACGCGTCGTGCAGCACATCCCGGTCGGCGAAGCGCGAGAAGTAGGTGTCGTGCTGATCGTGCACGAAGCGCCGCAGCGCCCGTTCGTGCGTCTTCGCCATCGAGACGCTCATGACGCGCACGATCACGCGGTTGCGCAGCAGTGCCTCCCCCGGCCTGCGGGGCAGCTTCGCTCCCATCCAGTAGTAGAAGACGGCGAGGCGGGTGAGGATGCCCCGGGGCCCCTCGAGCGCCGGTGCGCCGATCGGATTCACCAGGATGAGCTTCGGGGTCGCCAGTCCCTGAGCGACGGCCGCGGCGGCCACGATCGACCCGAAGCTGTGGCCGAGGACGACGGCACCGGGCGCCGCTGCGGCCGCGAAGGCGGTGAGCCAGTCGACGTACGCGGCGAGATCGTGCGTGCGGCCGGGAAGCGGCGGTGTCTCGCCGAAACCCGGCAGATCGGGTGAGACGACGCGGACGCCGGGCAGGTGAGCGACCACGGGCTCGAGGCCGTGGTGCTCGCCACGGAAGCCGTGCACGGCGAGGATCGTGGTCTCGGCGTCGTCCGGCCCGTAGACCCAGTACCCCGTCGTCCCGCCGAGCACCGACGCCTCCCGCCGCTGAACCGGGATCGCGGCGAGGCGTTCGGCGTACGGGTTCTCGGCGCTCATCCGACCGAGTCTATTCCCGGTGCGCCGCCGGGGAATGTCGGCGGGGTCGCATACCGTGAACGGCATGGACGTCCTCTCGCTGTTCGACACCCCGGAGTGGTCGCGACGCGTCGGGGTGTTCGACCTCGAGACGACGGGCGTCGACGTGACCCGCGACCGCATCGTCACTGCCCACGTCGGGGTGCTCGATGCGACCGGCACGGTGCTTCATGCGCGCGACTGGCTCGCCGATCCGGGCGTCGAGATCCCGGATGGCGCGAGCGCCGTTCACGGCATCTCCACCGCACAAGCCCGCGCGAACGGGCGCTCCGCGCCGGAGGTGGTCGCCGAGGTGACCGCTGCTCTGCGCGCCTTGTTCGACGACGGCATTCCGGTCGTCGCGTACAACGCCCCGTACGACTTCTCGCTGCTCAAGCACGAGGGGCTGCGGCACGGCGTCGCCCCGATCGAGAGCCCGACGCCGGTGATCGACCCTCTCGTCCTCGACAAGGCATGCGACCGCTACCGACGGGGGAAGCGCACGCTCACCGCCGTCGCCGCGCACTACGCCGTGGTGCTCGACGGTGCACACCAGGCGTCGGCCGACGCCATCGCCGCCGGCCGCGTCGCACTCGCGCTGGCGGAGCGCTTCTGCGGGGCGCTGCCGCTCACCGCCGCCGAACTTCACACGCAGCAGATCGGGTGGGCGCGGGATCAGGCCGAGAGCCTCACGGAGTACTTCGTGCGCATCGGGCGGATCGACCCCGCTGAGCGGCTCGACGGCAGCTGGCCCATCCGCTGACGCCCGCGCGTTCCCGATATGCCAGAAGGCCCCGCCGAAGCGAGGCCTTCTGGGGTGGGCGAGCCGATTACTTGGCGCCGCCGAAGCCCTTGAAGCGCTGGTTGAACTTCTCGACGCGGCCGGCCGAGTCCATGATGCGCTGCTTGCCCGTGTAGAAGGGGTGCGAGGCCGAGGAGATCTCGACGTCGATGACGGGGTACTCGACCCCGTCCAGCTCCATCGTCTTGTCGCTGGTCGCGGTCGAACGGGTCAGGAAGGTCTCGCCCGAGCCGAGGTCGCGGAACACGACGGCGTGGTAGTCGGGGTGGATGTCAGTCTGCATGGGATGTCCTTGCGAAGTCGGAAGGGAAATCTGCGGTGCCGCGGCACCAAAGATCGATTCTATCAGTCGTCAGAGGTGCTGTGCGACGCGGCGCGGGCCGCGTACCGCCCGCCATCCTCGGTCAACGCGATCGGCATGCCGAACGTCGACGTGAGGGTCTCGGCGGTCAGGGTCTCGCGCAGCGGGCCGGCGGCCACCACGGCGCCGTCACGCAGCAGCAGGACATGGGTGAAGCCCACGGGGATCTCCTCCACGTGGTGGGTGACCATGACCATCGCGGGCGTCGTAGGTGCCTGGGCGTAGCCGCCGAGGAGCTCGAGCAGCTCTTCGCGGGCACCGAGGTCGAGGCTCGCGCTCGGCTCGTCGAGCAGCAGCAGCTCGGGGTCGGTCATGACGGCGCGAGCGATCTGCACGCGCTTCTGCTCCCCCTCCGACAGCGTGCCGAACGTGCGATCGGCGAGGTGATCGAGCTTCCACTCGGCGAGCACCCGCAGCGCGCGCCGCTCGTCGATGTCCTCGTACGCCTCGTTCCACCGGCCGAGCACCGAGTACGCCGCCGTCATGACGACGTTCAGCACGGTCTCCTCCGGCGGCACCCGCCGGGCCATCGCCGAGGAGGCGAAGCCGATGCGCGGGCGCAGCTCGAAGACGTCGGTGCGGCCGAGCCGCTCGCCGAGCACCGTCACGTCGCCGCTCGTCGGGTGCAGGAGGGTCGCGGCGAGCTGCAGGATCGTCGTCTTGCCGGCGCCGTTCGCGCCGAGCACGACCCAGCGCTGGTCGTCGTCCACCGACCAGTCGACGGCGTCGACGATGTTCCGTTGATTGCGCCGGACGACGACGTCCGTGTACTCGAGGACCTGGGGCATGCCGTCCAGCCTATCGGCCGGACCCGGTCACTTCCGCGTACAGGGCGGCCGTCTGCGCGGCGATGGTGTCCCAGCTGAACTCCCGCGCCGCGCGCTCGCGACCCGCCCGTCCGTAGGCGTCGGCGCGCTCCGGGTCGAGCGCCACCTCGGTCAGCGCGGCGGCGAGATCGGCGGCGAAGCGCTCGGGGTCGTTCGGAGTGCCGGTGCCGTCGTCCGCCTGGTCGATCGGCACCAGCCGGCCGGTGACACCGTCGACCACGACCTCCGGGATGCCGCCCGTCGCCGTCCCCACGACGGCCGCCCCGCACGCCATGGCCTCGAGGTTCACGATCCCGAGCGGCTCGTACACCGACGGGCAGACGAACACCGTCGCCGCCGTGAGCACCGTGCACAGCTCGTGCCTGCTCAGCATCCGGTCGATCCACACGACGCCGTCCCGTGACTCCTGCAGCTCGGAGACGAGCCCGGTCACCTCGGCGAGGATCTCCGGCGTGTCGGGGGCGCCGGCACAGAGGATGAGCTGCACCTCGGGCGGCAGCAGGCGCGCCGCCCGCAGGAGGTGCGGAAGCCCCTTCTGCCGGGTGATCCGCCCGACGAAGACGACACTCGGCCGTGACGCGTCGACGCCGAGGGTGGCGAGCAGCTCCGGGTCGGTCGTGGGGTGCCACGCGTCCACGTCGATGCCGTTGTAGATGACGCGGACCTTGCGGGGATCGAGCTCGGGATAGCTGCGCAGGATGTCGGAGCGCATTCCGTCGCTGACGGCGACGATCGCCGCGGCCGCGTCGTAGGCGGTGCGCTCGATGAAGCTCGACACCGCGTATCCGCCGCCCAGCTGCTCCGCCTTCCACGGGCGCAGCGGCTCGAGGCTGTGCGCGGTGATGATGTGCGGGATGCCGTGCAGCAGCGACGCGAGGTGGCCGGCGAAGTTCGCATACCACGTGTGCGAGTGGACCACCTGTGCACCCGCGACATCCGGGACGATCTCGAGATCGACCCCGAGCGTCTGGATGGCGGCGTTCGCGGTCCGCAGCTCGTCGGGCACCGGATACGACGTGGTGCCCTTCTCGTCGCGCAGCGCCCCGAATGCCCGCACCCGCACGTCGAGCGGCACGCGGTCGCCCGCCGGCAGCGCTCGCATGGCCTTCACCAGCTCGGCGACATGCACGCCGGCACCGCCGTAGACCTCCGGAGGGTATTCCTTCGTCACAACATCCACGCGCATGTCAGGAACGCTAGTACAGGCGCGCATCGGGGAATAGTGTGGTGCCATGCCAGCCGCACCCAGGGTCTTCGGAGTCATTCTCGCCGGCGGTGAGGGTAAGCGGCTGATGCCGCTGACCGCTGATCGCGCCAAGCCCGCGGTGCCGTTCGGGGGCCAGTACCGGCTCATCGATTTCGCGATCTCGAACCTCATCAATTCCGGGCTGCGGCAGATCGTCGTGCTGACGCAGTACAAGTCGCACAGTCTCGACCGGCACATCTCGCAGACCTGGCGGATGTCGGCGCTGCTCGATTCGTACGTCGCCTCGGTGCCCGCCCAGCAGCGCCTCGGCAAGCGCTGGTTCTCCGGTTCGGCGGACGCCATCCTGCAGAGCCTCAACCTCATCAACGACGAGCAGCCGGACATCGTGATCGTGATCGGCGCCGACCACGTGTACCGGATGGACTTCCGGCAGATGCTCGACGCGCACATCGCCTCGGGCGCGCGCGCGACGGTCGCCGGCATCCGCCAGCCCGTGGGACTCGCCCACCAGTTCGGGGTCATCGATGTGGACCCCGAGCATGAGGGACGCATCCGTCAGTTCCTGGAGAAGCCGCAGAACGCGACGGGTCTCGCCGATTCGCCGAACGAGGTGCTCGCGTCGATGGGCAACTACATCTTCGACACGAACGCGCTCGTGGAGGCGGTGACCGCCGACGGTGAGGTGTCTACGAGCAACCACGACATGGGCGGCGACATCGTGCCGTACTTCGTGGACCGCGGCGAGGCGGGCGTCTACGACATGAAGGCGAACGACGTGCCGGGATCGACGGATCGCGACCGGTCGTACTGGCGCGACGTCGGGACGATCGACTCGTTCTTCGACGCCCACATGGACCTCATCTCGACCCTGCCGATCTTCAATCTCTACAACACCGCCTGGCCGATCCACTCGCAGACCGTGAACTCGCCGCCGGCGAAGTTCGTGCGCGACTCGGTCGGCCGCATCGGCAACGCGATCGACTCGATCGTGTCGCTCGGCTCGGTGCTGTCGGGCACGCATCTCGAGCGCAGCGTCGTGGGGCCGTGGACCCTCGCCGCCGGCGGATCGACGATCACGGACGCCGTGCTGTTCGACCACGTGCGCGTCGGTCAGGGGGCGCGCGTGCATCGCGCCATCCTGGACAAGAACGTCGTGCTCGCCGACGGCGCGACCGTCGGCGTCGACCGGGAGCGCGACCTGCAGCGCGGGTTCACCGTCACCGACTCCGGGATCACGATCGTGGGCAAGGGCGTGCACGTCGACGCCTGACGAGGCCCGGCTGCGACATCTGCACCGGAGGCGCCGCCCGGCGTCGGTACTGTGGTCGGGTGCCCGCGCGTCTTCTCGTCGTCCTCGATGCCGACTCCACCCTGATCCGCAACGAGGTCATCGAGCTCATCGCCGATGAGGCCGGGCGCGGCGCCGAGGTCGCCGCCGCCACCGAGGCCGCGATGCGCGGAGAGGTCGACTTCGCCGCCAGCCTGCGCTCGCGGGTCGAGGCGCTGCGCGGCGTGCCGCTCCCCGCGTTCGCGCGGGTGCTGGAGCGCATCGAGCCGACGCCGGGGGTCACGACGCTGATCGACGCCGTGCACGAGCGGGGCGGCGTCGTCGGCGTGGTCTCGGGCGGGTTCCACGAGATCCTCGACACCATCGCGCCGCGCCTTGGGGTGGACGTCTGGCGCGCGAATCGGCTGGAGGTCGCGGGCGGTGCGCTGAACGGCCGGGTCGACGGCACGATCGTGGACGCGACGGGCAAGGCGGCGGCGCTGCGCGAGTGGGCCGCGGCGCACGACATCCCGCTGTCCCGCACGATCGCGATCGGCGACGGCGCGAACGATCTGCAGATGATGGCCGCCGCCGGGCTCGGGCTCGCGTTCAACGCGAAGCCCGCCGTGCGTGCGCACGCCGATCTCGTGATCGGCCGGGTCGACCTCGCCGAGGTCGTGCCGCTGCTGCCGTGAGACGGGGTCAGTGCCCCATGCCGAGGCCGCCGTCGACGGGGATCACGGCGCCCGAGATGTACGCGGCGTCGTCGGAGGCGAGCCATGCGACCACGCCGGCGACCTCGTCGGCGCTCGCGTAGCGGCCGGCCGGGATCGCCTTCTTGTACTCGGCCTTCGTGTCCTCGGGCAGCTCGGCCGTCATCTCCGTCTCGATGAACCCGGGAGCCACGACGTTGGCGGTGATGCCGCGGGCGCCGAGCTCACGTGTGAGCGAGCGGGCGAAGCCGACGAGGCCCGCCTTCGAGCTCGCGTAGTTGATCTGCCCGGCCGACCCGTACAGTCCGACGACGGAGGAGATCAGCACGACGCGGCCCCAGCGTCCCTTCAGCATGCCCTTGGAGGCGCGCTTGACGACCCGGAACGTGCCGCCGAGGTTCGTGTCCACCACGCTGTCGAAGTCGTCCTCCGTCATCCGCAGCAGGAGCGTGTCCTTCGTGATGCCGGCGTTGGCGACGACGATCGACACGGGGCCGAGCTTCTGCTCGACCTCGCTGAATGCGGCGTCGACGGCCGCCGTGTCGGTGACATCGGCGCGGACCGTGAGGGTCCCCTCGGGGCCCTCGCCCGATCGGGCCGTCACGGCGACCTTGTAGCCCTCTGCGACGAAGCGCTCCGCGATCGCGCGGCCGATGCCGCGGTTTCCACCGGTGACGAGGACGACGCGGTCTTCAGACATTCAGGGCTCCACAGCGGTCGGGACGGATGCTCGCACCAGCCTAGCGGCGCCGGAACGTCGCCTCGATCGGCGACCGGACCCGCCGGGCGGCGTAGTCTGGAAGCCGTAGTCTGGAACACAGTGAAGACCTCCGACCAGCACCAGTCCGCCACCTCGCTTCCGCCCGCTCCGCGCGACGAGGTCGGCCGTCGCTCGACGCGCTATCTCATCATGATGGGCGTGCGCGTGTTGTGCTTCGTGCTCATGGTCTTCATCCAGCCGTTCGGCTGGTACACCTGGGTATTCGGGGCCGCCGCGATCTTCCTGCCGTACATCGCCGTCGTCCTCGCGAACGTCGGCCAGGAGTCGAAGACCGTTCCGGCGGTGGGTCCCGAGCGTCAGCTCGAGGCATCCGGTGGCTCCGCCGCATCCGCCGCCGACTCCCCCACGGTCATCCGCGTCGCCGAGACCCAGGGTCTCGCCGCAGGGGCACCGGACGGCGACCGCACGACCGCAGCCGAGCCTCCCACGGACCGCACGGAGCGCGACGCGCGCACCGAGCCCGAAGACGAGCAGTCGTGATCCCTGCGTCGTCCCGCGACGGCGGGCCGATCTGCTCGCGTGCGGGCTGCACCGCCACCGCGACCGCACAGGTGGTCTGGCGCAATCCGCGGATCCACGCGCCCGACCGCCGCAAGGTCTGGCTCGCCTGCGCGGAGCACACCGCCTACCTGCACGACTACCTCGCATCGCGCCGGTTCCCGGTGTCGATCGAGCCCTTCCTCCCGATCGAGGAGACCCGATGAGCCGCCGCCAGAACGCCCCGGCCGCCGTCCGCTGGACCGCCTACGTCGGCGTCGCGATCGTGTTCGCGATCGCCTGCGCGTTCCTGTCGAACTGGCAGCTCACGAAGAACGCCGCGCGCACCGAGCAGCTCGACCTCATCTCCCGCAATTACGATGCGAAGCCCGTGCCGCTCGCCGAGCTGCTCGCACCCGGTGCGACGCTCGACCCGGAGGACGAATGGCGCCCCGTCACGATGACGGGCCGGTACCGCGCCGACGACGAGCTTCTCGTGCGCAATCGCGTGCACGATGGCACGACCGCGTACGAGTTCGTCGTGCCGTTCCGCCTGGCCGACGGGCGTGTCTTCCTCATCGATCGCGGATGGGAGCCGCCGGGCAATCGGCAGCCCACCCCCGATGTGCTCCCCGCCGCGCCCGAGGGCGAGGTGACCGTCGTCGCGCGTCTCGTCCCGGGTGAGAACCTGCCCCCGTCGGGCGCCGACGCTCCCGCCGGACAGGTGCCGTCGGTGCACCTGCCGCTCATCGCCGAGAAGACCGGCGACGCCTCCCTCGAGCAGGGCGCCTACGGCCAGCTCGTCTCGGAGGACCCGGCGCCGTCCGTGTCGCCGCAGGGCTTCGACTCGCCGTCGGCCGACCCGGGCCCGTACCTCTCGTACGGCATCCAGTGGATCATGTTCGCCGTCATGGGCTTCATCTTCATCTGGTACGTCATCCGCTCGGAGCGGCGGGTGCGCCGTGAGGATGCGGAGGATGCGGCGGAGATCGCCGCGCTGGCCGCCACCGACCCGGAGGCCGCGGCACGCCTGCAGGCGGAGCGGTCGATGACGCGGGCCCAGGCCCGGCGCGCGGCACGCGACGACCGCGACGCACAGGACGAGGACGCCCTGCTCGACCGCGCGGCTCGGTAGCCCGGCCGGGGACGGCGGGACCGGATGCGGCGACGTCAGGCGAGCGTGATGAGGTCGATGTAGTCGCGGCCCCAGATGTCCTCGACGCCGTCGGGCAGGATCAGCACGCGCTCGGGGTTCAGCGCCTGCACCGCCCCCTCGTCGTGCGAGACGAGCACCACGGCGCCCTCGTAGTGCGCGAGAGCACCCAGGATCTCGTCGCGCGACGCCGGGTCGAGGTTGTTCGTCGGCTCGTCGAGCAGCAGCACGTTGGCGCTGGACACGACGAGCGTGGCAAGCGACAGGCGCGTCTTCTCGCCGCCGGACAGGACGCCGGCGGGCTTCAGCACGTCGTCGCCTGTGAACAGGAACGATCCCAGCACCTTGCGCGCCTCGGTGGCGGAGATGTCGGGCGCCGCCGACATCATGTTCTCGAGCACCGAGCGGTGCACGTCGAGGTTCTCGTGCTCCTGCGCGTAGTAGCCGATCTTCAGCCCGTGCCCGGGCTCGACCTGGCCGGTGTCCGGGTCGTCGACGCCGGCGAGGATCCGCAGCAGCGTGGTCTTCCCCGCGCCGTTGAGGCCGAGCACGACGACCTTCGAGCCGCGGTCGATCGCGAGGTCGACATCCGTGAAGATCTCGAGCGACCCGTACGAGCGCGACAGGCCCGACGCCATGAGCGGCGTCTTGCCGCAGGGCGCCGGCTTCGGGAACCGGAGCTTCGCGACGCGGTCGACCTGACGCACCTCGTCGAGTCCGCTGAGGAGCTTCTCGGCGCGCGCCATCATCTGGTGGGCCGCGGCGGCCTTGGTCGCCTTCGCGCCGAACTTCGCGGCCTGCTGCTGCAGCGCCGTGGCCTTCTTCTCGGCGTTCGCGCGCTCCTTCTTGCGACGCTCCTCGTCCGCCACCCGCTGGCGCTGGTAGTTGCGCCAGTTCATGTTGTACTGGTCGATCACCTGACGGTTCGCGTCGAGGTAGAACACGCGGTTGACGGTCTCCCCCACGAGCTCCACGTCGTGGCTGATCACGATCAGCCCGCCCTTGTACCCCTTGAGGAACTCACGCAGCCACACGACGCTGTCGGCGTCGAGGTGGTTGGTCGGCTCGTCGAGGATCATGGTGTCGGCGTCGGAGAACAGGATGCGTGCGAGCTCGATGCGGCGGCGCTGGCCGCCGGAGAGCGTTCGCAGCGGCTGGTCGAGGATGCGGTCGGGCAGCGAGAGATTGTGCGAGATGGATGCCGCCTCCGCCTCCGCGGAGTAGCCGCCGAGAGCCTCGAAGCGCTCGGTGAGATTCGCATACCGTCGCATCGCGCGGGCTGCGACATCCGGATCGTCGTCCGCCATCTGCTCGGAGGCCTCGCGCATGCCGAGCGCCAGCGTGCCGAGGCCGCGGGCGTCGAGGATGCGGGTGCGCGCGAGCATGTCGGGGTCGCCGGAGCGCGGGTCCTGCGGAAGGTACCCGAGCTCGCCGGAGCGCGTCACCTCGCCCTCCGAGGGCAGCAGGTCGCCCGCAAGCACCTTCGTCAGCGTGGTCTTGCCGGCGCCGTTGCGGCCGACGAGCCCGACCTTGTCGCCCGCCGCGATGCGGAACGATACGTCCGCCATGAGCGTGCGTGCGCCCACGCGGATCTCGAGGTCGTGCACGGCGAGCACAGCAGACGTCCATTCCGTTCGAAGAGGTGATGCGGCCGACGGGCCAGCCTCCCAGTATAGGTCGCCGCCGTCGCGTGACCCCGCGCCGGAGGTGGTGCCGGCATCGGGAAGACCCCTCCGAAGTATGAGACGGACGATACCGGAGAGTGATGTGCCGCCCCGCACGGCGCACCTACCGTTCCGGTGTGGACACGATCAACGCCTTCATCCTCGCCGCGGCGGCCTCCCCCTCGGTGCTGCTCGTCATGTTCGCCGTCGCCGCCGTCGACGCGGTCTTCCCTCCCGTCCCGAGCGAGACCGTGCTGGTGGCGGCTGCGGCCGCTGCCGCGGCGTCGGGGACGCTGGTGGCGGTGCCGCTCCTGTGCCTGGTCGCGGCGCTCGGCGCGATGCTCGGCGACAATCTGGCGTACGCGCTGGGGCGCGTCGTGGGCACCCGGCGCTTCGCCTGGATGCGCCGGCCGCGGGTCGCCGCGGCGTTCTCGCACGCGGAGCGTTCGCTCACCCGCAACGGCGCGGCGCTGATCATCGGGGCTCGCTACATCCCAGGCGGGCGCGTGGCCGTGAACATGTCGGCCGGCGCTCTCGGCTACCCCTGGGGGCGCTTCCTTCCGGTGAGCGCGCTGGCCGGCGTGTCCTGGGCCGTGTACGGCGCGGGCATCGGCATCCTCGCCGGCAGCTGGCTCGCGCACGAACCGCTGCTCGCCACCGTGATCGGCGTCCTCATCGCGATCGTCATCGGCGTGATCGTCGATCGGATCGCCACACTTCGGCGCCGCCGCGTCGCCCGCGCCGAGATGGCAGGATGACAGCCATGCGAGCGAAGGGCGCGAAGCCGGGGGTGTTGAAGCCGAAGGCCGAGAAGCCCCCGAAACCCCGGGAGAAGAGGCAGGAGGACGCGCGGGCCGGATTGCGGCTCGTGAGGTTCGACGGGCTCCGGAATCGCCGGATCGTCGTGATGATGGTCCTCGCCGTCCTCGCCGTCGCGCTGTATGCCGTGCTGGTCCCCGTCCAGGCGGCGGTCTACGGATCTCCGGTGCCCGCCACGATGCTGCTGGGCGCCGTCGCCGTCGCGGCGCCGCTGGTGGGGATCGGCCGCCCGACGACAGCGACCTTCATGTTCACCGCGGCCGCGGCCCTGATCCCGCTCATGGCGTCGAGGGAGGACGCGCACTGTCGCGCATCGAGGCCCATCCCGCGTCTCGCCCCGCCCCCGGCTGGACCGTGGCGGCCGCGATCCCCGTGGCGCTGGCCGGCATCGTGCTGCTGCTCGTCGCGGGCACCTCGCCGGCCACCGCGGCGACGGCTGTCGCGCTGCTGGTGCTGGCGATCCGGCTCGGGCGGCGCTCGCGCCTCGCGGTCGACGTTCCACGGATGGGTGAAACACCACCCGCGCCACTGTTAGGCTAGCCTTACCAAACCAGCCTCTCCACGAAGGAGCCCCTCCGTGCCCATCCGCCGTGCCCTGTCATTGGCCGCCCTCGCCGTGGTCGCTGCCTCCTCGCTCCTTCTCTCCGGGTGCGCCGCCGGCGCCGCGGCACCGGCCGACGCGCAGCAGGCTGCGGCATCCGACGGCTTCCCCGTGACGATCACGCACGCATACGGCACCACCACGATCGAGAAGAAGCCGGGCCGCGTGGCCACCGTCGCGTGGGGCAACGCCGAGGTCCCGCTCGCGCTCGGGGTGGTCCCCGTCGGAATGGCGAAGGTCACCTGGGGCGACGACGACCACGACGGCGTGCTGCCCTGGGTCGAGGACAAGCTCGACGAACTGGGTGCCAAGACGCCGGTGCTGTTCGACGAGACCGACGGCATCGACTTCGAGGCCGTCGCCGACACGAAGCCCGACGTCATCCTGGCCGCGTACTCCGGCCTCAGCCAGAGCGACTACGACACCCTGTCGAAGATCGCGCCGGTCGTCGCCTACCCGGGCGTCGCCTGGGCCACATCGTACGAGGACATGATCCGCATGGACTCCGAGGCCATCGGCCTGAAGAAGGAGGGCGACGCCCTCATCGAGAAGCTGCACGGCGAGGTCGACGCGGCGCTCGCCGACTTCCCCAAGCTCAAGGACGCCAAGGTCCTCTTCTCCTACATCGACCCGGCCGACTTCAGCAAGATCGGGTTCTACACCGAGCACGACACGCGTCCAGGATTCCTGCGGGATCTCGGGATGCCGGAGCCGCAGATCGTGAAGGACGAGTCGGCGAAGACCAAGGAGTTCTACGTCACGGTCAGCGCCGAACAGGCCGACCGGTTCAGCGACGTCGACCTGTTCGTGACCTACGGCGACGACGCCGATGCGATGATCACGGCGCTGCAGGCCGACCCGCTCCTCTCCAAGATCCCCGCGATCAAGGCCGGCCACATCGCCGTGCTGAAGAACGACACCCCGCTCGCTTCGTCGGCGAACCCGTCGCCCCTCTCCATCGGCTGGGGGATCCACGACTACTTCGCACTGCTCGCGAAGGCACTCGGCTGATGACCGCGACGGCGCCGGCGAGCGCCGCGTCCATCGCCCCGGCACAGGCGGTCCCGCGACGACGAAACCGCACGGCCCGCGCTGGATGGCTCCTCGTCGGCGTGTGCGGACTCGCCGCACTGTGCGCGGCGTCGGTGGCCCTCGGCGTGCGGCTCGTGCCGCCCGCGGAGGTGCTGTCGGCTCTCGCCGGCCACACCGACACCGTGGGCGAGGCGGCGGTCGTCGCGCGTCTTCCGCGTACCGCTCTGGCCGTGCTCGTCGGTGCCGCGCTCGCGCTCTCCGGCGCCTCGATGCAGGCGATCACCCGCAACCCGCTCGCCGACCCCGGCATCCTCGGGGTCTCCGGCGGCGCCGCGCTGGCCGTCGTCGTCTGCATCGTGCTGGTCGGGATGTCGTCGCCCGGAGCGCTCATGGCGGCCGCGGTGATCGGCTCCGTGATCGCCGCGGTCTTCGTGTACGCCATCGGCTCGCTCGGCGCCGGCGGCGCAACACCGTTGAAGCTCACGCTCGCGGGAGCCGCCACGTCGGCGGCGTTCGCCTCGCTCGTGCAGGCGATCCTGCTCCCCCGCGCCGACGCGATGGAGAGCTTCCGGTTCTGGCAGATCGGCGGTGTGGGCGGTGCCACATGGGATCGGATCGGTCTCGTGCTGCCAGTCCTGCTCGCGGGCGCGGCGATCTGTCTGCTGAGCGCCCGCGGGATGAACACGCTCGCGCTCGGCGACGACATGGCCGCCGGTCTGGGCACCCATGTCATGCGCACGCGGCTGCTCAGCGCGGCGGGCGCCGTGATCCTCTGCGGCGCGGCGACGGCGGTGGCCGGCCCCATCGGCTTCGTCGGCCTCGTCGTGCCGCACCTGTGCCGGCTGCTCGTGGGGAGCGACCACCGCTGGCTTCTGCCGTTCTCCGCCGTGGCCGGGGCGAGCCTGCTCGTCGCGGCCGACGTCATCGGCCGCCTCGTGGCGCGACCGAGCGAACTCGACGTCGGCATCGTCACGGCGCTCGTGGGCGCGCCGTTCTTCATCTGGATCGTCCGTCGCCAGAAGGTGCGCGACCTGTGAGTGCCACAGTGGATGCGGTGTCGACGAGAGTCGAGACTCCGGATGCGTCGACCGTGCGCACGATCGTCGCCGGACGCCGCCGTCGGCTGCGCCGCCGGGTCCTCGTCGTGGCGGGCCTTGCAGCGGCCGTGCTCGCCATGTTCGCCGTGTCTCTCATGGTCGGCGACACCTTCTACACGCCCGCCGAGGTCTGGCGGGTGCTCACCGGTGAGACGGTGCCCGGGGCGTCGTTCACCGTCGGCGACCTCAGGCTGCCGCGAGCTGTGCTCGCCGTGCTCGCCGGATTCGCGTTCGGCGCCGCGGGCGTCACGTTCCAGACGATGCTGCGCAATCCGCTCGCCTCCCCCGACGTCATCGGCATCAGCTCCGGCGCCAGCGCGGCTGCCGTCGTCGGCATCGTGCTGCTGTCGCTCGACACCGTCGCAGTGTCCCTCCTGGCGCTCGTCGGAGCGCTCGTCACCGCCGCCGCCATCTGGCTCCTCGCCCACCGCGGCGGATTCGCCGGCACAAGACTCATCCTCATCGGCATCGGAGTCGCCGCGATGCTGGACAGCGTCGTCACCTACACGCTGTCGCGCGCCCCGTCCTGGGATCTCCAGGCCGCGATGCGCTGGCTCACCGGGAGCCTGAACGCGGCGGCCTGGCCCGCCATCGCGCCGCTCGCCCTCGCGTCGGCGGTGCTCGTGCCTCTGCTCCTGTCGCAGTCGCGCGCCCTCGGCACCCTGCGCCTCGGCGACGACACCGCGACCGGCCTCGGCGTGCATGCGCAGCGCACACGCATCCTCGCCCTCATCGCCGCCGTCGCCCTGCTCGCGTTCGCGACGTCGGCAGCCGGGCCCATCGCCTTCGTGGCCTTCATGTCCGGGCCGATCGCGGCACGCCTCGTCGGGCCGTCGACGTCGCTGCTCGCCGCCTCCGGATTCGTCGGCGCGCTGCTGGTCCTGACGGCCGACCTCGTCGGCCAGTTCGCGTTCGACCACCGCTACCCCGTCGGCGTCGTGACGGGCGTGCTCGGTGCGCCGTTCCTCGTCTTCCTGCTCATCCGCCTCAACCGATCGGGGGCCGCGCTGTGACCGCGTCGCACACCCTGTCCGCCGCCTCGCTCACCCTCGCCTACGGTGAGCGGACGATCGTCTCGGAGCTCGATCTCGAGGTGCCGGCCGGTGCGATCACCGCGGTCATCGGGGCGAACGGATGCGGCAAGTCCACGCTGCTCAGGGCCCTCGCGCGGCTGCTCAGGCCGCAGTCGGGTCAGGTGCTGCTCGACGGCGCGCCGGTGCAGCGCCAGCCCACGAAGCAGCTCGCCCGCACGCTGGGCCTGCTCCCGCAGAGTCCGATCGCGCCCGAGGGAATCACCGTCGCCGATCTCGTCGGCCGCGGTCGACAGCCGCACCAGCGCATGCTGGCCCGATGGGGCGCCCAGGACGACGCGGCCGTCGCGAGCGCGCTCGATGCGACCGGTACCGCCGACCTCGCCGATCGCTCCATCGACGAGCTGTCCGGCGGCCAGCGGCAGCGCGTCTGGATCGCGATGGCGCTCGCGCAGGACACCGACATCCTCCTGCTCGACGAACCGACGACGTTCCTCGACGTCGCGCACCAGGTCGAGGTGCTCGATCTGCTCACCGATCTGAACCGCACCCGCGGGACGACGATCGTGATGGTGCTGCACGACATGAACCTCGCCGCGCGATACGCCGACCACCTGTTCGCCCTGCGCGACGGGCGGGTCGTCGCGGCCGGGGCCCCGTCCGAGATCGTGGACGCCGACCTCATCCGCGAGGTGTTCGAGTTCGACTGCGCCGTCATCGACGATCCGCTGACGGGCGCGCCGATCGTGCTCCCCCGGGGCCGCCACCATGTGAGGAGCCTGGCATGACAGGCCACCGATTCTTCCGCGCCGCCGTGACGCGCATCGTCGACGTCACCCCCGGCTTCCGCCGGTTCACATTCGCCGGCGAGGAGCTCGCGGACTTCGGCGACCCGGGGTTCGACCAGCGCATCAAGATCGTCTTCCCCGGCGGCGTGGGTCTGGACCGGATGCCCACCGGCGACGACTGGTACGACCGCTGGCGCGCGCTCGGCGACGATGAGCGACCGGCTTTCCGGACCTACACGACGCGTGCGGTCCGGCACGCCGAGCGCGAGGTCGACGTCGACATGGTCGTGCATGACGTCTCGGGTCCCGCGTCGGCGTGGATCGCCGGGGCGAAACTGGGCGACGAGGTGCTGCTGCTCGGGCCGACCCTCGGCGACGGCGTGAGCCTCGGCCTGGACTTCGTTCCCCCCGCACGCACCGAGCACTATCTCCTGGCCGGCGACGAGACCGCGGCGCCGGCGATCGCCGTGATCCTCGAGCAGCTGCCGGCGACCGCGCGCGGCACTGTTGTCGTCGAGGTGCCGCACCCCGATGACGTCGCGTACCTGCCGCGCCATCCCGGATTCGACTACCGGGTGGCGGCGCGCGCCGACGGGTCGCGTCACGACCACCTTCTGGCGGCGGTGCCGGATGCCGCGGCCGCCCTCGTCCCCGCGGGTCGCGGCGCCGAGGTGGAGGAGATCGACGTGGACGAGGCGATCTTGTGGGAGGTCCCGCGCACTGCGAAGGGCGGGGCGGCGCTGAAGAGCGCACCGCTGTACGCCTGGCTCGCCGGCGAAGCGGGCGCGATCAAGCAGCTGCGGCGTCACCTCGTCGCCGGTCACGGCGTCGACCGGCGAGCCGTCGCGTTCATGGGCTACTGGCGGCTGGGGCGCGCGGAGGTCTGACCCGCCGCCTCCGCTGCAGGCAGCCGGTCAGCCGGCCGCGGTGGCGGGGCGCTACCGGCTTGTACGCAGCCGGTCAGCCGGTCAGCCGGCGAGGGCGGCGATGCGCTGGACCGCCTCCCGCAGCACGTCGGGCAAGCAGCCGACGTTGATGCGGACGTGTCCGGCGCCTTCGGCCCCGAACGCCGGACCGTAGTGCAGTGCGACCTTCGCTTCGCGCAGGATCCGCTCGGCGGGGTTGTCGCCCCAGCCAAGGGCGGTGAGGTCGACCCAGGCGAGGTAGCCGGCGTCGGGAATGCGGTAACGGGCGGCCGGGAGAAGTTCGGCGAGGAGGTCGGCGAGCAGGCGCCGATTCTCGTCGAGGGCCGCCAGCAGCGCGTCGAGCCACTCGTCGCTCGCCTCGTCGAAGGCGGCGACGCCGGCGAGGGCGCCGAACAGCCCGGTGCGCCACTCCACCTCGGCGGGAAGACCGTCGACGACCGCCGCGGTCTCGGGGGCGGCGGTCACCATGAGCGCGCATTTCAGGCCGGCGAGATTGAACGCCTTGCTCGCGCTCGTGACCGCGAATCCCACCTCGGCAGCGGCATCTCCCGCCGCGAGGAACGGAGTGAAGGGGACCCCCGGCTGAGTGAGCGGCGCGTGGATCTCGTCGCTCACGACCACCGCACCGTGTCGGCGGGCGATCTCACCGAGGGCGGCCAGGGTCTCGCGTGCGTGCACGGTGCCGGTCGGATTATGCGGGTTGCACAGCAGCAGTGCCTTTGCTCCCCCGGCGAAGGCCGCCTCGATGCCGTCGAGATCGAGTTCCCATCCCGCGCCGTTCTCGCGCAGCGGGACGCGCTCCACCACGCCGCCGGCCTCGGGCACGCAGTCGTAGAACGGCGGATACACCGGAGGCGTCACGACCACCCGATCGCCGGGCTCGAGGACCGCGCGGAGGATCTCGACGACCCCCATCATCACGTCGCACGTCGACCGCACCCGCGCGGGATCGACGGTCCATCCGAACCTGCGCTGTGCGAACGCGGCGAAGGCCGAGCGGATGCCGGGGTCCGGCGGTGTGTAGCCTGTGTCGCCGAGCGCGACGGCGGCCGCCAGACGCTCGGAGATCGCCGGGGCCAGCGGGAAATCGGTCTCCGCCACGAACAGCGGGAGCACATCCTCGGGATAGGTCCGCCACTTCGTGCTGGAGCGTCGGCGAAGCTGATCGATCGGCAGTGCGTGAAGTGGAGCGGTGGTCACGTCTTGAGCCTATCGAGCGGGGCTGGCGGCGGCCGGCGCGGTGTCGTCGGGTTTCGGCTCCCGTCCTCCGCCGGCTTGGGTGGCAGGTGTTCGGGTTGGGGAGATCCGTCACGGGGCGGAGATGCGAGGGCATAAAGAACGCTGAGGATGGGTGATGCTATGTGCGAATCTGTGAAGGCCAGCGACCGCTCGCGGTGGCGGTGAAGGTGGACGACGAAACAGCCTTGTTTCGCCACTTCAGGCAAGATTTCGGGGCAAGAAGATCCTTGCAGATCGAACGCCTGTTCGGTACACTGGAGGTACCGATCAGGAGGATCTCGACGAGGAGGTGGCACCGATGTCGACACCGAGCGCGGGTCTGTCTCCGGTGATCTCCGAGTTGGATGAGATCGTCGATCACCTCTCCCACTGTCGGGAGCGGGCGGCGTCGGCGTTCGCGGCGGAGATGTTCTTCTTCGAACGCGTCGCGGGCCTGGTGGAGCGCCGGGAACGGGAACGCGGCGCGCGATTGGGCGTCGCCAATCCCGCCTCGCAGTTGGCAATGCGGGAGGTGTACGGCGAGATCGCTGCCGCCCTGCGGCTGAGCGAATGGCAGGTGGCCCGGAAGGTGTCGCTCGCGTGGACGCTCACGCACCAGTTCTACGAGACGCTATGCGACGCCTCCGCCGGGCGGATCTCCCCGGACCATGCGACCGTGATCGCCGATACCGGGATCGACATCCAAGACGACACGGTGCGGCGGGAGTACGAAGCTGTCGCCTGTGACATGGCGGCAGAGATGACGCCCGGGCAGCTCCGCCCCGCCCTGGACGGGCTGGTGCAGCGCCTGGACCCGGAGGGCACCGAGCAACGGGTACGCGAAGCCGTCAAGCGCCGCAAGGTCACGGTGCGGGAACTGGAGCCGGGCCTGTCCCGGATCACCGCCGACGTGCCCACCGCGCAAGGTGTCGGGCTGTTCAACCGTTTGCGGGACATGGCCGCGGAACTGTACGCACAGAACGAGGCAGAGAAGGCCGAAGCCGAAGCAGCCGCCGCTGCGTCGAACGTGGAAGATGGCTCGATCGCAGAGGCTGATACCGAATCGGGCTCCGCCGATGATGGACATGCCGCGATCGCAGAGTGCAGCGCGACTGGTGAAGTGACCGACGACGCGATCGCGGATGCGGCCGAGGCGCCGGTGTTCGATGAGCGGACGCAGGCGCAGATCATGGCGGACGTGTTCTGCGACCTGCTGCTGACCAGCGTCCCCGAAGGCCACGGCGCCACGGACGATACACGGAACGCGCTGGGCGCCATCTCACCCACCGTGCACGTCACTGTCCCGGCGACCACCTTGGCGGGCACCACGATCGGTGGGGCCGCGGTCGCCGGGTTCGGGCCCATCGACGACGACACCGCCAAGCAGCTCGCCGGGGCGGCGCCGGGCTGGGTGCGGGTGTTCACCGACCCGTCCACCGGGGTACCGATCAGCGTCGACCGGTACCGACCCACCAAGAAGCAGAAACTGTACCTACAGGTGCGGGACCGGCAATGCCGATTCCCCGGATGCCGGCGTCCCGCCCAGAACTGCGACATCGACCACACCATCGCATACGCCGAAGGCGGCCCCACCTGCCTGTGCAACCTCGAGCACCTGTGCAAACGCCACCACACCGTGAAACATGAGACGGACTGGACGGTGGAGCAGCTCGGCGGCGGGATCCTACGGTGGACAGCGCCCACCCGCCGCACCCACCTCACCAGACCACCCGGCACCGTCAGATTCCAGATCGCCGCGCTGCTCGACCCGGACCCGAAACACAGACACGCCATGCGTGAGGCACTCGAACGCGACCCCGCACCCTTCTGAGGCGCGCGTCAATCCGTCGCGTCAGATGGCGAAGCCGAGGGCACGCATCATGTCGCGGCCGTCGTCGGTGATCCGCTCGGGACCCCACGGCGGCATCCACACCCAATTGATCCGGAACCGCTCGACCACGTCGTCCAGCGCCTGCGCCGTCTGCTCCTCGAGCACATCGGTCAACGGGCAGCCGGCGCTCGTGAGCGTCATGTGGATCACGAGCGCGTCGTTCTCGTCGTCCCAGGCGAGGTCGTAGATCAGACCGAGGTCGACGACATTGATCCCCAGCTCGGGGTCCATGACGTCCTTGAGAGCCTCGGTGACCTCGTCGTACTTCTCGGGTGACAGCGTCGCGGCCATAGTCCGAGTCTACGCGTCGATCTCGGCGGACGGCTCGTCCGCCGGCTCGCTCTCACCCTCGAGGTAACGGTCGTAGCCCTCGTCCTCGAGCCGATCGGCGAGCTCCGGCCCGCCCTCCTCTGCGACCCGGCCGTTCACGAGGACGTGCACGAAGTCGGGGTGGATGTAGCGCAGGATGCGCGTGTAGTGCGTGATCAGGAGCACACCGAGGTTCGTGGCCTCCTTCGCGCGGTTCACACCCTCCGACACGATCTTCAGCGCGTCGACATCAAGGCCCGAGTCGGTCTCGTCGAGAATCGCGACCTTCGGCTTCAGCAGCTCGAGCTGCAGGATCTCGTGACGCTTCTTCTCACCGCCGGAGAAGCCCTCGTTCACGTTGCGCTGCGCGAACTTCGGGTCCATCCGCAGACCCTTCATCGCCGACTTGATGTCCTTCATCCACGTGCGCACGGCGGGTGCCTCGCCGTCGATCGCGGTCTTGGCGGTGCGCAGGAAGTTCGTGACCGTGACGCCGGGGATCTCCACCGGGTACTGCATCGCGAGGAACAGTCCGGCGCGCGCCCGCTCGTCGACCGTCATGGCGAGCACGTCCTCGCCGTCGAGCGTGATCGTGCCGCTCGTCACGGTGTACTTCGGGTGGCCGGCGATCGTGTAGGCCAGCGTCGACTTGCCCGAGCCGTTCGGGCCCATGATGGCGTGCGTCTCGCCGGTGCGGATCGTGAGGGTGACGCCGTTGAGGATCGGGGTGGCCCCCGCCTCCGTCTCCACGCTCACGTGCAGGTCGCGGATCTCAAGGACAGACATTCTGGTTTCCTTCGTCAGGCTTTCGGTGGGAGGCGACGGCGGCCGTCAGACGGCCGACTTCGTCACCGCGGGGTCGATGAGCACGTCGTCGCCGTCGATCTGGACGGCGTAGACGGGAACGGGCTCGTAGGCGGGCAGGTTCAGCGCGGCGCCGGTGCGCAGCGAGAAGCGCGAGCCGTGGGCCCAGCACTCCACGGTGTCGTCCTCGACGAACCCCTCGGCGAGCGAGATGTCGCCGTGCGTGCAGGTGTCGCCGATCGCGTGCACCTCGCCGTTCGAGTCGAGCACGACGCAGATCGGCACATCGTCGACCACGATGCGCACCGGCGCATCCTGCTCGAGTTCGCTCAGGGCGAGGACGCGCGTCGCGCTCACGCCGTCACCTCCACGGCCGCAGCGTCGCCCTGGCCGAGCTCCCGCTCGATGTCGGCGATCAGCTCGGTCTCGAGCTCGGGCAGGCCCATCCGCTGCACGACCTCGCTCAGGAAGCCCAGCACGACGAGCCGCCGCGCCTCCGCCTCGGCGATGCCGCGGGTCTGGAGGTAGAACAGCTGCTCGTCGTCGAACCGCCCCGTGGCGCTGGCGTGGCCGGCGCCCCGGATGTCGCCGATCTCGATCTCGAGGTTCGGGATCGAGTCGGCCCGGGCGCCCTCGGTCAGCACGAGGTTGCGGTTCGCCTCATACGAGTCGGTGCCCACGGCATCCCGCCCGATCAGCACGTCGCCGATCCACACGGTGTGGGCGGATGCGCCCTGCAGCGCGCTCTTGTACAGCACGTCGGCGCGGGTGTCGACGCCCTCGTGGAAGACGTACACCTGGCTCTCGAGGTGCTGCTCGGCGTCGCAGAAGCCGATGCCGTACACGTCGGCGTGGGAACCGGTGCCGGCAAGCCGCACACTGGGGTTCACGCGCACGACGCCCCCACCGAAGCTCACGACGAAGTGACGCAGCGAGCCGTCGCGGCCCACCGTCGCCTGATGCGTCGACAGATGCACCGCATCGTCCTGCCACTCCTGCACCGTCACCAGCTGGAGCTGCGCGCCGTCGCCGACGATGATCTCCACGTTCTCCGCGAGCGCGACCGAGCCACTGTGTCGCAGCACCACGGTGCCGTGAGCGTTCGGACGCGCCTCGACGACGAAGTGCTCGTGCGCGACGCCGCCGCGTCCCGTCACCTCGACGAGGATGGGTTCGGCAGGCTCGCCGTCGACCACGATGTGGCGGGCATCGGATGCCTTCGCCCACGCGATCGCGGCCGGAAGGTCCTCGGGGATGAACGCGGATCCGCGCGGCGCCTCGCCCACAGCGAGCGTGCCGGCGTCACCCGCGCTCATGCGCACGTCCACGGCCCCGGCGTCGCCGGCCTCGACGTCGAGCAGCGCGCCGATGCGGTTCATCGGCGTGTGCTTCCAGTTGACCTCACGTCCCGTGGGGGTGCCGAACTCGGTGGGGTCGTACGACCGGAACCGTTCGGAGCGGGTCTGCACCGGAGCCGCGTAACGGCGCAGGGCCGCCGCCGGATCGATGTGCGCGTGGGAGTCCTCCGTCTGAGCGACCGTGGCCTGCTCAGACGCTGTCGATGTGGCCGCCATCTAGCCGACCGATCCTTCCATGCCCATCTCGATGAGCTTGTTCAGTTCCAATGCGTATTCCATGGGCAGCTCGCGCGCGATCGGCTCGATGAAGCCGCGCACGATCATCGCCATCGCCTCATCCTCGGGAACTCCGCGCGACTGCAGGTAGAACAGCTGCTCGGCGCTGACCTTCGAAACCGTCGCCTCGTGCCCGAGCTCGACATCGTCGACGCGGATGTCGATCGCCGGATAGGTGTCGGACCGCGAGATCGTGTCGACGAGCAGAGCGTCGCAGCGCACCGTGTTCGCCGAGTGGTGCGCGTTCGGCTCGACCCGCACCTCGCCGCGGTACCCGGAGCGGCCGCCGCCGCGGGCGATCGACTTCGAGATGATCGACGACTGCGTGTACGGCGCGAGGTGGATCATCTTCGCGCCGGCGTCCTGGTGCTGGCCGGGACCGGCGAAGGCCACCGACAGGGTCTCGCCCTTGGCGTGCTCTCCGGCGAGGAAGATCGACGGGTACTTCATCGTGACCTTCGAGCCGATGTTGCCGTCGACCCATTCCATGGTCGCGCCCTCGTGCGCGATCGCGCGCTTGGTGACGAGGTTGTAGACGTTGTTCGACCAGTTCTGGATCGTCGTGTAGCGCACGCGGGCACCCTTCTTCACGATGATCTCCACGACGGCCGAGTGCAGCGAGTCCGACTTGTAGATGGGAGCGGTGCAGCCTTCGATGTAGTGGACGTACGAGTCCTCGTCGGCGATGATCAGCGTCCGCTCGAACTGCCCCATGTTCTCGGTGTTGATGCGGAAGTACGCCTGCAGCGGGATCTCCACGTGCACGCCCTTCGGCACATACACGAACGAGCCGCCCGACCACACGGCGGTGTTCAGCGCGGCGAACTTGTTGTCGCCCGCGGGGATGACGGTGCCGAAGTACTCCTCGAAGAACTCGGGGTGCTCGCGCAGCGCCGTGTCGGTGTCCATGAAGATCACGCCCTGGGCCTCCAGATCCTCGCGGATCTGGTGGTAGACGACCTCGGACTCGTACTGCGCGGCGACGCCTGCGACCAGACGCTGGCGCTCGGCCTCGGGGATGCCGAGACGCTCGTACGTCTCCCGGATGTCGGCGGGCAGCTCCTCCCAGGAGCCGGCCTGCTTCTCGGTGGAGCGCACGAAGTACTTGATGTTGTCGAAGTCGATCTCGCTGAGGTCGGCACCCCACGTGGGCATCGGCTTGCGATCGAACAGCGCGAGACCCTTCAGCCGGGTCTTCAGCATCCACTCGGGCTCGTTCTTCAGCCGCGAGATGTCGCGGACGACCGCTTCGCTGAGCCCGCGCTTGGCGCTCGCTCCGGCGGCGTCTTCGTCGTGCCAGCCGAATTCGTAGACCCCCAGGCCGTCGAGTTCGGGTCGTTCGATCAGCACATCGGACATGACGTCACACACTCTCCTCAATGGACCGCAACGGTGTCATCCGTCCCGGCATCCGCGCTCCTCCAGGGAGTGCTGGAGGAAGGATGCCGCTCTGCGGGCCCGCTCTGTCGGCGCGTTCGCGCGCCTAGACTGTCAGGGATGCCTCGCGCTGTCGCGCGCCGCATCCGACCCCTCGATTCTACAGGCACCGCCCGACCCCCGGGCCGCCCCGGCCGCCGGGCGGCCGCCCCTCTTGGAGGCTCATCACGATGTCCACCGATCTGCGCGCGTCCGAAACCCGCACCGGCAACCGGCTGTGGAACTGGCTGCCGGACCGCGTGGACCGTCGCGTGCGGGTCGCCGCGTGGATCTCGTTCGTCACCGAGGTCCTCATCATCGGCACCGGCGGGGCCGTGCGACTCACCGGCTCGGGCCTCGGCTGCGAGTGGCCGCTGTGCGCTCCCGACTCGCTCGTGCCGGTCGCCGGCATGGGCCTGCACTCGTACATCGAGTTCGGCAACCGGCTCATGACGGGGGTCGTCGGGCTCGCCGCCCTGGCCGTCCTCATCCTCAGCCTGCGGCTGCGCCGTACGCGGAGGAGCCTGTTCGTCCTGGCGCTGATCATCGTGCTCGCCGTGATCGCGCAGGCGTTCGTCGGCGGCATCACGGTGCTCACCGGGCTCAACGCCGCGATCGTCGGCTTCCACTTCTTCGCGACCCTGTTCATCGTCGCGGCGGCCGCCGCCTACCTCGCGATCGCTTATACGCCGGCGGGTCCGCGCGCGCTCGCGGTGCCGCGCTGGTACGCGATCCTCACGCACGTCACGTCGCTGTTCCTCGTGCTGACGCTCATCGTCGGCATCCTCACGACGGCATCGGGCCCGCACTCGGGCGACTCGGACGTCGTGCGCCACCTCATCGACCCCGAGATTATGGCGCACATCCACTCGATCCCCGGCTACACGCTGCTCGCCCTCGTGATCGTGCTGACGGCCACCGCATCCGTGAACAAGCTCCCCACCCTGCGCTGGGCCGCGACGCTCCTCGTCGTGCTGCTCGTACAGGTGCCGGTCGGGATCTACCAGGCGCGGATGAACCTGCCGGCACTGTCGGTCGGCATCCACATGATCCTCGCCGGGCTTTCGGTCGCGGCGATGGCGGTGCTCGTGCTGCGGCTGAAGAAGCCGGTCGAGGCGGTCGCGCCCGTCGCGGCCTGACCGCAGGTCAGAACGGCAGCAGCGGGTCGATCGCCACCGCGAGGAACAGCAGCGTCAGGTACGTGATGGACGCGTGGAACACGCGCATCGGCTTCGGGCCGGTGCCGCGCACCGCGCGGCTGTACAGCACGTGCGCCTCGTAGATGAACCAGCCGCCGAACACGACCGCCGACGCCGTGTAGACGATGCCCATCCCGGCCACCGGGATCAGCAGCAGCGAGCACGCGACGGTCGCCCACGCGAAGAGGATGACCTGCAGACCCACCTGCGAGCCGTCGCGGGTCGCGCCGAGCATCGGCACGTCGACGTCCTCGTAGTCGTCCTTGTACTTCATCGACAGCGGCCAGTAGTGCGGCGGCGTCCAGAGGAACACGACCGCGAACAGCACGAACGGCGCCCACGCGAGAGAGCCGGTCACGGCGGTCCAGCCGATCAGCACCGGGAAGCAGCCGGCGATCCCGCCCCACACGATGTTCTGCTCGGTCCGGCGCTTGAGGATGATCGTGTAGACCACGACGTAGAAGAAGATCGCCACCACCGACAGCAGCGCGGCGAGCCAGTTCGTCGTCACGAGCAGCCAGACGGTGGACGCGATCGCGAGGACCCACGAGAACACGAGCGCGCCGCGCGGCGAGACCTCGCCGGTCACGAGCGGCCGGTTCTCAGTGCGGTGCATGTGCACGTCGATGTCACGGTCGATGTACATGTTGAACGACGCCGCCGAGCCCGCCGACATCGCTCCGCCGATCACCGTGGCCGCGACGAGCCACATGTTCGGGAGCCCGCCCTGCGCCAGGAACATCACCGGAACCGTGGTCACCAGCAGCAGCTCCATCACCCGCGGCTTCGTCAGCTGCACATACGCACTGATCGTGCGGCGGATCGAGCGGGAGCCCTGGGGACGGACGGTGTGTGCCTCGGTGGCACGAGACATCGTGGTGATGGCGATCGCCTCCTGAAAACCGGCGCCGTAACCTCTCAAGTCTAGGGCATCATCCACGGCGGTCACCCGGTGTCAAGGGCCGTCACGAAGCCGTCCCGCCGGGTGCCGCTTCGCTATGCTGAAAGCACACGCGCGCCCAGCGCGAGGCCGAAAAGCACGCGCGCGCAGCGCGACGCTCTGCGGCGGCGCTTCGCTGACCGGTTGCCGGGCGCCCCTTACCTGTGAAAGGCGGCCTCGTGTCGGAACTGCGTTGGGAAGAGATCGACAAGCGTGCGGTGGACACGGTCCGTGTCCTCGCGGCGGATGCGGTGGAGAAGGTCGGCAACGGCCACCCCGGCACCGCCATGAGCCTGGCACCGGCGGCCTATCTGCTCTACCAGCGGGTCATGCGGCACGATCCCGCCGACACCACATGGATCGGGCGCGACCGGTTCGTCCTCTCCTGCGGCCATTCGTCGCTCACGCAGTACATCCAGCTGTACCTCGGCGGGTTCGGCCTCGAGCTGGAAGACCTGCAGGCGCTGCGCACCTGGGGCTCCCTGACCCCCGGTCACCCCGAGTACGGCCACACGAAGGGCGTCGAGATCACGACCGGACCCCTCGGCCAGGGCCTCGCCTCGGCCGTCGGCTTCGCCTACGCGTCCCGCTATGAGCGCGGACTGTTCGACCCGGATGCCGAACCCGGCACCAGCCCGTTCGACCACTTCGTGTACGTCATCGCGAGCGACGGCGACCTGCAGGAGGGCATCACCGCTGAGGCCTCGTCGCTGGCCGGGCACCAGGAGCTCGGCAACCTCGTGGTGATCTACGACGCGAACCAGATCTCGATCGAGGACGACACCGACGTGGCGTTCACCGAGGATGTCGCAGCCCGCTATGAGGCGTACGGCTGGCACGTGCAGACCGTCGACTGGAAGAGCACCGGCGAGTACGTCGAGGACGTCCCGGCCCTCTACGACGCGATCGAGGCGGCCAAGGCCGAGACCTCCCGCCCCTCGATCATCCTCCTCAAGACGATCATCGGCTGGCCCGCCCCCGCCAAGCAGAACACGGGCAAGATTCACGGGTCGGCGCTCGGCGCCGACGAGGTCGCCGCCACGAAGAAGGTGCTCGGCTTCGACCCGGAGAAGACGTTCGAGGTCGCCGACGACGTGCTCGCACACACGCGCGAGCTCGTCGAGCGCGGCGCCGCCGAGCACGCCGAGTGGCAGAAGGCGTTCGACGCCTGGGCCGACGCGAACCCGGAGCGCAAGGCGCTCCTGGACCGCCTCGAGGCGCGCGCCCTGCCCGACGACGTGATCGACGCCCTCCCGGTCTTCGAGGCGGGGAAGGATGTCTCGACCCGTGCCGCATCCGGTCAGGTCATCAACGCCCTCGCCGGCGTGCTCCCCGAGCTGTGGGGAGGATCGGCCGACCTCGCCGAGTCGAACAACACGACGATCAAGGGCGGCGGCTCGTTCAATCCGGTCGAGTGGTCGACGAACGAGTGGAACGCCAGCCCCTACGGGCGCGTGCTGCACTTCGGCATCCGCGAGCACGCCATGGCGGCGATCCTGAACGGCATCACGCTGCACGGGCCGACCCGCGCGTTCGGCGGCACGTTCCTCATCTTCTCCGACTATATGCGCCCCGCTGTGCGGCTGGCGGCGCTGATGGACATCCCGTCGACGTACGTGTGGACGCACGACTCCGTCGCGCTCGGCGAGGACGGGCCCACGCACCAGCCGATCGAGCAGCTCACGGCGCTGCGCGCCATCCCGAACCTCGCGGTGGTGCGTCCGGCCGATGCGAACGAGACGGCGCACGCCTGGCTGGAGATCCTGCGCCGGCACGGTGGACCCGTCGGCATCGCGCTCACCCGCCAGAACGTGCCGACGCCCGCGCGCGGCGACGGCGACGCAACTGGCGACACACTCGCCTCCGCCGCGGGCACTGCGAAGGGCGCGTACATCCTGGCCGAGGCCGCCGCCGACGTGCCCGACGTCATCATCATCGCGACCGGCTCCGAGGTGCAGCTCGCCCTGGCCGCGCGCGAGACGCTCGCCGGCGAGGGAGTCCACGCGCGCGTGGTCTCCGCGCCCTCGCTGGAGTGGTTCGCGGAGCAGGACGAGGCGTACCGCGAGCACGTGCTCCCGGCCGCGGTGACCGCCCGGGTCTCGGTCGAGGCGGGCCTGGCCCTGAGCTGGCGCGGCATCGTCGGCGACCGCGGCCGCTCGGTGTCGATCGAGCACTTCGGCGCCTCCGCCGACTACAAGACCCTGTTCGAGAAGTTCGGCATCACCGCCGACGCCGTCGTCGAGGCGGCGCGCGAGACCCTGAAGGAGAACGCATGACCACGCCTACCCAGCAGCTGTCCGACCAGGGCGTCAGCATCTGGCTCGACGACCTCTCGCGCCGCCGGATCACGACCGGGAACCTCGCCGATCTGATGAAGAACCGCAACGTCGTCGGCATCACGACGAACCCGACGATCTTCGCCACCGCCGTCAGCCACGGCGAGGGATACCAGGAGCAGATCGCGGAGCTCGCCGGCCGCGACGCATCCGCCGACGACGCGATCTTCGAGATCACTACGACCGACGTGCGCGACGCGTGCGACATCATGCGGCCGGTCTACGACAGCACCGACGGCACCGACGGCCGGGTCTCGATCGAGGTCTCCCCCGTCGTCGCGAGCGACACCGAGGCGACCATCACCCAGGCCGAGCAGCTGTGGAAGACCGTCGACCGGCCGAACGCCTTCATCAAGATCCCCGCGACCAAGGAGGGCCTCGCCGCCATCACCGCCGCGATCGCGCAGGGCATCTCGGTGAACGTGACGCTGATCTTCTCGCTCGCCCGTTACGCCGAGGTCATCGACGCGTATCTGTCCGGCCTCGAGCAGGCGCGCGCGGCCGGCCTCGATCTGTCGAAGATCCACTCCGTCGCGTCGTTCTTCGTCTCGCGCGTGGACACCGAGGTCGACAAGCGCCTCGCCGCGATCGGGACGGATGAGGCGGCCGCCCTCAAGTCGAAGGCCGGCATCGCGAACGCGCGTCTCGCCTACGAGCTGTACGAGAAGAAGTTCGCCGCCGACCGGGCACGCGACCTCGTCGCCGCCGGAGCCACGGTGCAGCGTCCGCTCTGGGCGTCCACGGGCGTGAAGGATCCGTCGCTGCCCGACACACTGTACGTCACCGAGCTCGTCGCCCCGGGTACCGTGAACACGATGCCCGAGAAGACGCTCGAGGCGGTGTTCGACCACGGCAAGATCGGGGGCGACGCCGTGACCGGGGCGTACGCCGACGCGCACCGGGTGATCGACGGCCTCGCGGCCGTCGGCGTCGACTTCGACGACGTCACGCAGGTGCTCGAGGACGAGGGCGTCGAGAAGTTCGTCGTCTCGTGGCACGAGCTGCAGGACACCGTCGCCGAGGCGCTGTCCGCCGCGCAGGACGAGGCCCAGTGAGCTTCGACATCCGCGTCACCGGGCATGTGGCGGCGGTGGTCGACGACACGCTGCCCGGGCTCGTCGCCGACCTCGTCGCATCCGGCATCACCGCACAGGACCCTGCCCTGTGGGGCGCCGACGCCGAGGCGGAGGCCGCGCAGCGCCTCGGATGGGTGAACGCCGTGTCGGTGTCGCGTCCGCTCGTCGCCGAGATCGCGGCGCTGCGGGCGGAGCTCGCCGACGCGGGTGTCACCCGGGTCGTGCTGGGCGGGATGGGCGGATCGTCGCTGGCCCCCGAGGTCATCGCCGCGACCTCCGGCGTGCCGCTCACGGTGCTCGACTCGACCGCGCCGAGCCAGGTTCTCGCCGCACTCGACGGCGACGAGCAGGGCGGTCTTGCCGAGACGGTGCTCGTCGTGTCGTCGAAGTCGGGGTCGACGGTGGAGACGGATGCGGCGAAGCGCGCCTTCGAGGCGGCCTTCCGCGACCTCGGGATCGACCCCGCGTCCCGGATCGTCGTGGTGACCGACCCCGGCTCCCCGCTCGACCGGTCGGGCACCGCCGACGGCTATCGCGTCTTCCACGCCGACCCCACCGTCGGCGGCCGATACAGCGCGCTCACGGCGTTCGGCCTCGTGCCCGCCGGGCTCGCGGGCGCCGACCTCACCGAACTCCTCGACGAGGCCGATGCCACGCTCCTCGAAGTCGCGATCGACAGTCCGGAGAATCCGGCGCTCGTGCTCGCGGCGGCGATCGCCGGCGGCTCGCCCCGCCGCGACAAGCTCGGGCTGGTCTCCGACGGCACCCACATCCAGGGCCTCCCCGACTGGATCGAGCAGCTCCTCGCCGAGTCGACCGGCAAGCAGGGAACCGGCATCCTGCCCGTCGTCCTCCTGCCGGTCTCGCCGGAGCTCGAGACGAAGCCCGCCGACCTCCAGGTGCTGCGGCTCGTCGACGAGGCCGACGAGTTCCATCTGTTCGACCGCCACGAGGGCGAGATCCTCGTCAGCGGATCGCTGGGCGCCCAGTTCGTCGTCTGGGAGTACGCCACCGCGATCGCGGGCCGCCTCCTGGGCATCGACCCGTTCGACCAGCCCGACGTGGAATCCGCCAAGGCGGCGACCCGTGGCCTGCTCGAGCGGCGCCCCGAGCCGACCGCGCCCGCGTTCGTGCAGGACGGCGTCGAGGTGCGCGTGTCCGATCAGCAGCTCGCCGCGGCGGGCACGATCGAGGGCGTCCTCGACGCGCTGTGGGCGCGCCTCGGCCCGGACGGTTACGTCGCGGTGCAGGCGTACGTCGACCGCCTCGCCCTTCCCGAGCTGGCGGGGCTGCGCGAACTCGTCGCCGCCGACGCCGGCCGCCCCACGACATTCGGATGGGGACCCCGGTTCCTGCACTCGACCGGCCAGTACCACAAGGGCGGACCGGCGACGGGCGTGTTCCTGCAGATCACCCAGCGCACCGACGTCGACGTGGAGATCCCGGGCCGACCGTTCACGTTCGCCGAGCTCATCGCCGCACAGGCGGCGGGCGACGCCGCCGTGCTCGCCGAGCACGGCCGCCCGGTCGTCACCCTCACCCTGACCGACCCGCAGTCCGAGGTGCTCGCGCTCTTCGAGGCTGCCCAGTAGGAGCGCATCCATCCATGACCGTGCAGATCTCGCGGGACAGCAATCCCCTGCGCGACCCCGACGACCGGCGCCTGAACCGCATCGCGGGCCCCAGCGCGCTCGTGATCTTCGGCGTCACGGGCGACCTGTCGCGCAAGAAGCTCATGCCCGCCGTGTACGACCTGGCCAACCGCGGCCTGCTGCCGCCGGGCTTCGCCCTCGTCGGCTTCGCGCGACGCGACTGGGAGGACCAGGACTTCGCCGAGGTGGTGTACGAGGCGGTGAAGGCACACTCCCGCACCGAGTTCCGTGAGGAGACCTGGCAGCAGCTGCTGCAGGGCATCCGGTTCGTGTCCGGCGAGTTCGACGACCCGGAGGCGTTCCGGCGGCTGCGCGAGACCGTCGAGAAGCTCGACGTCGAGCGCGGCACGATGGGCAACCACGCGTATTACCTGTCGATCCCGCCGAAGGCGTTCGCGACGGTGGCGGAGCAGCTGAAGGACTCGGGGCTCGTCGACGACACCGCCGATCAGCCCGACCGCTGGCGGCGGGTGGTGATCGAGAAGCCGTTCGGCCACGACCTCGCCTCGGCGCGGGAGCTGAACAGCGCGCTGCGCAGCGCGTTCCCCGCCGACTCGATCTTCCGCATCGACCACTACCTCGGCAAGGAGACGGTCCAGAACATCCTGGCCCTGCGGTTCGCGAACGAGCTGTACGAGCCGATCTGGAACCGCAACTACGTCGACCACGTGCAGATCACGATGGCGGAGGACATCGGCGTGGGCGGCCGCGCCGGCTATTACGACGGCATCGGAGCGGCGCGCGACGTCATCCAGAACCACCTGCTGCAACTGCTCGCCCTGACCGCGATGGAGGAGCCGATCTCGTTCGGGGCACGCGACCTGCGCACCGAGAAGGAGAAGGTGCTCGCCGCCGTCACGCTGCCCGACGACCTCTCGAAGGCCACGGCGCGCGGCCAGTACGGGGGCGGCTGGCAGGGCGGCGAGAAGGTGCGCAGCTTCCTCGACGAGGAGGGCATGGACCCGGACTCGACGACGGAGACCTACGCCGCGATCAAGCTGGGCATCAACACGCGACGCTGGGCGGACGTGCCGTTCTACCTGCGCACCGGCAAGCGGCTCGGCCGGCGTGTCACCGAGATCGCCGTCGTGTTCAAGAAGGCGCCCGAGCACCTGTTTACCCGGTCCCAGACCTCCGGCCTCGGCCAGAACGCCCTCGTGATCAGGGTGCAGCCCGACGAGGGCGTCACGATCCGGTTCGGCTCGAAGGTGCCCGGCGCGGGGACCCAGGTGCGCGATGTGACGATGGACTTCGGCTACGGCCACGCGTTCACCGAGGCGAGCCCTGAGGCGTACGAACGGCTCATCCTCGACGTGCTCCTCGGCGATCCGCCGCTGTTCCCCCGGCACGAGGAGGTCGAGCTCAGCTGGAAGATCCTCGACCCCATCGAGGAGTACTGGGCTGCCCTCGACTCATCGGCGGAGCGCGGTCCGCTCGAGCAGTACACCCCCGGCGGGTGGGGTCCCCGTTCCGCCGACGAGCTGCTGGCCCGCGACGGCCGCACGTGGAGGCGTCCATGATCATCGACCTGCCCGACACGACCGTCAGCAAGATCGCGAAGGCCCTCGTCAACGTGCGCGAAGAGGGCGGCGCCGTCGCCCTCGGCCGCGTGCTCACCCTCATCATCGTCGTCCGGCACGGCGGCGCCACGGAAGAGGTCATCGAGGCCGCGAACGACGCCTCGCGCGAGCATCCGATGCGCGTCATCGTGCTGATGAGCGACCCCCACGGACCGGATGCGGCAGACGACCCGCGCCTCGACGCGCAGATCCGCGTCGGCGGCGACGCCGGCGCGAGCGAGGTCATCGTGCTGCGCGCGTACGGGGCGGCCGGCAACAATTCGGAGAGTCTCGTCACGGGACTGCTGCTGCCGGATGCGCCGGTCGTCGCGTGGTGGCCACGGGAGACCCCGAAGCAGCCGTCGCGCTCGTCGATCGGCCGCATCGCACAGCGCCGGATCACGGATGCCGCGACACAGCCCGATCCTGCGGCGTGGGTCGCGGGCCTCGCCGGGCACTACGCCCCCGGCGACACCGACCTCGCGTGGACCCGCGTCACGCGCTGGCGAGAGCAGCTCGCCGCGGTGCTCGACCAGCCGCCGTACGAGCCGGTGACGGCCGTGGAGGTCCGCGGCGCCGCCGACTCCCCGTCCACCGCGTTCCTCGCCGCCTGGCTGCGCCTTGCGCTCGACGTGCCGGTGGACTGGACGTACCTCGACGAGTCGGAATGGGCCAGCGGCATCAAGTCGGTGCGCCTCGTGCGGCACAGCGGCGACACGCTGCTCGAGCGGCCGGAGCCGGGGGTCGCGATCCTCACGCAGCCCGGACAGCCGTCGCACGAGCTGGCCTTCCCACGGCGCAGCCTACGCGAGTGCCTCGCCGAGGAGCTCCGGAGCCTCGATCCCGACCTCCTGTATGGTCGAGTCATCACGGAGGGGTGGGCCCTCCTGGAGGGCGGTCAGCAGGATGGCTAACGGCGGAGCCGAGAAGCGGGTCGTGCTGCACGACAATCCCGACGGCCTCGCCACCGCCGTCGCCGCGCGGTTCTACGACCGCATCGGGAAGAAGGTCCGGGCCGGAAAGACGGTGCATGTCTCTCTCACCGGCGGCGGCATGGGCACGGCTGTCCTGCGGGCGGCCGCCGCGCACCCCGACCGCGGCCTCCTGGACTGGTCGTGCGTCCACTTCTGGTGGAGCGACGAGCGCTTCGTCCCGGCCGATTCGGCTGAGCGCAACGATGTGGGCGCGGACGAGGCGCTGCTGCGCCACATCGACATCCCGGCCGAGAACATCCACCGCATGGCGGCCAGCGACCAGGGTGTCGACATCTCCACAGGCGCGGAGTCCTACGCCGCGGAGCTCGCCCGGTACGCGCCCGACGATGCGACGCCGGCCGCGCAGTGGCCGTCATTCGACGTGTGCTTCCTGGGCGTCGGTCCCGACGGGCACATCGCCTCGCTCTTCCCGGATCGCCCCGAGATCGGCGTGACCGACCGCGCCGCACTCCCGGTGCACGACTCCCCCAAGCCGCCGCCGGAGCGCATCACCCTCACGCGCCCGGTGATCAACTCGTCGAAGCGCGTCTGGCTCGTCATCGCGGGCGCCGACAAGGCCGCCGCACTCGGTCTCGCGCTCGCCGGGGCGAGCTACCACAGCGTCCCGGCAGCGGGCGCGAAGGGACGCAAGCGCACGATCTTCCTCGTCGATCAGGCCGCCGCGGCGCAGGTGCCGCCCGACCTCATCGACGGCTCGTACTGACGCCGGGTCGTCTCGTCCGCGCCGGCTTACTGGCCGCGGCGCTCCCGCAGCTGCGTCAGCGCGTCCTCGAGCAGCGCCTTCGCCTCGTCGTCGGTGCGGCGCTCCTTCACATATGCGAGGTGCGTCTTGTACGGCTCGGCCTTCGACATCGCGGGCGGGTTCGTCTTGTCGCGACCGGCGGGGAGCCCGGAGTGCGGGGAGTCGATCGTGTCGGGGATCTCCTCCTCGGGGATCCCGGCGGCGAAGTAGCGGACGGTCTCATTGCCGAGGGCGTCCCAGTACGACACCGCCACGCGCTCGGCGTGGAAGCCGTGGTCCTGCTCGCCCATCGGGCCGGCGCCGACGCGGGTGCCGCGGATCGCGTTTCCTCCAGTGGCCATGTCAGAGTCCCTGCACCTTCGTCAGCAGTCCGAGCGCCACGATGGCGATGAACCATGCCAGCGCGAGGACGACGGTGAACCTGTTGAGGTTGCGCTCGGCCAGACCCGACGATCCGAGCGACGAGCTCATGCCGCCGCCGAACATGTCGGACAGGCCCCCGCCGCGTCCCTTGTGCAGGAGGATGAGCAGGGTCAGCAGCAGGCTGGTCACGCCCAGCACGACCTGCAGGACGAACTCAAGGATTTCCACGCTTCGTGCCTTTCGCGGCGGCCGCTCGGCCGCACAGAGGTCAAGTATACGGGAGGGCATGCGGCGAGGCCGGGCACGACGGCCCGGCCCCGCCGACGCTCACACCCCGACGTGCTTCTGGTAGCGAGCGATCGCGGCGAACTCGTCGACGACCAGGCTCGCCCCGCCGACGAGGGCGCCGTCGACGTCGGGCTCGCGGAGGAAGCCGGCGATGTTGCCGGACTTCACCGATCCGCCGTAGAGGATGCGCGTGCGGTCCGCGGCGTCGCCCCCGATGGCCTCGGCGACCACATCGCGGAGGGCGGCGCAGACATCCTGCGCCTGCTGCGGAGTCGCGGCCTGGCCCGAGCCGATCGCCCAGACCGGCTCGTAGGCGACGACGATGTCGGCGCCCTGCTTCACCCCGTCGAGCGCGACCCGCAGCTGGGCGACGGGAACGGCACTGGCGCCGTGCTGCTCGAGGTCCTCGGCGGTCTCGCCGACGCAGATCACCGGGATGAGCCCGTTGCGCAGCGCCGCCTGCACCTTCGCCGCCACGACGTCGTCGGTCTCGCCGTGGTAGGCACGGCGCTCGGAGTGCCCGATGATGACGTAGGTGCACTCGAGCTTGGCCAGGAAGGCTCCCGACACCTCACCGGTGTAGGCGCCGGAATCGTGTGCCGAGATGTCCTGCGCGCCGAGGGCGAACGGGATCTTGTCGGCGTCGAGCAGCGTCTGCACCGTGCGCAGGTCGGTGAACGGTGGGAACAGTGCGATCTCGACGGAGTCGGCGTCGTGCTTCGCCTCCTTGAGCGTCCAATGCAGCTTCTGCACCAGCGCGACCGCCTGCAGGTGGTCCAGGTTCATCTTCCAGTTGCCGGCGATGAGCGGCTGCCGGCGGGCGATGCCGCCGTCCGCACGGTTCACTGCTCCCATCCGAGGACCTCCAGTCCGGGCAGCTTCTTGCCCTCAAGGAATTCAAGGCTCGCTCCGCCGCCGGTCGAGATGTGCCCGAACCGGTCGTCGGAGAATCCCAGCTGACGCACCGCGGCGGCCGAGTCTCCGCCGCCGACGACCGACAGCCCCTCGACCTCGGTCAGCGCCTGGGCGACGGCCTTCGTGCCGGCGGCGAACGCCGGCATCTCGAACACTCCCATCGGACCGTTCCAGAAGACCGTGGTGCTGCTGCGGATCGCGTCGGCGAACAGCTCCGCCGTGCGGGGGCCGATGTCGAGGCCGATGCCGCCGGCGCCGAACGGGGTGTCCTCGAGCGCATCGGCGTCGGCCACGACGTGGTCGGCATCGGCGGAGAAGGATGCCGCGACCACGGCGTCGACCGGCAGCACGAGCTCGATCCCCTTCTCCCGAGCGGTCGCGATATAGCCGCGCACGGTGTCGAGCTGATCCTCCTCGAGGAGGCTCTTGCCGACCTTGTGACCCTCAGCCGCGAGGAACGTGAACATCATCCCGCCGCCGACGAGCAATTTGTCCACGCGTGGCAGCAGATGCTCGATGACACCCAGCTTGTCGCTGACCTTCGAACCGCCGAGGACGACGGTGTACGGGCGCTCCGGGTTCTCGGTCAGGCGGTCGAGCACGTCGACCTCCTTCTCGATGAGCAGGCCCGCGGCGCTCGGGAGCGTCTGCGCGAGCTCGTACACGCTCGCCTGCTTGCGGTGCACGACACCGAAGCCGTCGGACACCAGCGCGTCGCCGAGCTGCGCGAGCCGGTCGGCGAACTCCTGACGCTGCGCGTCATCCTTCGTCGTCTCCCCCGGGTTGAACCGCAGGTTCTCGATGACCGCGACCTCCCCGTCGCCGAGGCCGGCGACGGCCTCGCGGGCCGACTCCCCCACGGTGTCGCGCGCGAACGCGACGGGCTGCCCGAGCAGCTCGGACAGTCGCTGCGCCACCGGCGCGAGGCTGTACTTCGGGTCCGGCGCGCCGTCGGGCCGCCCCAGGTGGGAGCAGACCACGACGCGGGCGCCCTGGTTGATCAGGGCGTTCAGCGTGGGCAGCGACGCGCGCACGCGGCCATCGTCCGTGATGACGCCGTCCTGCAGCGGGACGTTCAGATCACAGCGGACGATGACACGCGTGCCGGCGAGCGTACCCAGTCGCGACACCAGAGTGTCGAGGGTGCGCAGAGTCATCGGGGCTCAGAGCCGCTCGGCGACGTACTCGGTCAGATCGACGAGGCGGTTCGAGTAGCCCCACTCGTTGTCGTACCACGCCGAGACCTTGGCCAGGTTGCCGCTGACGTTGGTGAGTTCGGCGTCGAAGATCGACGAGTGCGGGTTCAGCTGGATGTCGCTGGAGACGATCGGGTCCTCGGTGTACTCGAGGTAGCCCTTCAGCCGTCCGTCGGCCGCCGCTGCCTTGTAGGCCGCGTTGATCTCGTCGACGGTCAGGCCCTCGCGGCCGGTGACGATCGTGAGGTCGACGATCGAGCCGGTGGGCACGGGCACGCGATACGACGAGCCGCTGAGCTTGCCGTTCAGCTCGGGCAGGACCAGGCCGATCGCCTTCGCGGCGCCGGTGGAGGCCGGCACGATGTTGATCGCCGCGGCGCGGGCACGGCGCAGGTCCTTGTGCGGTCCGTCCTGCAGGTTCTGGTCGGCGGTGTACGCGTGCGCCGTCATCATGAAGCCGCGCTCGATGCCGAAGGCATCCTCGAACACCTTCGCGAGCGGCGCGAGGCAGTTCGTGGTGCACGACGCGTTCGAGATGACGTTCATCGTCGCCGGGTCGTAGGTGTCCTCGTTCACGCCCATCACGAACGTGCCGTCGACATCCGTGCCCGGGGCGGAGATGATGACCTTCTTGGCGCCGCCGGCGAGGTGCTTGGCCGCGTCGGAGGCTTTCGTGAAGCGGCCGGTCGACTCGATCACGATGTCGACGCCGAGCTCGCCCCAGGGGAGGTTCGCCGGGTCGCGCTCCTCGAAGACCTTGATCGTCTTGCCGCCGACCGTGATGGCGTCGCCGTCGTAGCTGACGTCCTGTCCGAGGGGGCCACCGACCGAGTCGTACTTCAGCAGGTGGGCGAGGGTCTTGTTGTCCGTGAGGTCGTTGACGTCGACGATGTCGAGGTCAGCTCCCTGCGCGAGCGCGGCCCGGAGGAAATTGCGTCCGATGCGGCCGAAGCCGTTGATTCCGATCTTGACGGTCACGGAATGTCTCCCAGATGTTCATGCGCGAATGCGCGGATTATCACGGAGGGACCACGGCGTCCCGACGGAAGCCCCGCCGGGACGCCCGCACTGGCTATGACAGTACCAGCAGCCCCGAGGTCTTCTCACGCGCGGCGTCGAAGCGTGACGCGACGTTCTGCCAGTTCGCGATGTTCCACACCGCCTTGACGTAGTCGGCCTTCACGTTGAGGTAATCGAGGTAGAACGCGTGCTCCCACATGTCGAGCTGGAACAGCGGCACCGTGCCCTGCGCGGTGTTGCTCTGCTGGTCGAACAGCTGCTGGATGATGAGCTGCTCGCCGATCGGGTCCCAGCTGAGCACCGCCCAGCCCGAGCCCTGGATCCCGGTCGCCGCGGCCGTGAAGTGCGCCTGGAACTTCTCGAAGCCGCCGAAGAACTCGTCGATCGCGGCCTTCAGCTCGCCTTCGGGCTGACCTCCGCCGTTCGGCGACAGGTTGGTCCAGAAGATGGAGTGGTTGACGTGCCCGCCCAGGTTGAAGGCGAGGTCCTTCTCGAACTTGTTGACACCCGAGAGGTCGCCAGACTCGCGCGCCTCGGCCAGCTTGTCGAGAGCGGTGTTCGCGCCGTCGACATACGCCTTGTGGTGCTTGTCGTGGTGCAGCTGCATGATCTTGCCGCTGATGTGCGGCTCGAGAGCTGCGTAGTCGTACGGGAGGTCGGGCAGCGTGTACTTCGCCATGTTCTCTTCTTCCTGTCGGCGCCGCACCGAAGACGGAGACGGTTCGCTCCCTGGAGCGGCGAGGATGACGTCTTCATCCTACTGAGCGACAACACCGCCGGCAGGGGGTTGCTTCCCCGATGACGCGGCGTTAGCCAAGGGGCCGAGCGGCGGCGTCAGTCCGTCATGCCGGCGGGGACGGCCGATTCGGTGCCGGGGATCCCCTCGGCCTCCGCCTTCTTGTCGGCCATCGCGAGCAGGCGCCGGATGCGTCCCGCGACGGCGTCCTTCGTCAGCGGAGGGTCGGCGTGGTGGCCGAGCTCGTCGAGGCTCGCGTCGCGGTGCTCGAGGCGCAGGCGTCCCGCTTCGCCGAGATGATCGGGCACCTCGTCGCCGAGGATCTCCAGCGCGCGCTCCACGCGTGCGCATGCGGCGACCGCCGCCTGCGCGGAGCGGCGCAGGTTGGCGTCGTCGAAGTTCACGAGCCGGTTGACACCGGCGCGCACCTCGCGGCGCTGCCGCATCTGGTCCCACGCGGCTGCCGCGCGCGCCGCGCCCATCGCTGCGAGGGCGGCGCGGATGGCCTCGCCGTCGCGCACCACGACCCGTGGGATGCCGCGCACCTCGCGGGCCTTCGCGGCCACGCCGAGCCGGTGCGCCGCCCCGACGAGGGCCATGGCTGCCTCCGACGACGGGCAGGAGATCTCCAGCGCGGCCGAGCGACCCGGGTCGGTGAGCGTGCCGGCGGCGAGGAACGCCCCGCGCCACACGGCGGCGAGATCGGGACGCGACCCCGTCGTGAGCCGGTTCGGCAGCCCCCGGACGGGCCGGCGGCGCTGGTCGAGCAGTCCCGTCTGGCGGGCGAGCGTCTCCCCCGCCTCGATGACCCGCACGGCGTAGCGCGCGCCGCCCGACGCGGATCCGCCCTGCACCTGCACGAGCTCGGGTCGCACGCCGTAGAGCTCGACGAGCTCGCGTGCGATGCGCCGAGCCAACGCATCCGAATCCACCTCCGCCTCGACGGCGACCCGGTTCGCGATGGAGTGCAGTCCGCCGGAGAACCGCAGCAGCGCCGTCAGCTCGGCGACCCGCGCCGTCGGCCGGGGGTCTCGCAGGGCGATGAGCTCTGCCTTCACGTCGGCGGTCAGGGGCACGGTACTCCTTGCAACAGGGGATCGGAACGGGGTGGACGACGCTCCAGCCTACCCGCGCTACTCCCGTCCCAAGTCCCGATGGGCGACCCGCACCGCGACGCCCGGCGTTCCGCGCAGCCGCTCCGCGAGCGCCCCCGCCATCGCGACCGATCGGTGCTTGCCGCCCGTGCATCCGACCGCGATCACACTGTGCCGCTTGTTCTCGCGCTGATAGCCGGCGAGAACCGGGATGAGCGCCGCGCTGTACGCGTCGAGGAACGCCTCCGCGCCCTCCTGCGCGAACACGTAGTCGCGCACTTCCTCGTCCTCGCCGTTCAGCCCCCGCAGCGCGTCCTCCCAGTACGGATTGGGCAGGAACCTCATGTCGACGACCATGTCGGCGTCCACGGGAAGGCCGTACTTGAACCCGAAGCTCTGGATCGTGAGGGTGTGCCGCGCCGATCCGCTGGCGCTGAACAGCTCCACGACGTGCGTCGCGAGCTGGTGGATGTTGAAGTCCGACGTGTCGATCACGATGTCGGCGCTCTCCCGGATCGAGGCGAGGCGCTCGCGCTCCCGGCGGATGCCGTCGACGATGGTGCCGTCGCCCTGCAGCGGGTGCGGGCGCCGCACCGCCTCGTAGCGGCGCACGAGCACGTCGTCTGAGGCGTCGAGGAACACGACGCGCAGCTTCTCGCGCGCTTCGCGCAGCGCCCGCGTCACCTCGGGGAGCTCCGTGAACAGGCTGCCGCCGCGCACGTCGACGACGGCGGCGACCCGCGGCAGAGCGCCGGCGGCGAGACCCGAGAAGTCGAGCAGCGGCTTGAGCATCTGCGGCGGCAGATTGTCCACCACGTACCAGCCCATGTCCTCGAGCGCGTTCGCGACGGTCGAACGGCCGGCTCCCGACATCCCGGTGACGATGAGGATCTCACCGGCCTCGTGCTGGTCGGTCTCTGCCCCTGGTCCGCCGGCCATTGCTCCCCCGATCGTGTCGGTTCCAGCCTATCGAGCGGCGCTATCCCTGCGCCAAGCGCGTGTGCACCGCCGTCGCGAGCGTCGGGCCGATCCCCGGAAGCTGCGCGATCTCGTCCGGTGTGGCGGCGCGGAGATTCGTCACCGATCCGAAGTGGCGCAGGAGCGCCCGGATGCGGGCGGGACCGAGTCCGGGAACCTCGGCGAGCACCGTCGTGATGTCGCGCTTGCGGCGCTTGCGCTGATGCGTGATGGCGAACCGGTGAGCCTCGTCGCGCAGGCGCTGCAGCAGGTACAGCGCCTCCGAGGTGCGCGGCAGGATCACCGGGAAGTCCTGCCCGGGCAGCCACACCTCCTCGAGACGCTTGGCGATGCCGCAGAGGGCGATCTCGGGATGCCCGGCGTCGGCGAGGGCCCGGGCGGCTGCGGCGACCTGCGGCTGCCCGCCGTCGACGACGAGCAGCTGGGGCGGGTAAGCGAAGCGGCGCTTCTTCGCCGCCTCCTCGCCCTCCTCCGGCTCGGGACGGTCGAGATGGGCCAGCCGACGGGTGAGCACCTGGTTCATCGAATCGGTGTCGTCGGTGGTCTCGGCGACGCTGAACGAGCGGTACTGGTCCTTGCGCGGCAGGCCGTCTTCGAAGACCACCATCGAGGCGACCACGTTCGTGCCCGACAGGTGGGAGATGTCGAAGCACTCGATGCGCAGCGGCGCCTCGGCGAGGCCCAGTGCCTCCTGCAGGTCGGTGAGCGCCTGCGTGCGGGCGACGTAGTCGCTCGTGCGGCGCGTCTTGTGCAGCATGAGCGCCTGCTTCGCGTTCAGCGTCGCGGTCTTCATCAGCTCGGCCTTCCGCCCGCGCTGGGCGACCGAGATCGTCACCTTGCGACCGCGGCGCGCGCGGAGCCACTCCTCGAGCTCGGCGGCGTCGTCGGGCAGGGCGGGGACCAGGATCTGACGCGGGATGTCGGCGGCCGCCGCGTCGCCGTACACCCGCTGCAGCACCTGGCCGACGAGGTCGGCGCCGGCGATGTCGATCTCCTTCTCGATCGTGGTGGCCTTCACCCCGCGCACACGACCGCCGCGCACGACGAAGTGCTGCACCGCCGCGGCGAGCTCGTCCTCCGCGATGCCGAACAGGTCGGCGTCCATGTCGGAGGCGAGCACAAGAGCGCTCTTGCTGAGCACCGCGTCGATCGACTGGAGCTTGTCGCGGTAGCCGGCGGCCGCCTCGTAGTCGAGGGCGGCGGCGGCCTCGGCCATCCGTCGTGTCAGTTCGGTGCGGAACCGTTCGTCACTCCCCGACAGGAACGCGACGAAGTCCTCCACGATCGCGCGGTGCTCCTCGATCGTGACCTTCATCGAGCACGGCCCGCCGCAGCGGCCGATCTGCCCGGGGAAGCACGGCCGCCCGGTGGCCATCGCCTTCTTGTACGACGAGTCGCTGCAGGTGCGGATCGGGAAGACCTTGATCATCAGGTCGATCGTGTCGTGCACCGCCCACACCTTCGGGTACGGCCCGAAGTACTTCGCTCCCTTGATGTTGTGGTTCCGGGTGACGATCACGCGGGGCGCCTCGTCGGCCATCGTCACCGCGAGGTACGGGTAGGACTTGTCGTCCTTGTACCGCACGTTGAAGGGCGGCTTGTACTCCTGGATCCACATGAACTCCAGCTGCAGCGCCTCGACATCGCTGCTCACCACGGTCCACTCCACCGAGGCGGCGGTCGTCACCATGCGGCGGGTGCGTTCGTGCAGCGTGTGCAGCGGGGCGAAGTAGTTGGAGAGCCGGGCGCGCAGGCTCTTCGCCTTGCCCACATAGAGGATGCGTCCGTGGGCGTCGCGGAACCGGTACACGCCCGGATCGGTCGGGATCTCCCCCTGCTTCGGCTTGTAGGGCAGCTGGTCGGCCATCCCTCAGCCGGCCTTGCGCTGCGACGCGGCGGGCTCCAGGATCTCGGCGAGGAACGCCCCAGTGTGCGATTCGTCGACGAGGGCGACCTGCTCGGGGGTGCCCGTCGCGACGATCGTGCCGCCGCCGAATCCTCCCTCGGGACCGAGATCGACGATCCAGTCGGCCGACTTGATGACGTCGAGGTTGTGCTCGATGACGATGACGGTGTTGCCCTTGTCGACGAGTCCGTTCAGCACCTCGAGGAGCCGCCGCACGTCTTCGAAGTGCAGGCCGGTCGTCGGCTCGTCGAGCACGTACACCGAGCGCCCGTTGGAACGGCGCTGCAGCTCGGTCGCGAGCTTCACACGCTGCGCCTCGCCGCCGGAGAGCGTCGTGGCCGACTGGCCGAGCCGAACGTAGCCGAGTCCGACGTCGACGAGCGTGCGCAGGTAGCGGTGGATCGCCTGGATCGGCTCGAAGAACTCCGCCGCCTCGCTGATCGGCATCTCGAGCACCTCGGCGATGTTCTTGCCCTTGTAGTGCACCGCGAGCGTGTCGCGGTTGTACCGCTTGCCGTGGCACACCTCGCAGTCGACGTACACGTCGGGCAGGAAGTTCATCTCGATCTTGATCGTGCCGTCGCCCGAGCACGCCTCGCAGCGCCCACCCTTGACGTTGAAGCTGAACCGGCCGGGGCGGTAGCCGCGGGCCTTCGCCTCGGGGGTCTCGCTGAAGAGGGTCCGGATCCGGTCGAACACACCCGTGTACGTCGCGGGGTTCGACCGCGGCGTGCGGCCGATCGGCGCCTGGTCGACGTGCACGACCTTGTCGAGGTCGTCGAGACCGCTGACGCGCGTGTGCTTGCCCGGCACCGTGCGGGCCCCGTTGAGACGGGAAGCGAGCACCTGGTACAGGATGTCGTTGACCAGCGACGACTTCCCCGAACCGCTCACCCCGGTGACGGCGGTGAGCACGCCGAGCGGGAAGTCGGCGGTGACGTTCTTCAGGTTGTTCTCGCGCGCGCCCACGACGCTCAGCTGGCGCTTCTTGTCGATCTTGCGGCGCTTGGCGGGAATCGGGATCTCGCGACGCCCGGAGAGGTAGTCGCCGGTGAGCGACGTGCGCTCCTTCAGCAGCGACTCCAGGGGCCCGGAGTGCACGACGGTGCCGCCCTCGACGCCCGCGCGCGGGCCGATGTCGACCACCCAGTCGGCCGCGTGGATCGTCTCCTCGTCGTGCTCGACGACGATGAGCGTGTTGCCGAGGTCGCGGAGGGTGAGGAGCGTCTCGATGAGACGGCGGTTGTCGCGCTGATGCAGGCCGATCGAGGGCTCGTCGAGCACGTACAGCACTCCCGTGAGCCCCGAGCCGATCTGCGTCGCGAGGCGGATGCGCTGGGCCTCACCGCCCGACAGCGATCCGGCCGAGCGGCCGAGGTTCAGGTAGTTCAGGCCGACCTGGATGAGGAAGTCGAGGCGGAGCCTGATCTCCCGCAGCACCTGTGCGGCGATCTTCGCCTCCCGCTCGGTGAGCACGAGGTTCGCGAAGTACTCCTGCGCGTCGGCGAGGCTCATCCGCGAGGCCTCGGCGATCGAGTGGCCGTGCACCTTGACCGCGAGCACCTCGGGCTTGAGCCGGTCGCCGTCGCACACGGCGCACGGCACCTCGCGGAGGAACTCCGCCCAGCGCTGCCGCTGCGTGTCGGACTCGGCCTGCATGTACTGCCGCTCGATGTACGGCACCACGCCTTCGAAGCCCGACGTGTACCTCATCTCCCGGCCGTAGCGGTTCTTCCACTTGACGGTGACCTTGTAGTTGTCGCCGTGCAGCACCGCGTCGCGCACATCCTGCGGCAGCATGCGCCAGGGGGTGTCGAGCGAGAAGCCGAGGTCGTCGGCGAGCCCCTCGAGCAGCCGCTCGTAGTACTGGAAGAGGCCCTTGCCCTGGGTGGTCCATGGGATGATGACGCCCTCGCGGATGGAGAGGTCCTCATCGGCGAGCATGAGCTCGACGTCGACCGACATCCGGGTGCCGAGGCCCGAGCACGTGGGGCACGCGCCGAACGGGGCGTTGAACGAGAACGTGCGCGGCTCGATCTCGGTCAGCTGCAGGGGGTGGCCGTTCGGGCAGGCGAGCTTCTCGGAGAAGCTCTGCCACGCGGCATCCCCCTCCTCGTCGACGAAGTTGACCTGCATGATCCCGTCGGCGAGGCCCAGGGCGGTCTCGACGGAGTCGGTGACGCGGCTGAGGATCTCGGGTCCGGCGACGAGGCGGTCGACGACCACCGCGATGTCGTGCTTGTAGCTCTTCTTGAGTGTCGGCGGCTCGGCGAGCTGCACGAGGTCGCCGTCGACCACGGCACGCGCGTAGCCCTTCGCCGAGAGCTCCTTGAAGAGGTCGACGAACTCCCCCTTCTTCTGGGTGATGACGGGGGCGACGATCTGGTAGCGGGTGCGCTCCGGCAGCTCCATGAGCTGGTCGGCGATCTGCTGCACGGTCTGCCGCTGGATGACCTCGCCGCAGACGGGACAGTGCGGCACGCCGATGCGCGCCCACAGCAGTCGCATGTAGTCGTGGATCTCGGTGATCGTGCCGACCGTCGAGCGCGGGTTGCGGTTCGTCGACTTCTGGTCGATCGACACCGCGGGGCTGAGCCCCTCGATGAAGTCGACGTCGGGCCGGTCGACCTGGCCGAGGAACTGCCGGGCGTACGCGCTCAGCGACTCGACGTACCGCCGCTGCCCCTCGGCGAAGATCGTGTCGAACGCGAGGCTGGACTTGCCCGAGCCGGAGAGGCCGGTGAACACGACCAGCGAGTCGCGCGGGATGTCGAGGTCGACGTTCTGCAGATTGTGCACGCGGGCGCCGCGCACGCTGAGCTTTCCCGAGGTGTGAGCGGAGGAGGCGACTGGGATGATGGGCACCGATCAATTGTATTTGGGGCCTCCGACACTCGGCTGGGAGGGAGGTCCCACCGGGGTGCTGTTCGCCCTCAGCGTCGGGCGGCCAGCACCCGCAGCAGCACGACGACCCCCACGACGGCGGCCGCCGTCACCACGACGACGAGCCCGGCCGGCAGCAGCGACCGCAGATCGACCTGCTGGACCAGAAGCGCCGCGGCGAGCACCGGCTGCGCGACGACCTGGATCACAAGCCACCGGCGCGCGGGGAGGATGAGCGCGCTCAGCTGCAGAGTGCCGGCTGCGGGAAGCGCGATCGCGAGTCCTCCGAGCACGTGCAGCAGGTGCACGACGGCGACCATGAGGTACGGCCGCGGGTCGGCGGCGATCGCAGGATGCGCCAGCTGCGCGAGCGCGATGACACCCGCGGCGAACCAGGTCCCGCACGAGGCGGGCAGCAGCGCGCCGAGGAGCGCGAGCGCCACGGCGATCGCGGCATACACCGGAGGCGCGATCGCGAACGCCACGCCGGCGACGAGTACCGGCAGGCCGCGCAGCGCCCAGAGGGGCACTGTGCGAGGCGTCCGCACGCGCACGCCGGCACCCGTGCCGCTCTCCACGCTCATCCGCGCCTCCGCTGCCGCGCCATCGTGCGCAGGGCGGCGGCGCGGGCGCCGGCGTCGCCGTCCCAGACGAGGAGGTCCGCGCCCATCCCCCGCACCTCCCGGAGGCGATCGGCCCGCATCCCCAGCACGATGCGGGATGCCGCGATCTGCTCCCGGCGCAGGCGCTCGTCGCGCAGCTGGGGGAGCGTGTCGACGGCCACGACGCGGTGCCCGGCGGCACGCCACAGGCCCACGAGCGACACGGTCTCGTCGTCCAGGAACGTCGACAGCAGCACGACGAGCGCACCGGGCGCCACGAGAGGGGTGCGGTGGCGGGTATAGCGGGTCTGCGGGACGGATGCCGTGATCGCGGCTCTGAGCCGCTGCCGATGCCGTGCTCCCGAGCCGCGGGGCACGGCGCTGCCCAGCCGTGACAGCAGCTGGAACGAGACCTGGTCTCCGGCGTCGAGGTACGCGGACGCGAGCGACCATGCCGCCTGGCGCGCGACATCCATCGACCCGGGCAGCCCGATCCCCCGCTCGCCGCGCGCCCAGTCGCCCAGGCGGCCGGTAACGTCGTCGCCGTCGTCGATGATCAGCGCGACGTCGATGTCAGCCGTGGCGAACGTGCGCCGCACGAAGAGATCACCAGGGCGTCGGGCGAGACGGGCGGTGGCCTTCCAGTCGATGCGCTGCAGTCTGTCGCCGGCAGCGAAGGGATGGATGTCGCGGAACTCGCCGCCGTCGCCGGCGCGGCGCGCGTCGTGGGCACCGGTGAGCCCCGACGGATCGCGCGGGAGGGGCAGGAACGGCAGCCGCACCGCCTGCGGCTCGAGACGTGCCGTCAGGCGGCGGTGCGCCCCGGTCGCGCCGACCCAGAGCCCGTCGGCGCCGACGGGCGACGCATCCGCCACCACGATCTCCTGGTCCCCGGTGTGCGGAGTGCTGACCGTCAGCCGTGCTCTCGCGTGCGGCCCGGCGGCGGCGATCCGCCGCGTGCGGTGCTGCGCCTCGGTCGCCGTGATGACGACGAGCTCGGCTCCGACGGCGTCGGCGCGCAGCGCGACGGGCAGCACCGTCATCCCCTCGTCGCCGGGATGCGCCGCGAGTCGCTCGAGCTCGAGGACCACCGGCTCCGCGGGCTGCTCATCGGGCGAGGGGTGCCGTGCGCCGAGCGCCGCGGCGATCGCCGTGAGCAGCACCGCGCCGGCGACGGCGAGGTCGGCACGCCCGAACGTCAGGGCGGCGCCGAGCAGGACGATCCCGACGCCGAGGGCCGCCGCGAGCGCCGGAGTGAGAGGCCGCATCACGCCCCGACGGCGGTGCGTGCGACGGTCGGCGGTGCGGGCACCCGTGCGATGAGGCCCGCGACGACGGCGGCGGGGTCGGTGCCGGCGGCCCAGGCGGCGGGCGTGAGCGTCAGTCGATGTGCCAGCACCGCGACGGCGCACTGCTTCACATCGTCGGGGGTGACGTAGTCGCGCCCGTCGATCACGGCCAGCGCGCGTCCGACGAGCATGAGCCCCTGAGAACCGCGGGGGGACGCGCCCACCTCGACGGAGCCGTCGCTGCGGGTCGCCGCGGCGAGCTCGACGCAGTACCGCACCACATCGGGATCGACGTGCACGCGCTCCACCCCCGCCTGCATCGCGCGCAGCTGAGCCGGGTCGACCACCTGGGCGACCCGCGCGGTCTCGGTGCGACGAGCGATGCGGTTCGCGAGGATGCGCTCCTCGCCCGCGCGATCGGGGTAGCCGACGCTCAGCCGCACCAGGAACCGGTCGAGCTGCGCCTCGGGGAGCGCGTACGTGCCCTCGTACTCGATGGGATTCGCGGTGGCGATCATGTGGAACGGCCGCGGGAGCGGGTAGCTCGTCCCCTCCACCGTGACCTGCCCCTCGGCCATGGCCTCGAGAAGCGCCGACTGCGTCTTCGGCGCCGTGCGGTTCAGCTCGTCGGCGAGCAGCAGGCCGGTGAACACCGGGCCCGGCCGGAACTCGAACCGGCCCGTGCCCGGGGCGTACACATAGGAGCCCGTGATGTCGGACGGCAGCAGATCGGGGGTGCACTGCAGGCGCCGGAAGTCGAGGCCGGAGGCCTGCGCGATCGAGCGCGCCGCCAGCGTCTTGCCGAGACCGGGCACGTCTTCGAACAGCACGTGACCGCCGGCGAGGATCGCGGCGAGGGCAAGACGCAGCGGCTCCTCCTGCCCGATCACGACGGTGCCGATCTCGGCGAGGATCCGCCGCGCCGCGTCGCCCACGCGGTCGGGCTGATACACCTCCTCGTGGCCGGTCTCGGGAGCGGTCGCGGCGCCGTTCTCGGTTGTCGTCGGCACGGGGCGGTCGGGAGTCGGCACGGGGCGGTCGGGAGTCGTCACGGGGCGGTCGGGAGTCGTCACGGGCGGAGTGTTCCTCTCTGCGGTGCGCCGGTCGGTCGCCGGGATGCGGCGCCGAGCAGGTGCGGGTCGTCGGGATCGAGTGCCTCGAGTCGGTCGAGGCAGTGCTCGACCTCGGCCGGCGTGCGCGCACTCCCCGCGATGAGGAGCGCCGCCGCCGGTTCGCCGAGCAGCTCGCGGACGGCTGCGGCATGGGCCGGATCGTCGATGTCGAGGCCGTGGCGGCGCAGTCGCGACGTCGCGAAGGCGCGCAGGCGCTTGCGTCCGCCGTCGCTGATCTCGCCCTGGCGGGCGCGGAGGGCCCACGCCGTCTGCGTCACGTCGGAGCGGACTCCCGGCCGTGTGTCACGGGTCTGCCGAGCGAAGAGCGGCCGGTCGGCGGTGGCGAAACCGGCCCAGCCGATTCCGGCTGCCGCGCCGAACAGGCACAGAGCGACCGACACCGGCAGGGCGACGCCGAGCACCCACACGATGGCCCCGGCGATCGCGCCCATGACGGCACCGCCGACGATCGGGCCGACAGGCCCGGGCTGCGGGCGGTTCACACCGGCCCCGGTTCCGCTGCCGTGTGCTCGTCGGCGGGCACGTCTCGCCACGACCGCTGCAGCCGTTGCAGACATTCTCGGGCGGTGTGCACCGCGGCCGCGTCGGCAGGACGTCCGCCGAACCGCACGTCCTGGTAGAGCCGCAGGAGCGCTTCCGCCGCGGCGCGATCCGTGTCGAAGCGGCGGATGATGCGCGCGGCGTATTCCGCCGCCGTCTCCGACGCCGCGCGTTCGGCCCCGGCGAGGAGAGCCGCGTCCTCCAGGCCGAGCCACGCCTGCACGACGGCGTCGCTGGGTTCCCGATGCTCGTCGAGGATCTCCAGCGCACGGGCGATGCCGCGCCGCACGGCGGGGGCCGAGACGTCCGTCACTCCCCCGGCGGCAGTCACGTCGGAGCCGGCGGCCAGCACGTCGCGCCGCACATGCCGGCGTCGGTCACGGAACCTTCGCACGAGGTAGACGACGATGGCAGCGACGGCGAGCGCGACCGCGACGATGAACACCACGAGCAGGATGATCCGCAGCGCGTCGCTCGCCACACCGGCCGCCTGCCGCGGCAGCGGGGAGCTCTGCGGCGTCCGCTCCTCCCACGACTTCATCGTCGTGACCGGTCGGGGGTTCCACCGCGGCTCGCCGACGGGGAGTCGGCCTGCCATCACGACGCCGAGCACCACGACGAGGCCCACGGCCGCGACGGCGCCCACCAGCGCCCCGTTGCCGTTCCGGTTCCTCACGGCTTTCACGCTATCGGATGCCTCACGGCGTCAGGCGTGACCGGCCTTCTCCATCGCACGGAGCTCCTTCTTGAGGTCCTGCACCTCGTCGCGCAGCCGCGCCGCCAGCTCGAACTTGAGCTCGGCGGCCGCGGCGAGCATCTGCTGCGACAGGTCGGAGATGGTGTCCTCGAGCTGCTGCGCTCCCTCGGCCGCGAGGCCCTCGCGCCGCAGCTGCGGGGTCGGGCTCTTGCCCTTTCCGCTCTTCGTGCGGGGTGCGTCGCGCTTCGACATCATGGCGGCGGTGTCGGCGCCTTCGCGCGCGAGCACGTCGGTGATGTCGGCGATGCGTTTGCGCAGCGGCTGCGGGTCGATGCCGTGCTCGGTGTTGTAGGCGATCTGCTTCTCACGCCGCCGCTCGGTCTCCTCGATCGCGCTGCGCATCGAGTCGGTCATGTTGTCGGCGTACATGTGCACCTGGCCCGACACGTTGCGCGCCGCGCGCCCGATCGTCTGGATGAGCGACGTGCCGGAGCGCAGGAATCCCTCCTTGTCGGCGTCGAGGATCGCGACGAGCGACACCTCGGGGAGGTCGAGGCCCTCGCGCAGCAGGTTGATGCCGACCAGCACGTCGTAGACGCCGGCGCGCAGCTCCGTGAGGAGCTCGACGCGCCGCAGCGTGTCGACGTCGGAGTGCAGATAGCGCACGCGCACCCCGTGCTCGCCGAGGAAGTCGGTGAGCTCCTCCGCCATCTTCTTCGTGAGGGTCGTGACGAGCACGCGCTCGTCGCGCTCGACGCGCACCCGGATCTCCTCGAGCAGGTCGTCGATCTGCCCCTTCGACGGCTTCACCACGATCTCCGGGTCGACGAGCCCGGTCGGCCGGATGATCTGCTCGACCACGCCGTCGGCGATGCCCATCTCGTAGCGCCCCGGGGTCGCCGAGAGGTAGACGGTCTGTCCGATGCGCTCCTTGAACTCGTCCCACCGCAGCGGACGGTTGTCGAGGGCGGAGGGAAGACGGAACCCGTGCTCGACGAGCGTGCGCTTGCGCGACGCATCCCCTTCGTACATCGCGCCGATCTGCGGCACCGTCACGTGCGACTCGTCGATGACGAGCAGGAAGTCGTCGGGGAAGAAGTCCAGCAGCGTGTGCGGCGGCTCGCCCGGCTCGCGCACGTCGAGGTGCCGCGAGTAGTTCTCGATCCCCGAGCAGAAGCCCAGCTGCTGCAGCATCTCCAGATCGAACGTCGTGCGCATGCGCAGCCGCTGCGCCTCGAGGAGCTTGCCCTGGCGCTCGAGCTCGCCCAGCCGCTCGGCGAGCTCCGCCTCGATCGTGCCGATCGCGCGCTGCACGACATCGGCACCGGCCACATAGTGCGACGCGGGGAAGATCGGCACCGAGTCGAGCTTCTGCACGACATCGCCGGTCAGCGGATGCAGCATGTACAGCGCCTCGATCTCGTCGCCGAACAGCTCGATCCGGATCGCGTACTCCTCGTACACCGGGATGATCTCGATCGTGTCGCCGCGCACGCGGAAGTTGCCCCGCGAGAAGTCGACGTCGTTGCGGTTGTACTGCATCGAGATGAACTGGCGGATCAGCGCGTCGCGGTCGTAGCGCTCCCCCACCTGCAGCGCCACCATGGCGCGGAGGTACTCCTCCGGGGCGCCGAGGCCGTAGATGCACGACACGGTGCTCACCACCACGACGTCGCGCCGGCTCAGCAGCGAGTTTGTCGTGGAGTGGCGGAGCCGCTCGACCTCGGCGTTGATCGACGAGTCCTTCTCGATGAAGGTGTCCGTCTGCGGCACGTACGCCTCGGGCTGGTAGTAGTCGTAGTAGCTGACGAAGTACTCCACGGCGTTGTGCGGCAGCAGGTCGCGGAACTCGTTCGCGAGCTGCGCGGCGAGCGTCTTGTTGTGCGCGAGCACGAGCGTGGGGCGCTGCACCTGCTCGATGAGCCAGGCGGTGGTGGCCGACTTCCCGGTTCCCGTGGCGCCGAGCAACACGACATCCGTCTCGCCGGCGTTGATGCGCGCCGCGAGCTCCTTGATCGCCTGCGGCTGATCGCCGCTCGGCGCGTATTCGCTGACGACCTCGAACGGGCGGACGGAGCGGGTGGTCTGCATCCTCTTAGGCTACGTCGAGCCACCGACACTTCGGCCGGGCTCAGTGCATCGCACGGGCGCCGCCGTCGCCCGCCAGTCGCTGCCACAGCGCGTCGGTCTGCGCCCGTGTGTCGGCGATCGTGCCGGCGGTGTCGATCACGACGTCGGCGATCGCGAGCCGTTCCTCGTCCGTCGCCTGCGACGCGATGCGCGCCCGGGCGTCGGCCTCGCTGAGCCCCCGCAGCTCGACGAGCCGCCGCACGCGCACGTCGGCGGGGGCGTGCGCCACCACGACGAGATCCCATTCCCCCGTGCCGCGTCCCTCCACGAGCAGCGGCACGTCGTACACGATGACGGCGGATGGGTCGGCCGACGCGGCAGCGGTGAAGCGGCGCTGCGACTCGGCGACCACGGCGGGATGCACGATCGCGTTGAGGGCTGCGACGCGATCGGGGTGACCGAAGACGTGCGCCCCGAGCGCGGCGCGGTCGAGCGCGCCGTCGGCGCCGAGCATCTCGGCCCCGAACTCGGCGGCGATGAGCTCCAGCACGGGCGAACCGGGCTGCTGCACCTCGCGCACGATCGCGTCCGCGTCGACGACGACGGCGCCGTGCTCCTTCAGCCGTGCGGCGATGGTCGACTTCCCCGACGCGATTCCGCCGGTCAGAGCGATCAGTGGCATGCCTTCGAGGATGCCACGGCATCCTCAGGATCGGGTCAAGACCGCAAGCCTTGGCGGCGCTTGAGGTACGGCTGAGGGCCGCTTGAGGTCGCCGTTCTACCGTCGTCTTATCGCGGAGGAACACCCCGAAATCCCGGACCGAGACCCTCCGCCCCGACTCGCCTGAGAGGCAGACATGACCGAGATCACCCCCGCCACCCGCGCCGACCGCCGCTCCGCTCGCAAGGGCAAGAAGAAGGGCCTCCCGATCGTCGCCGCCACGCTCGCCCTCGTCGCCGTCGGCGGCATCGGCGCGGCCGCGACGAGCGCCGCCTGGACCGACAACGTCTTCTTCGCCGCACCCGCGCAGGCGGCCACGTTCGACCTTCAGGGCTCCCTGAACGGCACCACGTGGGTGCAGTCGGACAACGCCGACAGCGTGCAGCTCAGCGTGCCCGCCACGGCGTTCGCCAACCTCCTCCCCGGTCAGACGCGCACGGTCACGCTGTATGTGAAGAACACCGGCACGACGAACGCCGCACTCACCGCGACCGCCGCCTGGTCGGGCAGCACCTTCATCACCAACCCGACCCTCGCCGTCGCGCCGACCACGAGCACGCTGACCGCCGCCGGCGGCTCGACCGCCTCGACCACGATCACCCTCACCGTCACCGCCCCCTCCGACTGGAACGCCACCAACCAGGGCAAGTCGGGCACCGTCATCGTCACGATCAGCGGCACCGCGACCGCGTGACCCGCGGATCCGCGACATCCCCCCACTGAGCACTGAAAGCACGGGAAGAAGAGACACCATGGTCGTCCTGCACCGCATCGCACTCGCCGCCCTCTGGACGCTGGCCGCTGTCGGCCTCGCCTGCGGCGTGATCTGGGGTGCCGGCGCCGCGGGGCTCATCAAGCCGCTGGTCGTGATCTCGGGCTCCATGGAGCCGGGCATCATGACGGGCGATCTCGTGGTGGACGTGCCGGTCGACACGAGCACCGTCGCGGTCGGGGATGTCGTGAGCCTGCCGAGCTCGCTCACCCACAACCTCGTCACCCACCGGGTCGAGAAGATCACCGCCGAGGGCGACGGCTACACGATCACCCTGAAGGGCGACAACAACCAGTTCTCCGACGCGCTCGACTACCACGTCGGCGCCCAGGTGTGGACCCCCCGCGTGCAGGTGCCCGGAGCCGGCTTCGTCATCTCCCGGCTCATGTCGCCCGGCGTCATGATCGCGCTGCTCATGGGCGTGCTCGCTCTCATCGCCCTCACCTGGATCACCCCGGCCAGCCGGCCGAAGCGCGGCACAGACCGCGACCTGATCGAGATCACCCCGGCGACCACGCGCCGCCAGCTCCGCCTCCAGGGGGCGACCGCCCTGTGAGCAACGCGACTCCCATCGCCGTCCGCCGACGCAGGTCGCACCGTTCCACCGTCGCCATCGCCGCCATCGCCGCGCTCCTCGGTGTGCTCCTGGGCACCTTCGCCGTCAGCGGCACGAGCGCCGCCTGGACGGATCGGGCCGTGGCGGCCGCCACGGTGCAGGCCGGCACCTGGTCGACGCTCGGCACGTGCACCGCACGGACGGCGACCGGCGCGGCCGTGGGCACGTGCGCGATCACGAAGCTGACGTATGACGGCTGGGGCGTGACGGGCGATCACCGGCGGAACTATTACGTCACATTCCACGTCTCCGCACCTGCGTCGACGTCGTACATCACGGTGCAGGCGGACCTGTCGGCTGCTGCCGTCGGCATCGACAGCAGCTCCGGAACATGGATCTGGTCGAAGGCCTCTACCGTCCCGAGCTGGCAGTTCACGCCTACCTCCGCATGCGCGGCTCTTCCTGGCGTCTCGGGCAGGACAGTCGCGGGATGGGACTGGGCGACCAGCCCGCAGATCTACTTCCAGCTCACCGATTCCCCGCTCGGCCGTCTGTCAGCGAGCTGCGGATGAACGAGATGGAAGCCGCGCCCGGCGCGGCGTTCCGCCACGCGTTCTGGGATATCCTGACCGAAGTCGCTGAGCCGGGCCGAAGGGGGGTGCCCGCTCGGGAGGGAGAGCGTGTGGACCACGAGACCGGTCCGGGTCGCGTCGCCGTCGTGATCGAGGACGAGGACGACATCCGCTCTCTGCTCGCCGACGTTCTCGGTCAGGCCGGCTTCCATGTCCACACCGCCGGTTCCGGCGCGGACGGGGTGCAGCTCGTGCGCGAGGTCGACCCGATCGTGACGACGCTCGACGTCAACATGCCCGGCATCGACGGCTTCGAGACCGCCCGCCGCATCCGTGCGATCAGTCCCACGTACATCGTGATGCTCACCGCGCGCAGTGAGGAAATCGACGCCCTCCAGGGCCTCGACGCCGGCGCCGACGACTACGTCACCAAGCCGTTCCGTCCCCGCGAGCTGCGGGCGCGGATCGAGGCGATGCTGCGACGCTCCCGGATGCCGCTGCCCGGCGCACAGCCTGCCGCGGCCCCGGCAACCGCGCCGACGCCCGGCGAGCCCTCGACGGATCACGGCTCGCCGGACGGCGGAACCGCGTGGCTCGAGCACCACGGGCTGCGGCTGAACGCCGAGATGCGGCTGGCCTCCGTCGACGGAACCCCGCTGAGCCTGACCCGCAGCGAGTTCGACATTCTCGCCGAGCTGATGTCCGCCCAGCGCCGGGTCGTCGGCAAGGGCGAACTCGCCCTGATGCTCCGCGGCCAGCGCTACACCGGCTCGGAGTACCTCAGCGACAGCGACTCCCGCGTGATCGAGGTGCACATGGCGAACCTGCGGCGCAAGCTCGGCGAATCACCGTCTCATCCGCGCTGGATCGAGACCGTCCGCGGCGTCGGCTACCGCCTCACCGCGCGCTGACGTCGCCGTCGGCGACGAGCACCGACGTTCCGACGCTCTCGACGGCGCGTCGGCTCGCCTCCCGTGCGGTCTCGATGAGCGCCGCCGCGTCGGCGGGGTCGATGCCCGCGAGCCCCGCACCCACACCGACGACGGGGATGACGCCACCTGACACTGCACCCAGATCGTCGACGAGTCCGCTGTACACGAGCGACGCCTGTCGCCGCGCGTCGGGTTCGGAGAGGACCCGCACGGCGACCAGCAGCCCGGTCGCATCGTCTTCGCCGACGAGCGCCGAGGACGGTACGTTGCGGACGACGCTCTCGCGCGCGGCGTCGGCCACGGAGCGGGCGGTTTCGGCACCGAACGCCGACGAGATCTGCGGCAGGTCGCTGATGCGCACCGAGAGGACGGCGATCTCCTCCAGGCGCCGCAGCGCGCGCGGGAGGGTCTGGCTGAGGAGGCGGACGAACGATTCGTTCGGCAGGATGCCCTCGCTGCCGAGCAGCGACATCGACGCTGTCAGGAGCGGCCCCCGCTCGGCGGCGCGATCGGCGCGCAGCACGGATGTCACGACAAGGGCGATGATCGTCAGGATGACCGTCAGCACGCTGGTCGCCGCGGTGCCGAACGCGGTCTGGAAGACCGGGCTGTCGAATCCGGCGGCCACCGCGGCGACCGTGCGGCCGACATAGAAGACCGCCTGAAGCCCGAGCACCACGGCGAGAGCGCGCGCGGTGCGATAGCGTCCCATCTCGCCGCGGAGCGCTTCCGCGCAGCCGAGCGCGGCGAACACCGTGAGGCATACGAACATCCAGAGCGCGCCCGACCAGTCGCCGCCCTCCCAGCCGAGCAGGACGCTTCCGGCCGCGCCGAGGACGCCGAGGGCGACGACGAGCGCGGGGATCAGCATCCGTCGGCCGTTGAAGCGCCGGCATCCCAGCCACATGCAGCCGGTGCCGCCGACGAACGTCGCGTTCCCGATGACGACCGACCAGGTGAGGGCCGGGTTCGCCGCCCACACCATGTACGACAGGGTCGTGAGCATCGCGCCGAGGAACGCGAGGGACCAGACGCGGCCCGATCCCTCATCGCGGCGCGCGAACGTCTCGATGATGAAATACACGCCGGCCACGATCACCACGAGGGCGGTGACCATCGAGAGGGTGACCGGGTCGAGTGCGATCATCGCTTGTCCTCCTCGAGGGATGGGGCTTCGTCGCCCGGCCGGTAGACCGCCACCCGCGGCGCCGGGGCCGATGACGCTCGGGTCGCCGGCAGTCGCACCATGAACGTGGACCCGACCTCGGGCGTGCTCCGCACGGTGATGTCCCCTCCGTGGGCGCGGGCCAGTTGTCGGCTGATCGCGAGACCGAGGCCGGTTCCGCTGCGACCGCCGCCGCGCACGTTCGGCGCGCGGAAGTAGTGAGTGAACAGGCCCGACACCTCTTCCTCGGTCATGCCGATCCCGGTGTCGCGCACGATGACCCATGACGAGTCGCCGTCCGTTGTGCAGCCGAGCGTGACGACGCCTCCGGGGTGGTTGTACTTGATGGCGTTCACGATGAGGTTGTCGAGGATCTGCCGCAGCCGGTGCGGGTCGACGTACGCCGGAGCCGGCTCGACGCCGGAGGTGTCGAGCGTCACGGCCGTCTCCGCGGCGCGCGGAGCCAGCGACTCGGCGGAGGCCCGGACGGTGTCGGCGAGATCCGTCTCCTCCGGTGTGATCGTCAGGTCGACCGACCTCCCCGAGTCGCTGGAGGCGGCGAGGATGTCGGCGATGATGCCGAGCAGCCGCTCGGCGTTGCGCTCGGCGATCTCGAGCCCGCGGCGTGCGCCGGCCGGGACGTCCGGATCGTCGATCGCGAGGTCGAGGTACCCCAGGATCGAGGTGAGCGGGGTGCGCAGCTCGTGCGACACCGACGCGACGAGCTGATCGCGGGCGCGGAGCGCGCGGAGCTCGCTCGTCACATCCTGTGAGACGAGGACGGCGCCGGCATCCGCACCATGCGCGTCGCGCAGCCGCCTGACCGAGATCGCGAGGGCGATGCTCTCCGGCCCCGGTTCGCCGAACCACAGCACCTGCGAGTCGAAGGCCTCTCCGCGCAGCGCCCGTTCCAGCGGCATCTGCTCGTCGGACAGCCGCGTGGTGCCGTCCAGCGCGTAGAGGGCGGGCCCGCCATCGCCGTCGGGCCGGTGCATGAGCGTCCGCTGCAGCTGCGCGGGTGCCTCGTTCACCACCGACACCGCGCCATCCTGTGCGATGCGGATGAGCCCGAAGTCGACGGCATCGATGAGCTCCGCGACCTCCTGCTCCTGGCGGCGCGCGTGCTCCAGCGCCTGCGACAGCACCCGCGCCTGCTTGTTGAGCAGCATCCGCTGCGCGGTCGCCCGACGGGCCGTTCCGTAGCTCGTGCCGCTCACCGTCACGATCACCAGCGGGACGAGGAGCGTCGCGTAGCCGGCGGGCAGCGCGTGCTGCTGCGCGATCGTGAACGCGTACGCGGTCACGATCACCGCGGAGCCGCCGACCGCCCCGAGAAGGCCGTAGGTGGAGGAGAGCCAGATCGCGGGGAAGATCCAGAGCAGGCCGATGCCGGATGACGGATCGCCGAGGCGCATCACCGTGATCGCGAGGATGTCGGTGAGCGGGATGATCGTGAGCCACCACGCGTTGATGCCCTTCCACGGCATGACGACGGTGGCGCCGGTGGCGACGAAGATCATGACGATCCCGGCGAAGAAGAGCGGGAGCCGGGAGGCTCCGGGCGTGAACACCACGATCATCGCGATGATCAGCACCGTCAGGCCGAGCAGGAGCTGGTTGAGCACCGCGGCGCGCTGGAAGGTGCGGTCGTGAGCGCTGGAGAGGTCTGCGACGCCCGAAGCCATAGGGCGACGCTACCGTGACGGAATCGCAGAAGAGGCCGGAACCCGCCGGTTCCGGCCTCTTCTCATGAGGTGTGTCTCAGCTCAGCGGCCCGACAGCTTCTCGCGCAGAGCGGCGAGCGCCTCGTCGTCGGCGAGAGTGCCGCCACCGTTCGTCTCGCTGGAGAAGGACGAGGATGCCTCGGCAGCACCGAAACCGGTGGTCTCGGCCTCCTGTGCCTTGGCGACCTGCGCCTTGTGGGCCTCCCAGCGCGCCTGGGCAGCGGCGTACTCCTGCTCCCACTTCTCGCGCTGCTCGTCGAAGCCTTCCTTCCACTGGTTGGTCTCCGGGTCGAATCCCTCGGGGTACTTGTACTCCCCGTTCTCGTCGTACTCGGTGGCCATGCCGTAGAGGGCCGGGTCGAACTCGGTGCCGAACGGGTCGACGGCGTCGTTCGCCTGCTTGAGCGACAGCGAGATGCGCCGACGCTCGAGGTCGATGTCGATGACCTTGACGAAGACCTCTTCGCCCACCGACACGACCTGTTCGGCGAGCTCGACGTGCTTGCCCGACAGCTCGGAGATGTGCACGAGGCCCTCGATGCCGTCCGCGACGCGCACGAACGCGCCGAACGGGACGAGCTTGGTGACCTTGCCCGGTGCGATCTGGCCGATCGCGTGCGTGCGGGCGAAGACCTGCCACGGGTCCTCCTGCGTCGCCTTCAGCGACAGCGAGACGCGCTCGCGGTCGAGGTCGACCTCGAGGATCTCGACGGTGACCTCCTGGCCCACCTCGACGACCTCGGACGCGTGCTCGATGTGCTTCCAGGACAGCTCGGAGACGTGCACGAGGCCGTCCACGCCGCCCAGGTCGACGAACGCACCGAAGTTGACGATCGACGAGACGGTGCCCTTGCGGACCTGGCCCTTGTGCAGGTTGTTGAGGAAGTTGGTGCGCGACTCCGACTGGGTCTGCTCCAGCAGGGCGCGGCGCGAGAGCACGACGTTGTTGCGGTTCTTGTCGAGCTCGAGGATCTTCGCCTCCAGCTCCTGGCCCAGGTACGGGGTCAGGTCGCGCACGCGGCGCAGCTCGATGAGCGATGCGGGAAGGAAGCCGCGCAGCCCGATGTCGACGATCAGACCGCCCTTGACGACCTCGATGACCTGACCGGTCACGACACCGTCGTTCTCCTTGATCTTCTCGACGTCGCCCCAGGCGCGCTCGTACTGGGCGCGCTTCTTGGAGAGGATGAGGCGGCCTTCCTTGTCCTCCTTCTGGAGGACCAGGGCCTCGACCTGGTCGCCGACGCCGACGACCTCGTTCGGGTCGACGTCGTGCTTGATGCTCAGCTCGCGCGAGGGGATGACGCCCTCGGTCTTGTAGCCGACGTCGAGGAGGACCTCGTCGCGGTCGATCTTGACGACGGTGCCTTCGATGAGGTCTCCGTCGTTGAAGAACTTCAGCGTCTTCTCGACCGCGGCCAGGAAGTCCTCGGCAGATCCGATGTCGTTGATCGCGACCTGCTTGGCGGCCGGGGCGGTCGTTGCGGTAGTCATGTAGTGGGTTGTCCTTGTTGGGTTGATATGTCGGGCTCCGGCACGCTGTCCCACGGAAAGCCCCTGCGGGCGCAGGAGGTCACGGCGAAACGCCGGAGCGGAGCGGATTGTGTTGCGGTGCCACAGGCGCGCGAGATGCTCGCCACGCGAATGACACTCCAGAGTATCAGAACGCCGCCGGCGCCCGCGATGTTCCCGGGCGCCGTCTAGCGTGGAGGCATGCCCGAGTCCGCTCCCCCGGTGAAGATCATCACCCCGCGTCGCAAGCTCATCGTCCTCGTCGTCCTGTGTGCGGCCTTCGCGGCGATGGGCGTGGTCATCCTGCTCGTCGCCCCGACGAAGACACTGAACGTCGTCGTCGGCACGGGCGCGATCGCGTTCTTCGGCATCGGCGGCGGCTCCGCATTCATCACGCAGTGGCGGCGCACGGTGGCGCTCACGGCCGACGACGACGGGATCCGGCTGGGCGGCGGCGGGCGCATCCGGTGGAAGGACGTCGACCGGATCGGCTCGACGACGAACGCCCTCGGGATCCGGTTGCGCCGCTATGACGACTTCCTCGCGTCCGCACCGCGCGGAGCGGGATTCTCGGCCGAGAGCCTCCGCGCATCCCGCACCGCGAACTCCGGCTGGGACATCGTCTGGGAGTCGCGCCTGCTCGATCGCACGCCCGGCGAGGCGGCGCGCGATCTGCAGCGCCGGCGACCCGCTCGCTGAGCGAGAGGCGCGACGACAGGCGCGCGAACGGCGGCGTCAGCGCCCGAACGGGGTCAGCGCCCGGCGCGCTCGGCGCACGCGACGCACAGCGCCGCCATGGGGCGCACGCGGAGGCGGCCGACGGGGATCGGGCGCTCACAGGAGACGCAGACGCCGTAGCTGCCGGCATCCCACCGCTGCAGCGCCGCGTCGACCGCATCCCGTTCCTGCTGCTGCTCGGCGCGCAGTCCCTCGACGCGCGACCATTCGGCCGAAAGCGTGACGCCTTCGGGGTCGTGCTCGTCGTCGGCGCTCGCGTCGGCGCGCGCGGCGATGAGGTCCTGGAGGTCGCCGGTGAGCGAGGCGAGGGTCTCGTCGATCGCCGCGCGGCGCTCGCGCAGCAGCGCGCCGAACTCCGCGCGGTGAGCGTCATCCATAGTGGTTGAGCATAGAGCGGGGCAGGGCCCTAGCGTGGAGACATGCGCATGACCGCACCGTTCCGCGCCAGCAGGCGCTCGCCGCTGCTGCAGGTGCTGAAGTCCGCGGTGGCGACGGTGGTGGCGTGGCTGCTCGCGGGGTGGCTCGTGCCCGGTCCGCTGCCGGTGTTCGCGGCGATCGCGGCGCTGCTCGTGGTGCAGCCGAGCCTCAACCAGTCGTTCGCGAAGGCCGTCGAGCGCACCGTCGGGGTGATCGTCGGCGTCGCCGTGGCGGCGGTTCTCGGTCTCGTGCTCGGCAACGGCACGTGGATCATCCTCCTCGCCATCGTGATCGCGCTGCTGCTGGCGTGGGCACTGCGGATGACGGCGGGGACGGCGAATCAGGTGTCGATCAGCGCGATGCTGGTGCTCGCGCTGGGAACCGGGACGCAGGGATACGCCCTCGACCGCATCGTGGAGACGATGATCGGCGCGGTGATCGGGTTCGTCGTGAACATCGCGATCGTTCCGCCGGTGGCTGTCGCTCCCGCGCACAGCAGCGTGGATCGGCTGGGCGGTGAGCTGGCGCGCACGATCGACCGGCTCGCGGGAGCACTGCTGCGTCCGCAGTCGGCGGCAGATCTCACCGAGCTGATCGTGACGGCGCGGCTGCTGCGACCGATGCTCGAGGCGGCGGATGCGTCGATCACCGACGCGACCGAGTCGCTGACGCTCAACCCTCGCGCCGGACGTCACCGCACCGAGCTCGAGGAGTTGCGGAGTCTGGTGGAGAAGTTCTCGCCGATCGTCACGCAGGTGATCGGGATGACGCGGACGTTCTGCGACCGCTACGACGACGCCCTGCAGAAGGAGCCCACCGTCGCGGCGATCGCGGAGCAGCTGCACCGCGCGGCGCATGACGTACGGCTGCTCGTGCATCGTCTCGAGGGTGAGGCAGACATCGTGCCGGAGCAGGAGGATGAGCCGGCGCTGACGCGTCCGCTCTCGATCGCCGCACCAGCGTCCGGGCACTGGGTGCTCGTCGGGTCGCTGCTCGTCGATCTGCACCGCATCCACGACACGCTCGCCGAGGACGCCTGAGCTGTGGATAACTTCCGTGGCGTCGGCCGCGGAATCGCTACGGTGGGCGTGTGTCTCGTCGTCTCGCAGGACTGGCCGTCGCCGCCCTCTGCGCGCTCGCGCTGGTGACCGGCTGCGCCCCGCAGCCCGCGGCGACGCCGACTCCGACACCACGCTTCACGAGTGAAGAGCAGGCGTTCAAGGCCGCGGAAGACACGTACCGCGCGTATGTCGACGCAGTGAATCACGTCGACCTCGGAGACCCAGCCACGTTCGAGGAAGCATATAAGTGGACGACCGGTGACGCGCGGGCCGCTGACAAGAGGAACCTGACGGGCCTGTATGCCGATGGGGCCCGGATGGAGGGCGATTCGGTTGTCACACTCTCCCAACCAGTGAGCGCCTCGGCGGATTTCACAACCGTCACCATCGCCACCTGCGTGGACGTGTCAGCAGTCAAAGTTATCGACGCATCTGGGAAGTCTCTCGTCGATCCGGACCGCGAGAGCGTTCACAGCACGACGGTAACTCTGACGCAAGCGCGCGCATCCAAGACAGGCTTCCTTGTCGCCGGGGTGGTTGGTCGCGAAGGGAAGCCGAAGTGCTGAAGACCGTGCTCGTCTGCCTTCTTGCCGGCACATTTCTTACCGCCCCACTGTCAGCCGCCGGAGGAAACGAGGCGGATCCTCCACAGGGCGGGTTCACAGACGGGCTGATCCATAGCGCGAAAAAGTCGGGCGACGGCAGAACTCTTGATGTGGCCGGCCAGAAGACCACTGGGCCATCCAACGGGACGCAGCACTCTTCCCACCACACACGTGAGGCCTCTCCACGTTCCAACGACGACGCCGTCCACGCTCCATCCACCGACCCGCTGACTGCGGTGGACTGCGAAGACCCTGCGACCCCGTGCCGCCTCAACGGCCCGTCCCCGTCGCCGAGCCCGACCCCGAAGGCGAAGACGAAGACCATCCCGGCGGTGACTCTCACCGACCTGGTCTCCTTCCGCCCCACCCCGCCGACCCTGATCAGCGAACCCGACCACATCGGCATTGCCGGACTCCCCCAGAACCTCATCGCCCACACCACCACCCAAACCCTCCACGGACACCTGTTCGACCTGCCCGTCACCGTCCGATTCACCCCACACCACTACACCTTCACCCCCGGCGACGGCACCACCCACACCCACCACACCGGCGGCACCACCTGGGCCTCCACCGGCAACGCCCAATTCACCCCGACCACCACCAGCCACACCTACACCCACCGCGGCACCTACCCCGCCACCGTCACCGTCTCCTACACCCCCACCGTCACCTTCGACAACACCACCTGGCAAACAGTGCCCGGATACATCACCGCCACCAGCAGCACCCAACGCATCCGCATCCTCGAAGCACACACCGCCCTCGTCGCACACACCTGCACCGAAGACCCCACCGCACCCGGCTGCTGACCCACACCCCACCTCCACACGCCACCCCCACCCCCACCCGCGCTCCCACGCCCCGCACCGCCCCGATGTCACCAGATCAGGCACAGCCACGGAATCAGGCAGATCCCGCCACAACCCGCCTGAATCCACACCATCGCCTGAACTCGTGACGCCCAACGGCGCAATACCGGCCGCTGACCCACCCACGTCGCCGGCCCATGCCAGACTTGGCCCGTGATCGAGCCGACGAACTCCGAGAAGCTGATGCTGCTCGACTCCGCCTCCCTCTACTTCCGGGCGTTCTACGGCGTTCCAGACTCGGTGAAGTCGCCCGACGGCATGCCGGTCAACGCCGTGCGCGGGTTCCTCGACATCATCGCCAAGCTCGTCACGACGTATCGTCCGACCGATCTCGTCGCGTGCTGGGACGACGACTGGCGGCCGGCCTGGCGGGTCGATCTCATCCCGACGTACAAGGCGCACCGTGTGACGAAGTCGGTGCCGGGCGGTCCCGACGTGGAAGAGGTCCCCGACGCGCTCGTCGCGCAGGTCCCGCTCATCCGGGAGACGCTCGACGCCCTCGGCATCCCGATCGTCGGTGCACCCGGCTACGAGGCAGACGATGTCATCGGAACGTTGGCTGCCGCCGCGACAACCCCCGTCGACGTGGTCACCGGCGACCGCGATCTCTTCCAGCTCGTGGACGACGCCCGAGCGGTCCGGGTGATCTACACCGCGCGCGGGATGAGCAACCTCGAGGTCGTCACCGACGAGACCATCCTCGCCCGCTACGCGATCCACGCAGCCCAGTACGCCGACTTCGCCACGCTGCGCGGCGATCCTTCCGACGGGCTTCCCGGCGTCTCCGGGATCGGCGAGAAGTCGGCGGCGACGCTCCTGCAGGCCCACGGAACGCTCACGGCGCTGCGGCAGGCAGCGACCGAAGGCACCGGGATGACGCCGCGTGTCGCGTCGAAGATCCTCGAGGCCGGCGCCTACCTCGATGCGGCGCCCGCCGTGGTGGGGGTCGCCGACGACGTGCCGGTCGCCCTCGCATCGACGACGCTGCCGGCAGCGGATGCCGCGACCCGCGAGCGCTGCGAAGAACTCGCCACGCGCCACGGCCTCGGCACGGCGATGACGCGGCTGCTCGACGCCCTCGCAGCGGCGACCGTCGAGTAGCGCCGTGTACTCCCGCGGGAGTACACGCACTGCCTGCCCGCGGCCGATGCGGCGGACGCCGATGCACGAGTAGCCTTTCGGCATGCCGGAGCAGCCCTGGGACGAGACCGGCGCCCGGTTCCGGCCGCCACCCGGGGTCACGCTCTATGTGCCCGTCGTGGTCTCGTTCCTCATCCAGGTCCCGGCGACCGTCGTGGTCGCGGTCTGGGCGCGGGTCGAACCGCGGTGGATGCTCCTCGGCGTCGTCCTTGCCGCCGCATCCGCACTCGCGCTCCTCGCGGCACGAGCACTCCCCGGTCCCGCCGTTGCGCTCGTCTCAGCCCTCGCCACGGCCGACCTCTTCGTGCCGCCGGACGCCGGACCGCCCTTCGTCGCGCTCGCGTTCGCGATCGTCGGCGCCGTCGTGCGCGGCGCCCCCGCCTGGGCGCTCGCTTCGGTCGGGGCCGCCTGGCTCGTCGCCATCGCCGTGAGCGGCATCCACGGTCACCTCTGGCACCCCTTCCGCATCGCGCTGGTCACGCTGCTGCTCGCCGTGTGCTTCGCCGTGGGCGCCGGCATCCGCACCCGCATCGACCGCGCGACGCGACGCCGGGCCCAGCTCGTCGAGCGGCGGCGCGCCAGCGAGCAGGAGGAGCGCGCCCGCATCGCCCGGGAGCTGCACGATGTGCTCGCGCACTCCCTCAGCCAGATCTCCGTGCAGTCAGGCGTCGGGCTGCACCTGTTCGACCGGGAACCGGAGCGAGCGCGGGAAGCGCTCGCCGCCATCCGGGGCCTCTCGGCGACCGGACTCAACGAGGTCCGCGGCGTGCTCGCACTCCTGCGCGGGGATGACGCGAGCCACGCGGGCGCACCGCTGACGCCGCAGCCTCAGCTCGACGCGATCCCCGCGCTCATCGCTCAGCACAACGGGCACGGACTCAGCGTGACGCTCGACGACCGACTCGGGGGCGTGGCTGCGCCCAGCAGCGCGCAGTCGGCCGCATACCGCATCGTGCAGGAGGCGCTCACCAATGTCGTGCGGCACTCCGGTGCGACGAGCGCTGTCGTCCGGCTCCGCCGTGAGGGCGACGACCTCGTCGCCGTGGTGGAGGACGACGGCATCGGCCTCGCGGATCGTGCGGCCGGCGCGGGGATGCGCGGGATGCGCGAACGAGCGGCGATCCTCGGCGGCACGGTCGAGGTCTCATCCGGCCCGCACGGCGGCACGCGCGTCACCGCCCGACTGCCCTGGGAGGGACCGGCATGATCCGTGTCGCGATCGCCGACGACCATCAGCTGGTGCGGGCCGGCTTCCGCGCCCTGCTCGACTCGGAGCCCGACATCGAGGTCGTCGTCGAGGCGTCGGGCGGCCAGGAGCTGCTGCTGCGCGTGCGGGAGACACCCGCCGACGTCGCACTGCTCGACATCCGCATGCCCGACGGCGACGGACTGTGGACCACTGAGCAGATCGCCGCCGACCCCTCGCTCGCCGGTCTCCGGGTGGTCATCGTCACGACGTTCGAGCTCGACGAGTACGTCGCACGCGCGATCCGCGCCGGCGCGAGCGGATTCCTCGTGAAGGACACCGAACCCGTCGACCTGCTCCGCGCCGTGCGCGTCGTGGCCGCCGGGGATGCCCTGCTCTCCCCCGGCGTCACGCGGCGCCTGCTCGAGCGCGCAGCGAGCGGTCTGCGCGATTGCTCCGACGCGCCCACGCTCTCCGGGCTGACCGAGCGGGAGACCGAGGTCCTCCGGCTCGCGGCGCAGGGCTTGACGAACGACGAAATCGCCCAGCGGCTGTTCCTGTCGCCACTGACGGCGAAGACCCACGTCTCCCGGATCATGCAGAAGCTGCACGCCCGCGACCGTGCGCAGCTCGTGGTCATCGCCTACGAGTCGGGGCTCATCACGCCGGGATGGCAGTAGTCCTGCATCCGGGCGACTACTCCCCGGGGAGCAGCGCACAAGACTCCCGGGGACGGATTCGCGGATGCGCTGACCGGCGTTGACTCGTGAGCGTGGATCGCGATCGCCGCGATCCGAGCTCACGAGAGGCACATCATGACCACCGCACTCGCCGACTCCGCCTTCCGCGGCGCGATCGCCGCCGCCCATGTCGGCGGACATTGGGGACCCGGCTTCGGCTGGTGGTTCCTCCTCATCCCCCTGTTCTGGATCGCCGTGTTCGCCATCCTGTTCGCCGTCTTCGGCCGGCGTTGGCGCCGCGCCGCGATGCGGGACGGATACGGCCCGTACGGCCACGTGTCTCCGAGCCGACAAGCCGAGACGACGCTGGCGGAGCGGTACGCCCAGGGCGACATCGACGAGGTCGAGTACCGCAAGCGGCTCGAGGTTCTGCGTGCGAACGCGCCGCAGCCGCCCGAACGCTGAGCCGCCGCGCGTGGACCGGCGTCCCTACCGGGGGCGACCGGTCCAGGCGCGCAGGCGGTCGAGCGGCCACGTCGTGACGATCCGCTCGGCCGGCACGCCTGCGCGCTCGGCGCGCGCAGCTCCGTGGTCGATCAGCGACAGCTGCCCCGGTGCGTGCGCATCGGAGTCGATCGAGAACAGGCACCCGAGCTCGAGCGCGAGCGCGAGCAGCTCATCGGGCGGATCCTGCCGCTCCGGCCGGGAGTTGATCTCGACCGCGACGCCGTGCGCCGCGCAGGCTTCGAAGACCGCGCGGGCATCGAACTGCGACGGCGGCCGGGTCCCGCGGGATCCCTCCACGAGCCGCCCGGTCACGTGCCCGAGGACATCGGTGCGGGGGTCGGATGCGGCGACCACGAGCCTCCGCGTCATCGGTGCCGCATCCATCCGGAGCTTCGAGTGGGCAGAGGCCACGACGATGTCGAGTTCGCCGAGCAGCTCCGGCTCCTGGTCGAGGACCCCGTCCTCGAGGATGTCGACCTCGATGCCGGTGAGCAGGGTGAACCCGGGAGCAGCTTCCTGGTTCACCGCGGCCACCGCGGTCAGCTGCTCGCGCAGGCGCTCCGGGGAGAGACCGTTCGCGACGCGCAGCCGCGGCGAGTGATCGGTCAGCGCGAGGTACTCGTGGCCGAGCGCCCGCGCCGCCTCCACCATGGGCGCGATCGGGGTGAGCCCGTCGGACCAGTCGCTGTGCGCGTGCAGATCCCCGCGCACCAGCGGCCGCAGCTGCGACTGCGTCGTCACGCCCGTGCGCTCGCGTAGCTCGGCGAGGTAGGCGGGGGTCTCCCCCGCTAGCGCTGCCTGGATGACGGCATACGTCGAGTCGCCGATGCCCTTGCGTCGCCGCAGCCCGGGGTCGCGCAGCGCGGCGTCGTCGAGCCCTTCGATCGCGGCGGCGGCGCTGCGGAACGCCTTCGACTTGTACCGCGACGCGCGCTCGCGCTCGAGGAGATACGCGATCTCCTCGAGCGCCTCACGCGGATGCATGTCGCCGCCTAGCCCGCCAGCGAGCGCGTCGCGCTCACCCACTCGTCGAGCTTCGCCGTGGCCGCGCCGCTGTCGATCGCCTGTGCGGCGGTCTCCACGGCCTCCGCGAGCCGGTCGAGGATCGGCCGCTGCACCTGCGTCGGGTCGCGGAACAGCCGGTAGGCGACGAGTCCGGCGGCGGTGTTGAGCAGCACGATGTCGCGCACCGGCCCCGTCTCGCCGGCCAGGGTGCGACGCACGACCTCGGCGTTGTGCGCGGGGTCGCCGCCGAGGAGGTCTTCCAGGTCGGCGAGCGGGAAGCCCAGGTCGGGCGGGTAGATGTCGTGCTCGTGGATGTCGCCGAGGCTGACCTCCCACACCCGGCTGTGGCCCGTGGTGGTCAGTTCGTCGAGCCCGTCGTCGCCGCGGAAGACGAGCGCCGTCGCACCGCGGGTGCGGAACACACCCGTGATGAGCGGGACGCGGTCGAGCTGTGCCACCCCGACCGCGTTCGCCTCCGCACGCGCCGGGTTGCAGAGCGGCCCGAGGAAGTTGAACACGGTGGGCACGCCCAGCTCGCCCCGCGTGGGTCCGGCATGGCGGAAGCCCGGGTGGAACGCCGACGCGAACGCGAACGTGATCCCGGTGCGGCGCAGGGCCTCCGCGACCGCCTCGGGACCGAGCGAGAGGTCGAGGCCGAGCGCGGACAGCACATCCGACGACCCCGAGGCCGAGCTTGCGGCCTTGTTCCCGTGCTTGACGACGGGCACGCCGGATGCCGCGGCCACGACCGCCGACATGGTCGAGACGTTGACGGTGCCGACGCGGTCGCCGCCCGTCCCCACGATGTCGAGCACATCGGCGTCCACGGGCAGCGGCAGCGCGGCCTCGAGGATCGCATCGCGGAACCCGACGATCTCGTCGACCGTCTCGCCCTTCACCCGAAGGGCCACGAGGAACGCGCCCAGCTGAGACGGCGACGCATCCCCTCTCATCACCTGGCGCATCGCCCACGTGGCCTCCGACACGCTCAGGTCGCGGCCCTCCAGGAGAGTCGTGAGGATCCCGGGCCACGAGGTGAGTTCTGCCATGACTGAAGATCCTATCGACTGCCCTCCCGCCACCCCCGCTCGGAGTCGATGAGTGACGGATGCGGACATCCCGCGCTCCATCGGGGGTTCTCAGAGTGCTCCCAGCGCACGCCGGGCGAGCGTGCGCCGCTCACACGGCATCCTCCGGGCTTCCCCTCAGCCGGAGATCGGCCCCGGTCGGGCACGCCGATGCGAATATCCCGCCGCAGAATCGGCCATAATGGGGAGCGTGACGACCCCAGCGACTTTCAATCAGGCTTTGCGCACAGTGAAGCGACCAGACCCGGTCGCCGTCGGCACGATCGTCTGGCTCGGCAGCGAGGTGATGTTCTTCGCGGGCCTGTTCGCGATCTACTTCACGCTGCGCAGCACCTCCCCCGATCTGTGGGCGGAGATGACGCAGCACCTCAACGTGCCGTACGCCGCCGTGAACACGATCATCCTCGTGCTCTCGTCGGTCACCTGCCAGATGGGCGTGTTCGCGGCGGAGCGATTCCAGCCGTACTCCACGCGCAAGCGCGGCATCCTCGGATGGGGCATGGTCGAGTGGTTCTTCCTCACCTTCGCGATGGGCGCGATCTTCGTGTCCGGGCAGGTCTGGGAGTACGCGCAGCTCACCTTCGAGGGGATGCCGATCTACGCGAACGCGTACGCATCCGCCTTCTACCTCACGACCGGTTTCCACGCGCTGCACGTGACCGGCGGCCTCGTCGCATTCCTGCTCGTGATCGGCCGCGCGTACGCCGTCAAGAACTTCGGCCGCAAGGAGATGACCACCTCGATCGTCGTGTCGTACTACTGGCACTTCGTGGACGTCGTGTGGATCGCCCTGTTCCTGGTCATCTACTTCCTCAAGTGACAAGCGAGAGTCGCAGACAAATGGCACGTGACAAGAAGCGTCGCGCCTCAGGGCGCCGCAGCCCCCTGGCAGCCGTCGTCCTCATCGGCATCGGCCTGCTCGCCACCGGCGGCATCTACGCGGGCGCATCCGCGGCGATGGCGGCGACCAACGACTCCTCCACGTCGGCGACGGCACTGACCGTCGACGACGGCGAGAAGCTGTTCCAGGCGAACTGCGCCACCTGCCACGGCATGGACCTGCAGGGCACGGATGCGGGCCCGTCGCTGTACGGCGTCGGCGAGCTCGCCGTCGAGTTCCAGGTCTCCACCGGTCGCATGCCGCTGGCGATGCAGGGCCCGCAGGCGCCGCAGAAGCCCGTCCAGTTCACCGAGGACCAGATCAAGGCGATGGCCGCCTACGTGCAGTCGATCGCGCCGGGGCCGACGTATCCGTCCGAGGAGACCCTGGACGGCAAGGGCGACGCCGCGAACGGCGCGGAGATCTTCCGCACCAACTGCGCCATGTGCCACAACGTCGCCGGCGCCGGCGGCGCACTGACCGAGGGCAAGTTCGCCCCCGCGCTCGACAAGACGAGCCCGCTGCACATGTACGCCGCGATGGTCACCGGCCCGCAGAACATGCCGGTGTTCAGCAACCTGAACCTCAACCTCGAAGAGAAGCGCGACGTCATCACGTACCTGCTCTACCTGCAGCAGCACGAGTCGCCGGGTGGATTCGGGCTCGGCTCGCTGGGTCCTGTCGCCGAGGGCCTCTTCATCTGGATCTTCGGTATCGGCACCCTGATCGGTGTCACGGTGTGGATCACCGCGAAGTCCAACTGATACTGATCGATCACTGACATTCCACGCACGAGGAGCACCATGGCACACGAGGAAGACCCGCTCGAGCACGAGAGGGCTTCGTGGAAGCCCTCCCCCGGGCTCGCCGTCGCGGTCCCCGATCCGGTGCAGAACACCGCGCTGCCGCCCCACCGGGAGCGCACCACCGACAAGGACCCGGCCGCCATGAAGCGCGCCGTCCGCACGGTCTACACGCTGTTCTACCTGTCGGTCGCGGCCTCCATCTGGGCCGTCGCCGCCTACATGATCTTCCCGATCGAGGACGGCCGGGTCACCAGCATCCGGCACAACAACCTCTTCATCGGACTGGGCATCGCGCTCGCGCTGCTCGCCATCGGCCTCGGTGCTATCCACTGGTCGAAGGCGATCATGTCCGACAAGGAGTTCATCGAGCCCCGTCATGCGACACGCGGCCGTGACACGACGCGTGAGGCGACGATCCAGGCGTTCGCCGCCGCGAACGAGGAGTCGGGCTTCGGCCGCCGTGCCATGGTGCGCAACTCGCTGTTCGCCGCCCTCGTGGCGTCGATCATCCCGGGCATCACGCTGTTCCGCGGCCTCGCTCCGCACGACTCGCCCGCGAACCCGCACGCCGGAGACCCGGTGTACCTGCTCAACCACACGATGTGGAAGAAGGGATCGCGCCTCGCGCACGACCCGAGCGGCATCCCGATCAAGGCCGCCGACGTCACACTGGGCTCCGCGTTCCACGTGATCCCCGAGGAGCTCGCGAAGAAGGGCCACAGCGAGGGCTACCTCGAGGAGAAGGCCAAGGCCATCGTCCTGCTGATGCGCCTCCCCGAGAAGGACCTCCACCCGGCTCCCGGACACGAGGACTGGGGCTTCGACGGCATCGTCGCGTACTCCAAGGTCTGCACGCACGTCGGCTGCCCGGTGGCCCTGTACGAGCAGCAGACCCACCACCTGCTGTGCCCGTGCCACCAGTCGCAGTTCGACGTGTCGCACGGCGCCCGGGTCATCTTCGGCCCCGCGGCGCGCCCGCTGCCGCAGCTGCCCATCGAAGTCGACAGCGAAGGCTACATCGTCGCGAAGAGCGACTTCCACGAACCCGTCGGCCCGAGCTTCTGGGAGCGCCATTGAGTACCGCAACCACCCCCTCCCGCTTCCAGGAGGACACACGGGAGAAGCCCCTCGGCGGCCGCTTCGTCGGGTGGGCCGCCAACTACCTGGATGAGCGCACGAGCCTGTCGGGCTTCGTCAAGGAGCTGGGTCGCAAGATCTTCCCCGACCACTGGTCGTTCATGCTCGGCGAGATCGCCCTGTGGAGCTTCGTCGTCATCCTGCTCTCCGGAACGTTCCTGACGTTCTTCTTCCAGGCGTCGATGGTGCCCACGCACTACGCGGGCTCCTTCGTCCCGATGCGCGGTGTGGAGATGTCGGCAGCGCTCGACTCGACCCTGCGGCTGTCGTTCGACATCCGCGGTGGCCTGCTGGTGCGTCAGATCCACCACTGGGCGGCGCTCGTGTTCGTCGCCGGCATCGGTGTGCACATGCTGCGCATCTTCTTCACCGGCGCGTTCCGCAAGCCGCGTGAGCTGAACTGGGTGATCGGCTTCATTCTCTTCATCCTCGCGATGGCCGAGGGCTTCACCGGCTACTCCCTGCCCGACGATCTGCTCTCCGGCAACGGCCTGCGCATCATCGACGGCATGATCAAGGGCCTCCCCCTGATCGGCACGTGGACCTCGTTCCTGCTGTTCGGCGGCGAGTTCCCGGGCAACCAGATCGTCGGGCGGCTCTACACGCTCCACATCCTGCTGCTGCCGGCGATCCTCGTGGGTCTGCTCGTGCTGCACCTGATGCTGATGGTGATCAACAAGCACACGCAGTTCGCCGGCCCCGCCCGGACGAACAGCAACGTCGTCGGCTACCCGATGATGCCGGTCTACATGTCGAAGATGGGCGGGTTCTTCTTCCTCGTCTTCGGCGTGATCGTGCTGATCGCCTCGCTGTTCACGATCAACCCGATCTGGAACTACGGGCCGTACGACCCGTCACCGGTGTCGGCAGGTACGCAGCCCGACTGGTATATCGGCTTCGCCGACGGCGCGCTGCGCCTCGTGCCGCCGCACCTCGAGTTCGTCTGGCTCGATCACACGTGGTCGTTCAACATCATCCTGCCCGTACTGGTGCTGGGTCTGTTCATCGTCCTCGTGCTGATCTACCCGTTCATCGAGGCGTGGGTCACGGGCGACAAGCGCGAGCACCACATCGCGCAGCGACCGCGCAACGCGGCCACCCGCACGGCCATCGGCGTGGCCGGCGTGATCTTCTACGCGGTCCTGTGGGCATCGGCCTCGTCGGACCTCATCGCGACGCACTTCCACGTCACGATGGAGGGCGTCATCCACACCCTGCAAGGGATGCTCATCCTCGGCCCGATCATCGGCTACTTCGTCACCAAACGCATCTGCATCGCGCTGCAGAAGAAGGACCGCGAGATCGCGCTGCACGGCTACGAGTCGGGTCGCATCGTGCGTCTGCCCGGCGGCGAGTATGTCGAGGTGCACCGCCCCGTCGACCACTTCGACCGGTTCAAGCTCGTGGATTACGAGACCTACGAGCCGCTCGTCGTGCGTCCGAACGCGAAGGGCCGCATCGGGTTCTGGCAGAACGTGCGGGCCGGGATGTCGCGCTGGTTCTTCGAGGACCGTCTGCTTCCGGTGACGCAGGCCGAGCTCGACGCCGCCGTGGAGCACCAGCACCACGCCCTCGCCCAGATGACGACGGTCGAAGACGCGGAGATCCAGGGAGCGCACGAGCGCGCCGGCCACCCCGACTCGCCGCTGCGCCCCCTTGAGGAGGACGCGAAGACCGGTGAGATCCCGGTACGTCCGACCTCGGTGATCGCCGAGGAGGCGCCGCCGAAGAAGAGCAAGAAGAAGGACGACGAGGCGGAGTAGACCCACTCCCCTCGCTCCGGCCCCGTCGCACCACGTGCGGCGGGGCCCTTCTCGTTGTGCGCCCTTCTACGCGACGAGCCGCGCTCGCTCACACGATGCGGCGGTGAACGGCACTGTCCGCCGTCGGAGGGCACGGGACGCCGCTCTCCAAGGGTGCAGGACGGGTACCGCCCACACGGACTGTGGGAGACGTCGTGCGCTCGTTGTGCGGCGACGGATGCGTCATCGCCGGCGTGCGCGAAGGAGAGACGCGTACCGAGGCACCGCGCGCGACGAAGCATTTCATCGACTGTGACGCAGTCACGACGGCCGTGACGACGGTCACGAGGCTGTGAGGCGCGCGGGGCTGTGCCGACGGCTAGGCGGCCGGTAGCCACGCCCGCCACGAGGCTACCGGCTGTCGGCGGCGGTTGAAAACTGGTCAGTTTCGGCGGTGAAAAGTGGTCACTCATCACGATTGGAGAGTGATCACCTTGGAGGACTGGGCACTGATCCGGAGGCTGGCGGCGGAGGGCGTGCCGAAGGCGCGTATCGCTGAGCGGTTGGGGATCTCTCGGACGACGGTGTTGAAGGCGGTCCGGTCGGAGTCGCCGCCGAAGTATGAGCGGGCGCCGGCGGAGTCGTCGTTCGTCGTGTTCGAGCCGCGGGTGCGGGCGCTGCTGACGGAGACGCCGGACATGCCGGCGACGGTGCTCGCGGAGCGGGTTGGCTGGTCGGGGTCGATCACGTGGTTCCGGGAGAACGTGAAGCGGCTGCGGCCGCTGTTCCGGCCGATCGATCCGGCGGACCGGCTGACGTGGGATCCCGGGGATGCGGCGCAGTGCGATCTGTGGTTCCCGCCGAAGAAGATCCCGCTCGAGGACGGGACGGCGAAGCTGCTGCCGGTGCTGGTGATCACAGCCGCGCACTCCCGGTTCATGGTCGCTCGGATGATCCCGACCCGGATGACAGAGGATCTGCTGTTGGCCTCTTGGGAGCTGATCCAGCAGCTCGGTCGGGTGCCGCGGCGGCTGATCTGGGACAACGAGGCCGGGATCGGGCGGGGGCACCGTCCCGCGCAGGGCGTGGCCGCGTTCATGGGCACCCTGGCGACGAAGCTGGTGCTGCTGCCGCCCCGAGATCCGGAGTCAAAGGGCGTCGTGGAACGCCGTAACGGCTGGTTCGAGACATCGTTCATGCCCGGCCGGTCGTTCACGTCGCCGGCGGACTTCAACGAGCAGTTCGCTGACTGGCTGGATCGCGCGAACCGGCGGGTGGTGCGCACGACCGGCGCGGCGCCGGTGGACCGGTTGGACGCGGATCGCGCGGCGATGCTGCCGTTGCCGCCGATCCCGCTGCATCTGGGGTGGCGCAACAGCATCCGGCTGGGCCGGGACTACTACGTCCGTCTCGATACGAACGACTACTCCGTCGACCCCACCGTGATCGGACGGATGGTCGACGTTTCCGCGGATCTGGAGCGGGTGAAGGTCCGGACGGACGGGCGGATCGTCGCCGATCATCCCCGGATCTGGGCGCGTGGCAGAACGGTCACCGATCCCGACCATGTGGAGACCGCGGCGCAGCTGCGCAAGCAGTTCCAACAGCCCCGCGCCGCAACTGGGAGCAGGGACGATCTGACCCGCGACCTCGCCGACTACGACCGCGCGTTCGGGATCATCGACGGCGGGCCGCAGTGATGGCCGCCACGAAGGGCACCGAGTCGGTGAAGCAGATCACCTACCTCGCCGGCGCGCTGAAGGCGCCCCGGATCACCGAGGCCGCCGCCCGGATGGCCGACCAAGCAAGGGACGCGGGCTGGTCGTTCGAGGACTACCTCGCCGCCGTCCTCGAACGCGAAGTGAGCGCCCGCAACGCCTCCGGCGCGGAGCTGCGGATCAAAGCCGCCGGGTTCCCGGCGCGCAAGACACTCGAGGACTTCGACTGGGACGCACAGCCCACCGCCCGGCAGCAAGTGGCCGCGCTGGCCTCGGGCGGGTTCCTCCTGGAGGCGCAGAACGTGGTGCTGCTCGGCCCACCCGGAACGGGGAAGACGCACCTGGCGGTCGCATTGGGGATCGTCGCGGCCCGGCATGGGCACCGGGTGCTGTTCGCGACCGCGACGGACTGGGTCACCCGCCTCACCGACGCCCACCGGCAAGGGAACCTGCCCCGCGAGCTCGCCCGGCTGCGCCGCTACGGGCTGATCATCGTCGACGAGGTCGGCTACCTGCCCTTCGAACAGGACGCCGCCAACCTCTTCTTCCAGCTCGTCTCATCCCGCTACGAGCACGCGTCGCTGATCCTCACCTCCAACCTGCCGTTCAGCGGCTGGGGAGGCGTGTTCGGCGACCAGGCCGTCGCCGCCGCAATGATCGACCGGATCGTGCACCACGCCGACGTCCTCACGCTCAAAGGCGCCAGCTACCGGCTCCGCGGCAGGGGCATCGACAGCCTCCCCAGCATCCGCACCACCACCGACGAAACCCCTGGCTAGACTGCCCGCAACTGATCACTTTTCAAGCGCCGGAAATGACCAGTTCTCAAGCGTCGCCGACACCGGCGAACGTGCAACTCTCGAACCCGTAGGCGGGCACGACGCATCCTCAGCCGCCCACAGCTTCCCCATTGCAACGAGCTCCCATGCCGCAACGCTGTAGCCGTCACGGAGGGAGGAAACGGGACGGAGGGAGGGCGACGCCGCGCAGATCTTCCTTCGCTCGTACCGCGTCCTTCCCCGAGTCTCAGCTGCCTCACGCCGCGGTCGCGTCGGCGAACGCGTCGCAGCACCCCGAGGAGCGGACACAGCGAAGGGCCGTCGGCGCGGGAGGAACCCGGCGCCGACGGCCCTTGACGCGTGTCTCAGCGGGCGAAGTGTCCGCGGTAGTACTCGTACACCCAGCCGACGATCGCCACGGCGAAGATGCCCAGGCCGATCGGCAGCATCCACGTGCCGACAGCGAAGCCGATCGCGGCGAACGCGGCCGACAGTGCGAGGACCAGCGGCCACCACGACCACGGCGAGAACTCGCCGACCTCGGGGTCGCCGTCGTCGATCTCGGCGGTGAGCACGTCCTCGGGCAGCTCGCCGCCCTGGGCACGGTGTACCCGGCCGACGTAGAACGCGATCAGCGCGGCCATGAACGCGACGAACAGCAGGCCGATCGAACCGACCCATTCGATCGCGTGGAACCAGACGACGTCAGGCTTGTCGATGATGTTCCACACCGTGTAGACACCCGCGACGATCAGGAAGAACACGCAGATGACCCACCAGATGCCCATATTGGTGCGCATTTACTTCACCTCTCCGCTCACGCCGGCGAGAGCCGGTGCGGCGACCGGGGCCGCCTCCGGGTGGTTCAGGTCGAACGCCGGGCGCTCGCTGCGGATGCGCGGGATCGACGCGAAGTTGTGGCGCGGCGGCGGGCAGCTCGTCGCCCACTCGAGCGAGGCCCCATAGCCCCACGGGTCGTTCACGGTGACCTTGGGTGCATTGCGCGCCGTGATCCAGACGTTCAGCAGGAACGGGATCATCGACGAGCCGAGGATCATCGCACCGATCGTCGACACCTGGTTCATCCAGGTCCAGCCGTCCGACGGGGCGTAGTCCGCGTAGCGCCGCGGCATCCCGTCGACACCCGCCCAGTGCTGCACGAGGAACGTCATGTGGAAGCCGATGAACAGCATCCAGAAGTGCACCATGCCAAGACGCTCGTTGAGCATCTTGCCCGTCCACTTCGGCCACCAGAAGTAGAAGCCCGAGAACATCGCGAACACCACCGTGCCGAACACCACGTAGTGGAAGTGGGCCACCACGAAGTACGAGTCGGAGAGGAAGAAGTCGAGCGGAGGCGAGGCGAGGATGACGCCGGTCAGACCGCCGAACACGAACGAGGCGAGGAAGCCGATCGCGAACACCATCGGCGTCTCGAACGTGATGGATCCCCGCCACATCGTGCCGAGCCAGTTGAAGATCTTCACACCCGTCGGCACCGCGATGAGCATCGTCATGAGCGAGAAGAACGGCAGCAGCACCGCACCGGTGACGTACATGTGGTGGGCCCACACCGAGACCGACAGGGCGGCGATCGCGATCGTCGCGTACACCAGGGTCTTGTACCCGAAGATCGGCTTGCGGCTGAACACGGGGAACACCTCGGACACGATGCCGAAGAACGGCAGCGCGATGATGTACACCTCGGGGTGGCCGAAGAACCAGAACAGGTGCTGCCACAGCAGCACGCCGCCGTTCTCGGCGTCGTAGATGTGCGCGCCGAGGATGCGGTCCGCGGCGGCGCCGAAGACTGCGGCGGCCAGCACCGGGAACACCATGATCACGAGGATGCTGGTGATCAGCGTGTTCCAGGAGAAGATGGGCATGCGCCACATCGTCATGCCCGGCGCGCGCATCGTGATGATCGTCGTGATGAAGTTCACCGCGCCGAGGATCGTGCCGAAACCGCTGATGCCGAGGCCGAGGAACCACAGGTTGCCACCAGCACCGGGCGAGAACGTCGCGTTGGCGAGCGGCTGGTAGGCGAACCACCCGAAGCCGGCGGCGCCCTGCGGCGTGAGGAAGCCGGCCACGGCGATCGTCGACCCGAACAGGAACAGCCAGAACGCGAAGGCGTTCAGTCGCGGGAACGCGACATCGGGGGCGCCGAGCTGCAGCGGCAGGATGGCGTTCGCGAAGCCGGCGAACAGCGGCGTCGCGAACATCAGCAGCATGATCGTGCCGTGCATCGTGAACAGCTGGTTGAACTGGTCCTTCGTCGGCACGATCTGCATGCCGGGCGCGAACAGTTCCGCACGGATGATGAGCGCCATCACGCCGCCGAGCATGAAGAACATGACCGACGCGATGAGGTACATGTACCCGATCGTCTTGTGGTCGGTGGACGTGATCCACCGCACGACGATGTTGCCCTTCTGCTCCACCCGGCTGGCGCTCATGAGCGCTGCCTGGCGGGGAGGAAGCGTCGTCGACCGGCCCGTCGCGGGCTCCTGTAGCGGGAGCGTCGTCGCCATCTCAGTTCTCTCCGTTCGAAGCGCCGGTGCCGGGCTCGTTCTGCAGCCGGTCGTACGCGTCAGTGATGTCTCCGGTGTCGCCGCGGTCGCGCAGCGTCTGCAGGTACTGCTCGTACTCGCTGTCGCTGACGACCTTCACGCGGAACAGCATCGCCGAGTGGTACTCGCCGCACAGCTCGGCACACTTGCCCTGATACGTCCCCTCCCGCGTCGGCGTGAAGGACCAGTGGTTGTCCTTGCCGATGTAGAGGTCCTTCTTGTACAGGAAGTCGATGATCCAGAACGAGTGCGCGACGTCGCGCGACTCGAGATCGATGCGCACCGTCTTGTCGACGGGCAGATACAGGGTGGGCAGCGCGGCCTGGTCGACGTTGCCGTTCTTGTCGGGCTCGGCCTGCGTGCCCATCGTCCAGACCGCGTCGGAGTTGTCGGCCGCCTGCCCGTTGTACTGGAAGTCCCACGACCACTGCTTGCCGATGGCGACGATGGAGACGTCGGGGTTCTCGTCCTGCGTCTCGAGGATCGCCTGGTCGCGCGCCGTGAATGCGAACATCCCCGCGACGAGGATGACCGGGATGATCGTGTAGAAGATCTCGATCGGCATGTTGTATCGCAGCTGAACCGGGAGCCCGGTCTGGCCCTTGCGGCGACGGTAAGCGACCATCGCCCACAGCATCAGGCCCCACGTGATCAGGCCGACGACGAGGAGCACGATCCACGAGTTGGTCCACATGCCCGCGACCATTTCGGTGCGGTTCGTGGCAGGCGCGGCGTTCGGGTCCTGGAAGCCCGGAAGGAACCCGTGCAGCTGCGAGGGGGTGCAACCCGCCAGGAGAACGGCCGCGGCGGTCCCGAGCGGGATGGCGACCCAGCGGAGGCGACGTTTCGAGGGCACAGTGCACCTTTCCGGATCAAGGAACTGACAGTGGCCAGTCTAGAGCAACCTCCCACCGGATTCTGGCCAACCGCCCAGGCGGGGCGGGCGCAGCAGACACCCGGCGCACCGCATCGAGGCGCACCGAATGCCGGCCACAGCCGGTGAGGAGAATGGTCAGCTCAGTGGAAGCTGTCGCCGCACGCGCAGCTGCCGGCGGCGTTGGGGTTGTCGATCGTGAAGCCCTGCTCCGAGATCGTGTCCTTGAAGTCGATCGTGGCCCCGTCGAGGTACGGGATGCTCATCTCGTCGACGATGACCTCGACGCCGTCGAAGTCCACGGTGTGGTCGCCGTCGAGGTAGCGCTCGTCGAAGTAGAGCTGGTAGATGAGGCCGGAGCAGCCACCGGGCTGCACGGCGACGCGCAGACGCAGGTCGTCACGGCCTTCCTGCTCGAGCAGGCTCTTCACCTTGTCGGAGGCGGCCTGAGTGAGCAGCACGCCGTGCTCGCGGACGGACTGGTCTGCGGTCAGTGCGGTGTCGGTCATGTGTTTCCTCCGGGGTCGAGCGAATACGTCGAGTCTACGCCCGCACGCGTGGCAGGCGGCCGGCGGCAGCCGTGTCGTCCCTCCGGCCCAGCGACTCAGACCGTGCGCGCATTCAGGCGCTCGAGCAGCAGCGCCTCGGCGATCAACGCGTGCCGGAACGTGTCGAGGTGCAGCGACTCGTTCGGGCTGTGCGCGCGGGCGTGGGGGTCTTCGACGCCGGTGACGAGGATCTGCGCCTCCGGGAACGTGCGGACGAGGTCCGCGATGAACGGGATCGACCCGCCGACGCCCAGGTCGACGGGCTCGGCGCCGTAGCCCGACTGCAGGGCCTCCTTCGCCTCTGCCACCGCCCATCCGCTCGTGTCGACCAGGAAGCCGTCGCCGAAGTCCGCGTCGCGGAACGTCACCTCCGCCCCGAAAGGCGCGTGCGCGCGCAGATGAGCGGTGAGAGCGTCATACGCCTCGCGGGCCGACTGTCCGGGCGCGACCCGGGCGCTGATCACGACCGTCACCTCGGGACTCAGCGTGTTCGACGCGTTCACGACGCTCGGCGCGTCGATGCCCGTGACGGTGATGGAGGGCTTGTTCCAGATGCGGCTGAGGATGCTGTCGCGCCCGACGGGGCTCACACCCTCGGGAAGTCCCGCCTCGTCGCGGAGCGTGTCCTCGGTGTAGGGCGGGGTGACGGCATCCCGGGCGGCGAGTCCCTCGACCGCCGGCGCGCCCTCCTCGTCCCACAGCGTGGACAGCAGCTTCACCGTCGCCATCATCGCGTCGGGCACCGCTCCCCCGAACATTCCTGAGTGCGACGCGTGCTCCAGGGTGCGCACGGTCATCGTGAAGCGGGCGTTGCCTCGCAGCGAGACCGTGAGTGCGGGCGTCGTGGCGTCCCAGTTGCCGGAGTCGGCGACGACGATGACGTCGGCACGGAGCGCGTCGGCGTTGTCGGAGAGGAACTGCGCGAAGGAGCGTGAGCCCGCCTCTTCCTCACCCTCGATGAACAGGGCGACGCCGAGGTCGAGGTCGTCGCCGAACGCCTCGTGCAGCGCACGCAGGGCGCCGATGTGGACCATGATGCCGGCCTTGTCGTCCGCGGCTCCGCGGCCGTACAGGCGGCCGTCACGGACGGTGGGCTCGAAGGGTGCTGATTCCCACAGCGCCTCGTCGCCGACCGGCTGCACATCGTGGTGCGCGTAGAGCAGGATCGTGGGGCGGCCGTTGCGGGCGGCGCGCGTCGCCAGCACGGCCGGCATCCCGCGTTCCTCGGTTCCCGTGATCGCCGCGTCGCGGATCTGAACGCCCTCGAACACGCCCGTGCCCTCGGCGAGGTCCTTCACCGCCTCGGCGCTGCGCTGCACCTCGGCGCGGTCGAAGCCGGGGAAGGCGACCGAGGGGATCCGCACGAGCGAGCCCAGATCGGCGAGGGCGGCGGGAACGCCGCCCCTCGCGGCGTCGCGTACGGATGCGGGTCGGTTCGTCTCAGGGCTCGTCGCGGAGGTCATGCGGGTAATCTTAGGAGAACCCCATCATCGAGCCCGAGGATCATCCGTGTCCAAGAAGACTGACGCCCCGCAGACCGAAGCTGCCGACGACGCATCCGTCAGCGGCAAGGGACGGCCGACGCCGACGCGGGCCGAGCGGGAGGCTGCACGCAAGCGTCCTCTCGTCGCGGACACGAAGGAGGCGCGCCAGCGCCAGAAGGCCGAGCTCGCCGCTCAGCGCGAGAAGGCGCGGATCGGCATGGCGGCCGGCGACGACCGGTACCTGCCGGTGCGCGACAAAGGCCCTCAGCGCCGGTTCGTGCGCGACTTCGTCGATGCCGGGTGGCACCTCGGCGAGCTCATCATGCCGCTCATGATCCTCGTGATCCTCGTCACGTTCCTGCAGTCGCTGCCGGTGATCCAGGTCTACGCGTTCATCGTCCTGTGGGTGTTCGTCGTGCTCGTGATCATCGACATGATCGTCACGTCGTGGCGCATCAAGCGCGCAGCGGCGAAGAAGTTCGGCGACCGACGCGAGAAGGGCCTGGGCTGGTACGGCGCGATGCGCACGATCCAGATGCGCTGGATGCGGCTGCCGAAGCCTCAGGTCAAGCGCGGCCACTACCCGCGCTGAGCCCCCGGTTGATCTGCCGCGCCCAGAGCGGTCCGCGGTACAGGAAAGCCGTATAGCCCTGCACGAGGTCGGCACCGGCCGCGAGCCGCTCCCGGACATCGTCTGCCGTCTCGACGCCGCCCACGGCGATCACCGTGAAGTCGCGCGGCACGACCGCGCGCACGGTGCGCAGCACGGCGAGGGCCCGCTGTTTCAGGGGCGCGCCGGACAGGCCGCCCTCCCCGGCCGCGGCGACGACGGCCGGATCGGTCACGAGGTTCTCGCGTGAGATCGTCGTGTTCGTGACGATGATGCCCGCCAGGCCGAGGTCGACCGCGAGGCCCGCGATCGCCGTGATCTCGTCGTCGGGCAGGTCGGGCGCGATCTTCACGAGAAGCGGCGTCCTGCCCGACGCATCCTGCACCGCCTGCAGCAGCGGGCGGAGCGTCTCCACCGCCTGCAGCCCGCGCAGCCCCGGCGTATTGGGCGACGACACGTTCACCGCGAGGTAGTCGGCGAGCGGGGCCAGCAGCGTCGCGCTGCGCACGTAGTCGGCCGTCGCATCGGCGACGTCGACCACGCGGCTCTTGCCGATGTTCACGCCGATCACGGCGCGGTGCCGGCGCTGGCGCCGCAGCCGTTGCAGCCGGGCCGCAGCGGCTTCCGCTCCCCGGTTGTTGAAGCCCATCCGGTTCACGACGGCGCGATCCGGGATGAGCCGGAACAGGCGCGGCTTCGGGTTGCCCTCCTGCGGGACCGCGGTGACGGTGCCGACCTCGATGTGACCGAAGCCGAGGGCCGTCAGTCCCGCGACCCCCACGACGTTCTTGTCGAATCCCGCAGCGACACCGAACGGCGAGTCGAAGGTCAGCCCCAGCGCCCGGGTCTGAAGCTCCGGCGCCGGCCTGGTGAGGGCCCGCGTCGCCCAGGAGAGGGGCGGAAGGCCGAGCACGCGGACGACGAGCATGCCGCAGTGATGGGCGAACTCCGCGTCGAGGCGTGACAGAACGGTGCGGAACAGGAGGGGATACATCCCCACCAGCGTATCGGTCAGTCCTCGACGGTTCCCGTTCGCGCGTGGTCGGCACGCAGCTGGGCGATGGACGCCTCGAAGTCCTCGAGCGAGTCGAACGCCTGGTACACGCTCGCGAATCGGAGATACGCGACCTCGTCGAGCTCGCGCAGCGGACCCAGGATCGCGAGTCCGATGTCGTTCGTCTCGATCTGTGAGGCGCCGGTGCCGCGCAGCACCTCCTCCACCTGCTGCGCGAGCAGAGCGAGGTCGTCGTCGGTCACCGGACGGCCCTGGCAGGCTTTGCGCACACCGGCCGCGACCTTCTCGCGGCTGAACGGCTCCGCGACACCCGATCGCTTCACGACGGTGAGGCTCGCCGTCTCGACGGTCGAGAACCGGCCGCCGCATTCGGGGCACTGTCGACGGCGACGAATGCTGAGACCATCGTCGGAGGTGCGCGAATCGATGACGCGGGAGTCGGGGTGACGGCAGAAGGGGCAGTGCATCAGCCGACAGACTACCCCGCGAACCTCGCCGTGACCGCCTCGCCGTGCGCAGGGAGGGCTTCGGCGTTCGCGAGGGCGACGATGTGGTCGGCCACGTCGGCGAGGGCGTCGCGGTTGTACGTGATCACCTGTTGAGGACGCAGGAAGGTGGCGGCCGACAGTCCGGATGCGTAGCGGGCCTGCCCCCCGGTCGGCAGCACGTGGTTGCTGCCGGCGAGATAGTCGCCGAGGCTCACCGGAGTGTACGGCCCGACGAAGACGGCACCGGCGTTGGTGAACGGCTCGGGTCGGGGATCGGCGAGGTGCAGCTCGAGATGCTCGGGCGCGTAGGCGTTGCTGAATGCCGTGGCCGCTGCGATGTCGTCGACGAGGACGATCGCCGACTGCTCGCCCTCGAGCGCTTCGCGGGCGCGGGCGGCGTTGCGCGTGGCGCCGACGCGGTTCTCGACCTCCGCCCGGACGCGCTCGGCGAGGTCTGCGCTGTCGGTCACGAGCACGGCGGAGGCCTGCTCGTCGTGCTCGGCCTGGCTGATGAGATCGGCGGCGACGAGGCCGGCGTCGGCGGATGCGTCGGCGACGATGAGGATCTCGGTTGCGCCGGCCTCCGCGTCCACGCCGACGATGCCCGCGACGGCGCGCTTGGCGGCGGCGACGAAGTTGTTGCCCGGTCCGGTCACGACGTCGACCGGGTCGAGCCCGATCGAGGAGACCCCGTGCGCGAAGGCCGCCACGGCGCCCGCGCCGCCCATCGCGTACACCTCCTCGATGCCGAGCAGGGCCGCGGCGGCGAGGATGTCGGGGTGCACGCGACCCCCGAACTCGGCCTGAGGGGGCGAAGCGAGAGCGACGGCGCCGACGCCGGCGACCTGCGCCGGAACGACGTTCATCACGACACTGGACGGGTAGACCGCCTTCCCGCCGGGAACGTACACGCCGGCGCGCCCGACCGGCTGCCACCGCTGTGCCACGAGGGCGCCGTCGGCGAGCTCGGTCACGCTCCCCGCCGGCACCTGGGCGGCCGACGCACGACGTACCCGGGCGATCGACTCCTCGAGAGCCGCTCGCACGGCCGGGTCGACGCGCGCCACCGCCTCGTCAAGATGCGCGGAGGGGACGCGGATGTCGTGACCCGACACCCGGTCGAACCGTTCGGCCTGCTCGCGGAGCGCCGTCTCGCCTCGTTCGGCGACGTCGCGGACGATCTGCGTCGCGGCCGCGAGGGCGTCGGCGCGGGCCGCCTGCGCGCGCGGGACGACGGCGAGCAGCTCGGCGGCCGACAGCGACCGGCCGGTCAGATCGATGGTGCGCAGCATCCCTCCAGGCTATCCGGTGGGATGCGTCGGTCAGCCGCGCGTGACGCCCGAGACGTCGGTGAGATAGCCGACTCGGCCGTCTTCGTGTCGCACGACGAAGGACGAGCCGCGGTCCTCGATCACGAGGGCCCACGCGGTCGGGCCGATGCGGAACAGGGGCACGCCGTTCTCGTCGACGACATCGCGCTCCTCGGGCACGAGTGCCCAGAACGCCTGGTGGGCCGACGCCGGCGCCCGTTCGTCCTGCGGCTGCTGCTCCTGGTGTCGGGTCGCGTCGAGGTCTTCGTACGCCTCCGTCGGCTGATCCTTCGCCTCGGGTGCGAAGCCGCGGTGGTCGGCGACGGGCTGCTCGTCGCTCGCTGCCGTCGGCCAGGCCGCGGTGGCACCGGCCGGTGCGGCCGTGGTCGCACCGTGGCCGTCGTGGGAGGCCGCTGAGGCGGGAGCATCGTGCGGCGCGGCCGGGCGCGGGGTGATCGGGCGGGGCGTGACGGGGCGCACCGTGCGGGCGACGCGATGCGAGACCGTCTCCGGTCGCTGCTCGAAGTCCTCCTTCAGCCCCGGGATCAGTCCGGCGAAGGCAGTGAGGACGACACCGGCGAGCATCAGCACGAGCTCGACCCACGGCACCCAGCCGAGCACCCAGCGCCCGCCCGCGGCGGTGAGGCCGACCTGCCACCACACCTGTCCGAGCCAGACGACGGCCGCGACGGAGAAGGCGACCGAGGCGAACTGGTCGATGCCCAGCGAGCCGACGCGGCGAATGCCGCTCGGCGAGAGTCGCCGCAGGATGAGCAGGAACACGGCGACCGTGGGCACGCCGATCGCGAGCACCCAGTCGATGCCCTGCGTCCACACCGAGCTGAAGGTGTAGAAGCTCGTGGAGAAGAACGAGACGATGAAGGCGACGAGCCAGACGCCCGCGAGGATCACCTCGCGCAGGGAGAACGGTCCCACGCCGTACTGGACTGCTCCGGCAGAATCAGACGCGGCCGCAGGGCGTGCATCGCCGACTCGCGAGCTTCCGTCGGTCGCGGCATCCGTCGCCGCCTCGCGGTCCGTCGTCACGTCGCGATCCGCCGTCGCCGGATCGGTCGTCACGTCGTGTGCCGGTGCTGCGGCGGGATCCGCCGTCGCGTCGGTCGTGGCATCCGCCCACGCGGCTGCCGCGGCATCGGTGGCCGAGTCGTCCGCGGCAGCACCCGTCGGGCTCGCCGCCGCGGCATCCCTCGCCGCACTCGGGCTCGCGGCATCCGTCTCATCCGGTCCGTTCAGCTGTTCGTTGGTCACGTCTGCTCCTTCCGGGGGTGCGCCGCGCTGCGCGTCTTTCGGTCCTCAAGACTAACCCAGGCAGTTCGGGCCCAGGAGGCTCTTCAACTCCCCGTAAAGGTCGGCCGTGACGCGTACACCGAGGGGCACTTCGAACACCTTCGCGGCTCCTCCTCGGTGCAGTCTCAGCGTCACCTCGGTGTCTCCTCGGTGCCGCCGCAGCATCTCCGCGAGCTCGGTGATCGTGCGCTGCGTGGCCCGGTGCTCGGGCATCGTGAGCGCCAGCGGCCCCGACGCATCCACGACCCCGAGGTCGGGCGCGAACGCCGACTGCGCGTGGAGGTTCATGCCGTCGTCACGGCGTGAGACACGGCCGCGCACGGCGAGGATCGAATCGGCCTGCAGCATGAGCTGGAACTCGGTGTAGGTCTTGCCCATGAACATGATCGTGACCTCACCGTCGAAGTCCTCGACGGTGATCATGCCGTACGGGTTGCCGCTGGATTTCGCGACGCGATGCTGCACGCTCGTCACGAGGCCCGCGACCGTCACCTGGTCGCCGTCGCGCAGGTCTTCGTTGGTCAGGAGGTCGTTGATGGTCGTCGACGCGTGCTTGGCGAGAGGGATCTCGAGCCCCGCCAGAGGGTGGTCGGAGACGTACAGGCCGAGCATCTCGCGCTCGAACGCGAGCTTGTCCTTCTTCGTCCACTCCGGTCGGTCCGGCACCTTCGCGTCCTGCTGCGGCTCGTCGTCGCCCCACAGCGAGTCGAAGTCGAATCCGACCTCGCCGTGCGCCTCCCGGCGCTTGTCGAGGACGGCGGCTTCGGTGGCGTCCTCGTGGATCTCGAGGAGGGCACGGCGGGTGGCGCCCATCGTGTCGAACGCCCCGGCCTTGATGAGCGATTCGACGGTGCGCTTGTTCGCCACGTGGGCGGGAACGCGGCGCAGGAAGTCGTGGAACGACGTGTACGGCCCGTCCTGGCGGGCCTGGACGATGCCGTCGACGACGTTCGAGCCGACGTTGCGCACGGCGCCCAGACCGAAGCGGATGTCCTCGCCGACGGCCGCGAAGTACTTGATCGACTCCGACACATCCGGCGGCAGCACCTGGATGCCCATCCGACGGCACTCGTTGAGGTAGAGGGCGAGCTTGTCCTTCGAGTCGCCGACGCTCGTGAGGAGGGCGGCCATGTACTCGGCGGGATAGTGCGCCTTCAGGTATGCGGTCCAGTACGACACGAGTCCGTACGCGGCGGAGTGGGCTTTGTTGAATGCGTAGTCGGAGAACGGCAGCAGGATGTCCCACAGGGCCTTGATCGCGCCCTCGCCGTATCCGCGATCGACCATGCCCTGATGGAAGCCCTCGTATTGCTTGTCGAGCTCGGACTTCTTCTTCTTGCCCATCGCGCGGCGCAGGATGTCGGCTTGGCCGAGGGAGAACCCGGCCACCCGCTGCGCGATCGCCATCACCTGCTCTTGGTAGATGATGAGGCCGTAGCTCGTCTCCAGGATCTCCTGCAGGGGCTCGGCGAGCTCGGGGTGGATCGGCGTGATCTCCTGCTGGCCGTTCTTGCGCAGTGCGTAGTTGATGTGCGAGTTCGCGCCCATGGGGCCGGGACGGTACAGCGCGATGACGGCGGAGATGTCCTCGAAGTTGTCGGGCTTCATCAGGCGCAGCAGCGACCGCATCGGGCCGCCGTCGAGCTGGAAGACGCCGAGCGTGTCGCCGCGCGCGAGGAGGTCGTACGACGCTCGATCGTCGAGCGGCAGCTCTTCGAGCACGAGGGGGTGGCCGCGGTTGGCGGCGATGTTGTCGAGGGCGTCGTTGATGATGGTGAGGTTGCGCAGCCCCAGGAAGTCCATCTTGATGAGGCCGAGCGTCTCGCACGACGGATAGTCGAACTGCGTGACGATCTGGCCGTCCTGCTCCCGCTTCATGATCGGGATGATGTCGATCAGCGGATGACTCGACATGATGACGCCGGCGGCGTGGACGCCCCACTGGCGCTTCAGGTTCTCCAGGCCGACGGCCGTATCGAACACGGTCTTCGCCTCCGGATCGGTCTCGATCACGGTGCGGAACTCGGACGCCTCTTTATAGCGCGGATGACTCGGATCGAACATGCCGTTCAGCGGCATGTCCTTGCCCATCACGGCCGGGGGCATGGCCTTGGTGAGCTTCTCCCCCATGCTGAACGGGAAGCCGAGCACGCGGCCGGCATCCTTCAGCGCCTGCTTGGCCTTGATCGTGCCGTAGGTGACGATCTGCGCCACCCGGTCGTCGCCGTACTTCTCGGTGACGTACTGGATGACCTCACCACGGCGGCGGTCGTCGAAGTCGACGTCGAAGTCGGGCATCGACACGCGGTCGGGGTTGAGGAAGCGCTCGAAGATGAGGCCGTGGTTGAGCGGATCGAGGTCGGTGATGCGCATCGCGTACGCCGCCATTGAGCCGGCGCCGGAGCCGCGGCCCGGGCCCACGCGGATGCCGTGGTCCTTCGCCCAGTTGATGAAGTCGGCGACGACGAGGAAGTAGCCGGGGAAGCCCATCTGCGCGATGACGCCGCACTCGTAGTCGGCCTGCTTGCGCACGGCGTCGGGGATGCCGTCGGGGTAGCGATAGCGCAGGCCCGCCTCGACCTCCTTGATGAACCAGCTCTCCTCGGTCTCGCCGTCGGGAACCGGGTAGCGCGGCATGTAGTTCGCGCTCGTGTTGAACTCGACGTTGCACCGCTCGGCGATGAGCAGGGTCGTGTCGCACGCCTCCGGGTGGTCGCGGAAGACCTGCCGCATCTCGCCGGGGGACTTGACGTAGTACCCGTCGCCATCGAACTTGAAGCGCTTCGGGTCGTCGAGCGTCGATCCCGACTGCACGCACAGGAGCGCCGCGTGGCTCGTCGCGTCGTGCCGGTGCGTGTAGTGCAGGTCGTTCGTGGCGACGAGCGGGATCTGCAGGTCCTTCGCGATCCTCAGCAGATCGCTGTTGACCCGCCGCTCGATCTCCAGACCGTGGTCCATGAGCTCGCAGAAGTAATTGTCGCGGCCGAAGACGTCCTGGAACTCGGCGGCCGCCGCTCGTGCCGCTTCGTACTGGCCGAGGCGCAGCCGCGTCTGGATCTCGCCGGAGGGGCACCCCGTGGTGGCGATGAGCCCCTTGCTGTAGTTCTGCAGCAGCTCCCGATCCATGCGGGGTTTGAAGTAGTAGCCCTCGATGCTCGACAGGCTCGAGAGCCGGAAGAGGTTGTGCATCCCCTCTGACGTCTCGCTGAGGAGCGTCATGTGGGTATAGGCGCCCGAGCCCGAGACGTCGTCGCTGCTCTGCTCGGGGCTCCCCCATCGCACGCGCGACTTGTCGGAACGGTGGGTGCCGGGAGTGACGTACGCCTCGATCCCGATGATCGGCTTGATGCCGGCGGCCTTCGCCGTCTTGTAGAACTCGAAGGCCGCGAACGTGTTGCCGTGGTCGGTGACGGCGATCGCGGGCATCTCGAGGCGCGCCGCTTCTTCGACCATCGATCCGATCCGGGCGGCACCGTCCAGCATCGAGTACTCGCTGTGCACGTGCAGGTGAACGAAGGAGTCGGATGCCACGTCTTCGAGTCTACGTTTCGGTTCCGACGTCGCTCGCCCGGCCCCGGGCGTGCCGTGACTCGCGAACGCTCCCTGCTCGTCCCGCGGGTGCGTGGCAGGGACAGTCGGTCGGCATCAACCGGCGGGGCGCTGAGTCAGCGAAGGTCTCGACGCATCAGCACCCGCGGGAATCCGTCCAGCACCGACGACGTCTCGGCGGCCTTCGTGAAGCCGGCGCGTTCGAACACCCCGCGTGTTCCGACGTAGGCCATCGTGAGGTTCACCCGAGCATCGCCGTTGTCGACCGGGTAACCCTCGATCGCGGGCGCGCCGTTCGTCCGCGCGTGTGCCACGGCACCCTCGATCAGGGCGTGGACGATGCCCTGTTTGCGGTGTCCCGGTCGCACACGGAAACACCAGAGCGACCACACATCGAGGTCGTCGACATGCGGGATGAGCCGGTTTCGAGCGAAGCTCGTGTCACGGCGCGGGTGGACCGCCGCCCATCCCACCGGTTCGCCGTCGCGATAGGCGATCGCCCCGGGAGCCGGATCGTGCGCGCACAACTCTCTGACCCGCTGGGCGCGGGCCGGTCCGCGCAGCGCGACGTTCTCTTTGCTGCCGATGCGGTAGCTCAGGCAGAAGCACACGTTCGAGGTCGGCTTCTTCGGCCCCACGAGAGCGGCGACGTCGTCGAACTCGACCGCCGGACGAACCTCGATGCTCATGATGCCCAGTCTGAACCACGCGTCCGACATGGCTCGGGCGAGGGATCGAGGGATCGAATGTCGGGGTCGGGAGCCTTCGAATCGACCGCCGTTCGAATGTCGGAGGCCACTCCTACTGTGAGAATATGAAGGTTTCGTCGACGCCGGTGCTGGACCCCGAGTGGTTCGATCCCGAGGTGTGCGTCGACGAGGACGACATGCTCCTCCCCGGTGAGGTCTTCGATCAGGCGTGGGGTGGGGACATCTTCACCTCCGGTGCCGCGCACGATGTCGCCGTGGAGGATGTCGGTGAGGTCACGGCCGGGA